>NZ_QPGR01000039.1 GCF_004323845.1 Campylobacter novaezeelandiae | reverse complement strand
AAGATAATGTTGAGATTGCAAATGAATCAGCACTTATTTCTAATACAGTAAGTGATATAGCAAGTAATATACTTGATGATGTAAAGAAAAAAAGATTTTAATATACTAGAGAGCTAAGGCTCTCTAGAAATAAATAAAATATCAATCTTTCATCAGATTTTTTTAACTTCTTATATTTTTTTCTTACTAAAATTTTTTAAATATGGAATTAATAGATTGTTTTTTATTATATAATAACCACATTTATTATTTTTATTTTGAAGGATTTTTAGATGAAAATAAGCAGTGTTAAATTTAAAATCTCTTTAATAGCTAATATTGTAGCTATTGTGTGTTTGATTGTTTTAGGCATAGTTACTTTTTATTTTTCTAAGGAAGCTTTAGGTAAAGCAGAATTAAAGTCCCAAAGTAATGTATTAAAAGTAGCTCAAGAGTCTATTATCAATTTTCAGAAAAATAATTCAAAAACTCTTGAAAATTTCGCAAAAAGAATTTTATCATTTTCCTATGACCAGCTAAATAACCAACAATCTTTAATGGAAAATATAGGAGATGATTTAAAACTATTAAGAGAAGCTGGAGGATTTTTAGCAG
>NZ_QPGR01000038.1 GCF_004323845.1 Campylobacter novaezeelandiae | reverse complement strand
GGCATTTGATATTTGACCAAATTCATCATTTGTTTTTATATTAATGGTTGATACATTATTTGTTTTATGATTAATAAAATCAAAGAATGAGTTAAGACCATTTTGGATAGTGGTGAGTGGGGAGAGAAGCTTAGAAAGGATAATATAAAGCAATATAATACTTATTGCTATCATCACAATAACAACTACTATTTGTATGTAAGCCATTTTATTTGCAGAGCTTTTTATCACATCTAATGACTCTCCTATACAAGCTGTATAATCTCCGATTCTAGTACAAATTCCAAATCTTTGAGAACTATCTTTAGTGCGTTGATACTCAAAAGGTTCCAAATCAGCTTTTGTTTTTGCAATATTTGCAATTTGATCTACATTATAACCTTCTTTTAATTGTTCTTTATCTGTTGAGACAAAAACTTTATTATTTTTATCAAAAACAAAAGTTCTTCCTGGGTTAGTTTCAAATTCTTTTTGTAAATCTTCTACTAAAACATCAATAGCTAAAACTCCTATAAATTTACCATCTTTATAAAGAGCTTTTGAATAAGTAAAACAAGGAAGATTTGATGTTACATCAATATAAGAAGGAGTTATATAAA
>NZ_QPGR01000037.1 GCF_004323845.1 Campylobacter novaezeelandiae | reverse complement strand
TTGTGCAGATAGTGCTTATGCTATATTAGCTAAACATGGTATTAAGCCTGATTATGTTTGTATGTTGGAAAGAACTGATTTCACGGCAGAATTCTTTAAAGAGGCATATGAGGGGATTGATGGGGGAGTGCTTTTTATTCTTGCTTCATTGGTTCATCCAAAAGCACTTTCTTATCTTGAAAATCGTTCTTTTATGCTTGTTTCAAAACCATCTAGAATGTGTCTTGATTTTAAACTTCATTTATTTGGTTATCTTGGTGGTGGTCCAAGTGTAGCTTATATGAATTACTCTTTAGCTATGCTTTTAAAACACAAAAATATCATCTTAATAGGACAAGACTTAGCCTATGATGAAAAAGGAAATTCTCATCCTAGTGATTATAAACACGGATCAAATTTTGAGAGTGAAGAAGAGCATATAGAAATAATGGCTTATGGTGGTAATGGAAAAGTTACAACACATGGAATTTGGGTGTATTTTAAATCTTTTTTGGAACAAATTATTAATGAAAATATTTTTTCTACCACCTACAACTGCACAGAGGGTGGAGCAAGAATAGAAGGAAGCTTAGAAAAACCCTTTAAAGAAGTATGTGAAGAATTACTGATTAAAGATTTAAATAAACCCTTTAAAAAACTAAATTCTTTAA
>NZ_QPGR01000036.1 GCF_004323845.1 Campylobacter novaezeelandiae | reverse complement strand
CTCACTAAACAACTACCCATTCTAAAAGAATATCAAAACAAAGCCACAATATTTTGTGCAGATAGTGCTTATGCTATATTAGCTAAACATGGTATTAAGCCTGATTATGTTTGTATGTTGGAAAGAACTGATTTCACGGCAGAATTCTTTAAAGAGGCATATGAGGGGATTGATGGGGGAATAACTTTTATATTAAAATCTGTAGTTCATCCTAGTACTACTTCTTATTTGGAAAATACTAAAAGATCTTTTATGCTTGTAAGTTCTAAAGCACATTTTATGCAATATCTTTCTCTTAATCAATTTGGATATATGCCAACTGGACATAGTGTAGCTAATATGAATTATATATTAGCCAGTCTTTTAAAACACAAAAATATCATCTTAATAGGACAAGACTTAGCCTATGATGAAAAAGGAAATTCTCATCCTAGTGATTATAAACATAGTGCAAATTTTGAAAGTTTTTCTTATGAGTATATAAAAGTTAGAGCCTATGGGAATAAAGATTCTTTTGTGAAAACGCATTTTATTTGGAATTTATTTCGCCAAGAATTTGAAAGCGATATACAATTTACCAAAGAACAAGGAATAACCACCTACAACTGCACAGAGGGTGGAGCAAGAATAGAAGGAAGCTTAGAAAAACCCTTTAAAGAAGTATGTGAAG
>NZ_QPGR01000035.1 GCF_004323845.1 Campylobacter novaezeelandiae | reverse complement strand
AACCCCCTTACTGAATTAAACTCCTTATTAAATACTTATAATGATAAATACTTCTTATACCCTGTTCTTTATTTTTATGGTTTTGGAAATGGTATTTTATTTAAAGCCTTACTTCAAAACAAAAACCATAAACATATAGTAGTCTTTGAAAAAGAATTAGAAATCATTTATATTATGTTTCACTTAATAGACTTTTGCCATGAACTTAAGAATAATTCTTTAATAATACTTAATGCTAATACCTTAAATTTAAATGATTATAATGAACTTTGTTCATCTAATCCTTTCTTTTCTTTTTCAAGAGTATATTTTTTAGAATTAAGCTCTGATTATTATGAAAAATATAAAGAAGATATACTAAATATCAATCAAAACATGATGAGTCATTTTAAAAAAGCAATATTCTCTTATGGAAATGATCCCTTAGATGCTTTACAAGGTATAGAACAATTTACCTATAATCTACCTAAAATGATCACAAATCCTACTTTTAAAGAATTACTCACTAAAAGATCAAATTTAAGTGATACAGCCATAATAGTTTCAACAGGACCTTCACTCACTAAACAACTACCCATTCTAAAAGAATATCAAAACAAAGCCACAATATTTTGTGCAGATAGTGCTTATGCTATATTAGCTAAACATGGTATTAAGCCTGATTATGTTTGTATGTTGGAAAGAA
>NZ_QPGR01000034.1 GCF_004323845.1 Campylobacter novaezeelandiae | reverse complement strand
ACTCTTGAAAATTTCGCAAAAAGAATTTTATCATTTTCCTATGACCAGCTAAATAACCAACAATCTTTAATGGAAAATATAGGAGATGATTTAAAACTATTAAGAGAAGCTGGAGGATTTTTAGCAGCTTATATTGCTCAACCAGATGGAGAGCTTGTTGTAAGTGATACAGATTCTGATGCCAAAGGAAAAAATTTTGGTATTTATGGAAAAGCTGATAATTATGATGCAAGAACTAGAGATTATTATCAAGAAGCTTTAAAAACAAATGGAATTTATATAACTCCTTCTTATATTGATGTAACATCAAATCTTCCTTGTTTTACTTATTCAAAAGCTCTTTATAAAGATGGTAAATTTATAGGAGTTTTAGCTATTGATGTTTTAGTAGAAGATTTACAGAAAGAATTTGAAACTAACCCAGGTAACTCTCTTTTATTTGACAAAAATAATCAAATTTTTATTGCTACACAAAAAAAACTTTTAGATTCCTCTGTAGATCATACTCCAGTAATCAATGCTTATAAGGAAAATGGAGATTATAAATTCTTTTCTTATAATTTAAAAGAAGAGGAAAGATTAGGTATCTGTGCTAAAGTTTCTGAGTACACTATATGCAGTACAGAAAGTGCACAAGTAGTTAATGAGCCAGTTACAAAAATGGCCTTTATTCAAACAATAGTAGTTATTATAATGATAGCTTTTGCTTTAATATTTTTATATCTTGTTAATAATTATTTCTTATCCCCACTCACCACTATCCAAAATGGTCTTAACTCATTCTTTGATTTTATTAATCATAAAACAAATAATGTATCAACCATTAATATAAAAACAAATGATGAATTTGGTCAAATATCAAATGCCATCA
>NZ_QPGR01000033.1 GCF_004323845.1 Campylobacter novaezeelandiae | reverse complement strand
ATCAATGAAAACATACTCCAAACTAAACAAGGTTTAGAACAAGATAATCAAGCAGTAAAAGAAAGCGTAGGAACAGTTCAAGTAGTAGAAAAAGGAGATTTAACTGCAAGAATTACTGCAAATCCTAGAAACCCACAATTAATTGAACTTAAAAACGTTCTTAATAAACTCTTAGATGTTTTACAAGAAAAAATAGGTTCTAATATGAATGAAATCCAAAGAGTATTTAATAGTTATAGAGCCTTAGACTTTACAACAGAAGTAAAAGATGCTAAAGGTGCAGTTGAAGTAACTACAAATGCCTTAGGACAAGAAATTATTAAAATGTTAAAACAAAGCTCTGACTTTGCAAATTCTTTAGCAGATGAGAGTGGAAAACTTCAAACTGCAGTTCAATCTTTAACAAATTCTTCTAATTCTCAAGCAGCTTCATTAGAAGAAACAGCAGCAGCATTAGAAGAAATTACTTCTTCTATGCAAAATGTTTCTCAAAAAACAAGTGATGTTATCACTCAAAGTGAAGAGATTAAAAATGTAACAAGTATAATAGGTGATATTGCAGATCAAATCAACCTACTAGCACTTAATGCTGCAATAGAAGCAGCTCGTGCAGGAGAACATGGACGAGGCTTTGCTGTTGTTGCTGATGAAGTTAGAAAACTAGCTGAGAGAACTCAAAAATCTCTAAGTGAGATAGAAGCTAATACTAACTTACTTGTTCAATCTATCAATGATATGGCTGAATCTATAAAAGAACAAACTACAGGTATTACTCAAATCAATGAAAGTGTAGCTCACATAGATCAAACTACTAAAGATAATGTTGAGATTGCAAATGAATCAGCACTTATTTCTAATACAGTAAGTGATATAGCAAGTAATATACTTGATGAT
>NZ_QPGR01000032.1 GCF_004323845.1 Campylobacter novaezeelandiae | reverse complement strand
CATTATTGTTCCTTTATAAGTCAAAATGGTTATTATATTAATTATTAAATTAATATAGGTTTTATTGGTTAATATTTACAAATTATTATTATACCCCCCCCCGCTCCGTTCTTAAATTTTTATTTAATTTTTTGACACATTCTCTCAAATTCCTCATAATATTTCCAAGAAGCTATGATATCAGGACGATGCTCTTTAATGTGAGTAAGCTCATAATCAAGTATGTTTTTAAACTGCAGAGCTTCTTGCTTATTTATGTAAAAATATTCAAGTACTTCGCAAACTTTTATTTCTTTTTGTTGTTCTTGAACAATTCTTTCTTTTAAACTTTTTAGAAAAAGAGATATCCAATTCAATACTTCTTTATAAAGTTTTAAATTTTTATAAAGTAAATCATATTCCTTATTATCCATAAAAATAATAATATTTTCATCAAAAACATTCTCGCATTCTTTAGTAAAATCAAAATAATTTTTTATAGCAGGAAGAGCCTTTGAGGAAAATCTATTTGAAATATAAATTTTTTTATAATTAACCTCTAAAATAACAGGTAATAAGATTGTTAAAACTGAATAAATTTTTTGGGAAAATATTTTATTATTCTTATCTGGAGCATTAAAATTAAATTTTTTTGACAGTTTTTCTAAAGTAAAATAGGTTTTCTGTTTAAGAATTTCATTCATATCTATATAATAAATCTTTTCTTTTTTAAAAGCTTGAATAAATTCATCTCTTTTAAACATATATTTAATCATACTATGATTAGGTTCCAATATAGCTTTTATGGCATTAATTTCTGGAAACCTTTGTAAAGAATTAGGATTATAATAACCATTCTTTTCATGCACATAATTAATTCTATCTTGAATTTGATAAAAATTTTTACAGTTTAAATCGAATCTAGGAATATTACCATAACCATTTAATTGATGTCTAACATTTAAAAAAGATTTTAAACAGTCAATAGGGTCTCTTAATAAAACCATCAAAGGTCTACAATTTGAAAGATAAGCAAATTTACTAATTTCACTACAATTTAAATCAAGTAAAATAATGGCTTGCCTATTATTTATCTCAAGGACAAAATTGAAAATACTTACATAACGCATTCTTCCAGTATTTTCAAAAACATAAAATAAGTTTAGACCGCATTCAATTAAAAACCTACTTAACGCTGTCTCTCCATTCGCGTGAAGAAAAAGTCCAATAAACTCATAATTATCAGGTAAAGGTAAGTTTAACTCCCATGCAAGATTAGCATCAATACTATGATAATTTAATTCTTCATTTATATCCTTTAATTTATTTGGATCAAGTAAAGAAGGATAGGGATGA
>NZ_QPGR01000031.1 GCF_004323845.1 Campylobacter novaezeelandiae | reverse complement strand
TAGTGATTATTGCTTCATTGTATAGCGTTGCTTTAGCTTTAAATCATAGTTATCATAGCAAGTCTTAGTAATTTGCAACAAGAATATATGGAAGGTAGAAGTATGACTTGTGGGAATATTTTCACAAGCACTTTTAATAAAATGCTTAAAATATAAAATCGTTTATTAATAATAATTTAAACTTTTTAAGCGATAAATTGTAAGTACTTGATAAATTTTTAGATTTGATATATAAAGATATTTTTTATAAATGATTTTAATAAAGTAGCAAGATTATATTTAAAATTTATGCAGAGATATCAAGCTTTTATATAACCTTTTATTTATAAATGACATTGTTAAAATAATAAACGTATATAATTCTTTTTTGTGTTTTTTAAAAGATAGAGATTAGGGAAGTTTTAAAGGCGTAAGATTTGTAAAATTTATTACAAAAAGATAAAGGTAAATTATTGCAAAGTTTCAAAGTACTATTATTTTTTAGATAAAGATGAATTTTTGATACTTTTAAAATAGATAACTTGCAAATTAGAGTATTTGTAATAGTCAAAATAAATATTATAAATTTCTAAATTTATAATTTTGTATATATAAAACTATAAGAGTTTTTGGGCTTTTTTAGAATTTTTGCTAGCCCAAGTTTTGAGGAGCTTTTATCTCCTAAAGTAAAACTCATTTTTTTATTATATTTAATTTTTAAATATAAATCCGTATCAAATTCATTATTAGTTAAAAAAACGATACTTTCTTTTAATTCTTGATAGGATTTTTTTCCAGGAAAAAAATTTAAAGCTTGCTCATATTCTATATTTTTTATATAAATAGCTATTTTGCTATTGTAAGATGTAATTTTTTTTCCTAAAATTAAATTATTTCCCAGAATATTGTTTTTTGAACCCAGTTTATTTTTTTCATATGATGGAATTGTAATTTGATGAGGGATATTTTCTATAATGCTTATTTTATTATATAGATTAAAATTACTTTCCAAAGCTTTTTCTATATAGTATTTTGGTCGTCTAAAACTTAAAAGCAAGGGAGCAAATTGCAAATATTTTTTAGCGATATTATTATTTTCAATCCCAAGTAAAGAAAATAATATCCTAGATAAAGTATCACTGAAATCTTCTTTAAAAGATCTTGCATAATTTCTTAAATTTTTACTTTCAAAAAATAACCATAGTATATAGTGATTAAAGAAATCAAAAAATAAAGTCCATTCTGAACTATTTTGACTTCTTGATAGTTTGTCTAACATATAGCTAGGTAATTGAGAAGTGCTTCCTTGTAATCCTATAAAATTAACTATTATTTCAATTAGAATTTTTTGATTTTTTTTATTAAATTTAATAGCCTCGATTTCTTTATTGGGATGTTTTAAGCTAGGATTTGATCTTAAAAAAATATCTTTTTTATTATAGTTTTTAAGAAGTTTTCTAATCAACCTATAAAAATCATACTCTAAAAATTCATCTCTCACATTAACTCCTTATTACCGCTTACAATAGGATAAGTAAAAATATCTTCACTTTTTAAACATTTAATCTTTAATTTAAAAAAGGAATTAATGCTT
>NZ_QPGR01000030.1 GCF_004323845.1 Campylobacter novaezeelandiae | reverse complement strand
AGAAAAAATCCTATTTTTATATTTTAATTTTTTGTAGCTATTTTGTAGCCAAAATGAAAATTAAAATATTCAAAACACTATTTTTAAGTATTTTTAAATAATAATTCAATTCCCCTCGCTTCCACCAAATCTTATTATTTTTCAAAAAATATAAATTTACAATCCTAAAAAATATTAAAAAATCAAATTTAAATCACAAATAAATTAAAGCTTAAAAAGCTTTAATGCAAAATATCTTTAATCAATTTTTGTAAATTTCTTTTTACTTCTTCTTCATCTTTCAAAACAAAACATTTTGCTTTTGGCCAAAAAAAACTTTTAGGATCTTCAAATTTCCCCCAACGCCAATCAAACCTAGGATGTAAAAGAACGATCGTTGGGATATCCATAGCCAAACTTAAATGAGCAATTGCACTATCAATGCTAATCATACAATCAATATCAGATAAATTATTGAAAGTATCATTCCAATTTTTTATTTTTTTACTTCTATCTTCTATGCTTTTAAGTAAATTTTCATTTGATTGCATTTGAAAAGAAATAATTTCATAATCTAAATCTTTCAAAATATCAAACAATAATTCAAATTTGAAATTTCTTAACAAATCAGATCCATCTGCATTAGGGGTAAAATAAAAAATTCCAAGTTTTTTCTTTTTATTTTGCGGTCTTTTTTGTGGCAATATAGGTGTTTTTAAGCGCAAAATTTCATTTAATTTGATATCAACTAAAAAAGGCAAAGAACAAATAGGAATAGCATAATCAAATTTTTTAGGCAGGTTTTTTAAAACTTTTAAATTTTTAAAAATATCATCATTTTGATTTAAAATTTTTATTTGATTTTTAAACATTTCATACATCGCACTTTGAGGAGCAAATAAAACTCTTGAAGCGATTTTACAAAGCTTTTCTAAACATCTTGCATACATTATAGTATCCCCAAAACCTTGTTCGCAAAATACTAAAATTTCCTTGTTTTTAAAAGCATCTACACCCGATTTATTAAAAGCTTTTATGCTTTCATTATAATGATAAGTAGAAAAAGTTTCATTATGTGCATAAAATAATCTACTTTCATAATACTTTTTACCTTCTTCAAAATTATCATCTACACCCATACGCATTAAAAGATACGCAAGATCAAATTGATAAGTTGCATGGGTATTTAAACTTAAACATTTTTGATATGCATTATAAGCACTTTGATAATTAGAGCTAAATTCTAACACCTTGGCATAATTTTGCCAAAATTGTGGATGGTGTTGATTTGCTTCTTCTAGCGATTGAAAAAGCTTTAAAGAATCAGATATTTTAAAAAGTTTAAAAAGCAAATATGCTTTTTGTGGTAAAATCTGATGAGCTAAAAAATCATGTATTTTTGAAACCGTAAGATTTTCTTTAGTTTTGCTATGAAGTCTATCTTGAAGATTGTTTAAATTAGGATTATGACGTCCCATAAGAGTTCCATCTTGCAATTTCTCTATGAGCTTTTGCATAAAATTATACAATTCTTCATGTGCATCAAGTGCTTTAACAAAATCTTTTTTAAAATAAATCTCTGCGTATTCTTTCCAAAGATCTAGATTATACAAATCTTTTGAAAGCAACTCTTTAAAAATCTTCTCAGACTCTTCAAATTTATTTATAATTTTATAAAGAAAAGCCAATTGTAAATTAATTTCATTTTGCAAATCATCTTTACGATCTAAAAGTTGTTGCAATAAATTTAAAGCTTCATCAAATCTTAGATTTTCAATATAACTTTTAGAAAGCATAAGGCCATTAAAACTTGTTGGATTTATAGAAAAAAGCTCTTGGGCATAATATAAGGCTTTTTGAAAAAGTGAAAGTTTATAAGATGAGAGCATAGCAAATTCTAAAGCAAATTTTTGATTTTCTTTCAAAAATCTCTCACTTAATTCTAAGCATTTTTCATAATTAGCATTAAAATAATAATAATAAATTCTATCAAACATAGAGCTTTCCTACTAAAAAGTTTTAAAAACTTGAAATTATGATATAAATTTACTAAAAAATTATTTATAAAAACAACCCAAACAACCTAAAGTCATTTGGGTTTAGGAGAGATTAAACTAGTAACTTAAGTTTTTACCATACATAATTAAATTGAGCAAATCCTGTATGAGTGCTACCATCATTATCAAACATTCCATTAT
>NZ_QPGR01000003.1 GCF_004323845.1 Campylobacter novaezeelandiae | reverse complement strand
AAAAATAGAAATTCTTTTATGAAAGAAAATTCTATTTCTTATCCTTGTAAAAATAAAGTTTTTACTTTTAAGGATAAAGAGGATAAATTTGTTTTGGAGATTAAATAAGTGGGTTTGGTTAGATTTTAAAAATCTAAAATTTTATATTATTTAAATTAAACCCACTATCTTTGTTTTATCAAAACTAGAATTAAATTCTTTTTGTATGTTTTCTATAAAATCTTTCATTTTAAAAATTCCTTCTTTAGAAACTGCGGCTTTTAAGGCAGTATTTTTTACCACCATTAAAATTTGCGCTCCACTTAATTCATAATTTGCTAAAATTTTTTCATCAAATTCTTTATCAAATTCAGCATTTTTGGGCAAAAATTTCTTCCAAATTTTAAGCCTATCTTCAAAATCTGGTTTTTTAAATTCAATTTTATAATCAAATCTTCTTGAAAAAGCACTATCTAAACTTTCTAAGAAATTTGTTGTTGCAATAATTACTCCATTAAATTTCTCTATTTGCTCTAAAAAAATATTTTGCATTTGATTGTGCATTTTATCGCTTCCGCTAGTACTTTCTATTCTTGTGCTTAAAAACTGATCAGCCTCATTAAGCAAAAGTATAGGATTTTGTTTACAAGTTTGGGTGATATTTTTATAAGTATCGAAAATTTTTCTTACATTTTGCTCGCTTTCTCCAACCCATTTGCTTAAAATTTTAGAACAATCAAAACTAAGAACTGATTTTTTCATCGATTTAGCTAAAGAAAGAGCTGACATAGTTTTGCCCGTCCCAGCTGGTCCATAAAAAATGATTTTTGCTTCAATATCCTTACCCGTTTTAATACCCCATTTAGTAAGTCTTTCTAAAACTTTTTTATCTTGTTGCTTTAAAATAGTATCTAAAAGCTCTTTGGTTTGTTTAGGCATTATAATGTCATTTATATCAGTATTTGGTTCTATAAGTTCAAAAATATCTTGCTCTTTTAAAACACTCTCTAATTTAATTTTTTTATTTTGTTTTGGTTCAAAATTTACAACTCTTTGCAGAATTTTATCACTAATAAAAAAACTCCTCGCTAACTCTCCAAAATCTTGTAAATACTCATCATATTCAATTAAGTCAAGATCAATAAGTTTTGATCCTTCTTCTAGTAATTTTTTATTAGCTCTTTTATCTAAATCATTTTCGCTAATCAAAGAAAGTAAAAAATTAAATTCCCTTGAACTAGAATTTTCATTTGTTAAGGCATATTCTTCCCTTAAAAGTGCTAAAAACAAAATCTGTTCTTTATAATTTAACTTATTTTCTTTAAAAATATCAGCTAAAACATTATAAAATTTACTAAGCTTTAAACGTTCTTTTATGTATTTTTCAAATTCTTTGATTTGATTTTTAAGTTCCAGATTATAAGAATTAAGCTTAATAAAACTTAATTTTTCATAGAGTTCAATTTTATAAAACTCATCTTTTAAATATTCTAAAAAATTCTCATAAGGATCTTTTTTATTAAGTTTTAATTTAGGTTTATCTTCTAAAAAGTCTAAAAAATACTCACTTAAACTAATATCACTTTGCAAAAGATTTAATCTCGAATTTGAAATTTTACCCACTCTAGAACTTTTTAAAAAATTTAAACTTTGGGTAATAAACCCTCTTTCTAAAAGCTTTTTTAAATCTTCTAAAGCATCTAAATAAGCATATTTTTCTTGTTTAAAAATCCCACTTAATAAGGCAAAAGCATTAATACTTGATACAGAAACAACATAATTTTTGCAAAGTTCTTTCAAAATCAAAGCTTCATTTTTAGAGCATTTGAGTTTTTGATAAAGTTTTGTTTTTTCTATATCTTTTGTATTTAAAAACTCTTTAAGATCTAACATAAATTTCCTTAAGGATTTAATCAAGCTTTTGTATTGTAATTTTTGTTTTATTTAATTTATCTAAAAAAAACGTTTGATTATTGCAAATCTCATAAACAATATCATAATCTAATCCTTTAATTGATTGAGTAAAACCACAATCTTGTTTTTGCAAGTTTTTGGCATTAAATAAAGGTTTATTTTTTAAAATATCTTCTAAAAAATCATCATAAAAAGAATTTTTAAAAAATCTTTTATTGAAAAGCTTTTTATCATAACAAATTTCATTTAAACAAATTTTATCTTCTATTTTAATTCTAAAAAAGGCTTTCCCTAATTTATAAATTTCTAGATAAGTTACTTTATCATTTTGTTCTAAAAAACCTACATCTTGAATACGCACAAAAGAAGAATTAAAACCGATCATAACACTTTTAGTATTTGTTTCATGAGTTTTTATGGAACAAGCACCTAAAAAAAATAAAATAATAAGAAGATATATTTTCTTCATTACTTTAAATTCTTAAAAGTCAAATTAAGATCTAAATTAAGATTTTTTACTAAATGCATTATACTTTGTAAATCATCAATTTGCTTTGAAACTACGCGAATCTCATCACCTCGTATGCTAGAATTTACCTTAAATTTGCTATCTTTGATTGCTTTATTAATTTTTTTAGCATTTTCGCTATCTATGCTATCATTTACCTTTAAACTTAAACGATACATTGCTCCTTTTTCTTTTAAAAGCTCTTTAACCGCATTAGAATTAATACCTCTTTTAATAAATTTAGAGATTAAAATATCCTTTAAAACATCAAGTTTTGCTTCACTTGAAGAATTTAATTTAAAAATATTTTCTTTTTCATTGTATTCAATTTCAGTTTTTATACCTTTTAAATCATAACGCGTATCAAGCTCTTTTTTTGCTTGTTCAAAAGCATTTTTTAGCTCTTGTTTATCAATTGCTGCTGAAATATCAAAACTATGCTCATTTGCCATTTTCAATCCATTCTTTAAGATTTTGATATACTTTTTTCATTAAATTATCAATAGCCTCTTCACTTGCCCAAGCAATATGCGGAGTAAGAATTAAATTTTGTATATTTTTGATTTTTAAAAGAGGATGATCTTGCATCATTGGTTCTTTTTCCAATACATCAAGTCCTACACGAATTCCTTTTTCATCCATAATTTTTGCTAGATCTTGCTCATTGATAATCCCGCCTCTACCGACATTAATTAAAATTGCACTATCTTTTAAAAGTTTCATTTTTTCATAATCAATTAAATTATAAGTTTTATCATTTAAAGGGGCATGAATACTAATAATATCACAAGTATTTAATAACTCATCTAAATTTAAAGAAATATAATCGCTATTATGATTGAGTCCTGAAGTAGAATAATAACAAACATTAGCCCCAAAAGAATTTGCAATCTTAGCCACTTCTTTTCCTATAGTTCCAAGTCCTATAATACCATATTTTTTATTCTCTAAAGAATGTAAAATTTTGCTAAAATCTGTAAATATAGGACTTTGAACCCACTTTTGTTCTTTGCACCATTTATCATAATAAATAATTTGATTTAAAAAAGCAAAAAGTAAAGCAAAAGTATGTTGCACTACGCTTTTAGTTGAGTAAGCTTCGACATTTTTAACCTTGATTCCTTTAGAGTTAGCATAAGTAACATCGATATTATTTACTCCTGTTGCTGTTTCTAAAATGAGTTTTAAATTTGTATTATCAATTACTTCCTTATCAATGATAATTTTATTAACCATTGCAACATCTGCTTCTTTTAATCTTTCAATCACCTCATCTTTTTTAGTAATTTCATAAGATTTAAACTCACCAAAATCATTAAAGATAGATAAATCATAATTTCCCAGAGTTTTAGCATCTAAACATACAATTTTCATTTTTATTCCTCGATAATATGTCCTACAAATTTAGAGGTATTGTCTAATATCATAGAACCTTTTCTAAAACCTAAACCACAACCTTCATAAGCAAAAAATACTCCTGCTTGATAATACTCTTTATTATATTCATTTAATTCTATAAATTCCTGATAAATGAAATTATTTTGATAAGGACCTTGATTTTCACAAATTACTTCGTCATTTTTTATTATACTAATATTTGCACCTTCTCTACCAAAAATAGGTTTTTTAACATAAGATTTACCACTTAAAGGCTTATCTTTTGTTTCTAAAAGTAAAGGATGATTTGGATAAAGTTCCCATAAAATTTTCATAATACCCTTACTTTGAAAAAGCAAAGTGTAAGCAGGATTTAAAATAATAGCTTTTTGATTTTTCATAATCTGTGTTAAAAGAGCAGCAAGTTCTCCTTCTTCTATGGCTATATCCTCCCAAGGAATAAGCTTAAACCAGTATTCATAATTTTGCCCATCTTTAAAAATTCCTTCATTTTCATTAAATTCTACCTCATCAACATAGGCAAAATGGGTATGAAATCCTGCTTCTTTTGCAATATGCTCAAGCAATTTTGTTGTAAGGATTTCTTCTTGATTATTAGCAATGCTTGAAAAAAGAATTTTCCAACCTTGATAATATTCCTCAAAAGAACTAGGATCATCATTTAAAGTAATAAGTCTTTTAAAATTATCCATTAAAGCTTCATAAATATTGTTAAACTGAGATCTTTCGTCCATATTATTTTGTTTAAGTAATGCCCATTGTAAAATAGCACTTTCAAAAAGCATAGTAGGGGTATCAGCATTAAATTCTAATAATTTTATAGGTTTTCCATCAATACCACCAGCAAAATCAAATCTACCATATAAATGCCAATGAACTTCGTTTTCCCAGCTAATCTTAATAATATCTCTAAGATTAAAAGGGATAGCTAATTCATCAAAACGATCATTATCTATAACATTTTGAGCTGCTGCTATAAACATATCATAAAGTTCATTTGCAGCTTCATAATATGCATTAGCCTCATTTGAATTGACACATACTAACTCATCACTTATATAATCACTTCCATCAGAATCCGTATGCCAAGAAAAACCTATACTTTCTAAATAATCTTTTTTTAATTTTTCTACTTTTAATAATTTCATTTTTATCCTTAAGATCCAAAACTTGTTTGAGAATTTGCCTTAGAACCACCTCCAAAAAAGCCAGATTTACCAGAATTTCCAGCTTTAGCTGAATTTGCTTGATTAAAACTATTTACACTCCTTTGATAGGCACTTTGATTAGAAAAAGCTCCTCTTTGTTGATTGGCAAAATTAGAATTATTAAAAAGTTTTGAACCTATCCAACTTCCAAGTATAGCCCCAGCTGCACTAGCAAGCAAAGTTTCCCCCAAAGATAATCCCCCACTACTCATTTGAGCATTATCTTTAGTTAAATTTGATGTTCCATTATCAATTTTAGCAGCCTCTTCTTTAATCAAAGCATCCATTTCTTCTTTGCTTAAAATTCTTTCTGTGCCATTTAATTCTTTTAAAATAACTCTTGTTTCATTACTAGGATATTGATCTTTAATTTTATATTGATTTGGCGCTATTTCTTCTATAATTACAAAAGCACCCTCTTGTGCTTTTGTTTCAGTCAAAGAGTTATCTTGAGTTGAATTACAACCGCTTAAAGCTCCTAAAGAAATTACACTTAAACCACCTAATACACTAATTTCAATAATTTTTTTAATATGCTTCATACGATATTCCTTTGATTATTTAAAAATTTTTAAAATTTTAACAAAATTTTATAATAAATTTTAAATCTAGTAGCAATCCTTGAAAAACATTGTAAACTTAAGGGTATTCTATAGTGTTAAATTTATTGTATAGTTAATCAAAAGCCAAAAAAGGCTTTTGATTTTAAAGTCTTGACTCGTAGCGTCTTAGCATATAAAGTTTTTTAAGCATTTTCTTACGTGCTGAAATTTTTTGCTTTTTACGAATTTCAGTCATAGGTTCAAAAAATCTTCTTGCTCTTACTTCAGTTACAACAAGATTTCTATCTACTTGCTTTTTAAACTTACGGTATGCTTCATCAAAAGACTCATTAGGATGCACCTTAATTCCTGGCACTACCCTCACCACCTTTCATTAAAATTTTTTGGCTTTGAATTCTACGTAAAAATTACTAAATAAATCTTTAAGCTTAAATTATTTTTTAAAAGTTATAATCTTTTGAAATTATAAGATTTATAAACTCAAAAATATAATTTATTTAGGAATTTATTATGCAATATATTACTAATTACACAAAAAAACGCTATATTACTTATTTTATAATTACCTTAATTATTTTTATTTTACCTTTTGTTAGAATCAATAATAATCATTTTTTTCTTCTTGATTTTATAAACAAAAAGCTTAATTTATTTTTTATATCTTTTGATACTCAAGAGCTTTATCTTATGCCTTTTATGCTAATGTTGCTTTTTATAGGAATATTTTTTATAACAACTTTAGCAGGAAGAATTTGGTGTGCTTGGAGTTGTCCTCAAACTATATTCCGAGTTATCTATAGGGATTTAATTCAAACAAAACTACTTAAAATTCGTAAAAATATCAACAACAAACAAAAACAATATCCTAGAAATTTTATTAAAAAAATTATTGCAATTTTAATTTTTTATATAATCTCTTTAATAGCAATAAGTAATTTTTTATGGTATTTTGTCCCTCCTGAAATATTTTTTAGCTACTTAGCAAATCTACAAGAACATTTGCTTTTAATTGGAATTTTACTTTGCGTTTCTTTATTTTTAACCCTTGATGTAACTTGGTGGGCTGAGAAATTTTGTATTTATGTTTGCCCTTATGCAAGAATTCAATCAGTTATGTTTGATCATAATACAATGCAAGTAATTTATGATGAAAAAAGGGGTGGAATTATTTACAAAAATAAAACAAAACTTTATAAAAAACCTTTGCAAGGAGATTGTATAGGGTGTGAAGCTTGTGTTGATATATGTCCTACTCATATTGATATACGCAAAGGGATGCAACTTGAATGCATCAATTGTCTTGAATGTGCTGATGCTTGCTCTAAAGTACAAAATAAATTAAACCGTCCAAGTCTTATAGAATGGACAAGTATAGATGCTATGAATTCCAAAACAAAAATTAAATTTTTAAGATTTAAAACTATTGGATATTTAATAGTTCTTTTAATAATTTTAGCTTTATTAATTCTTGTAGGTAGTAAAAAAGAAAATATGCTCTTAAATATCAACCGCAATAGCGAACTTTATAGCATTAATCAAAAAGATGGGAATTTAGAAATTACCAATGCTTATACATTTTTATTTCAAAATACTGATAATCAAGCACATGAGTATTATTTTGAAATAGAAACAGATGAAAAATTAAACTCAGATATAGAAATTCTAAGACCTAAAAAACCTTTTAAACTTGAACCTGGGGCTAAAACAAAAAAAATTATCGTATTAAAAGCTAAAAACAATTTAAATTCTAATACACAAAAAGATATTATTGTTCCTATTATAATTAAAGCTTATGCTGTTGATGATAATAAAATTTTTGTTTATAGAAAAAGTATTTTTATTTATCCTAAAAAATCAGAAAAATAAAAACCTTAAACAAAAATTTAATTAATTTTAGGTTAAAAATCAAAAGTTATAATAAAGATTTTGATTTAAAAAGTTATAAAAATATATAAAAAGGTAAATTAATGATTTTTAAAAAGAATATTTTTCTAATTTTAAGTATTGCAATTTTTATTAGCGCTTGTGATCAAAAAGAAACCCCAAAAATGGTTATGCCAGCACAGCCTGTAAGCACTATGAGTGCTAAAGGCGAAGACTTACCTTTAACATTTACTTATCCTGCAAAATTAGTAAGTGATTATGATGTAATCATAAAACCTCAAGTAAGCGGGATTATAATTGAAAAATACTTTAAAGCTGGAGATCTTGTCAAAAAAGGTCAAAAACTTTTTTTAATAGAACCTGACAAATTTGAAGCAAATGTAAATTCAGCTTATGGAAAAGCTTTAACAGCAAAAGCAAATTTTAATAATGCTTCAAAAGAGTATGAAAGAAATAAAATTTTATTTGAAAAGAAAGCTATTTCACAAAAAGAATACGATACTTCTTTAGCAAATTTTGATAGTGCAAAAGCCAATTTGATAAGTGCTAGAGCAGATTTAGCTAATGCTAGAATTGATTTAAATCACACTAAAATTGTTGCTCCATTTGATGGTGTCATAGGCGATGCGTTAATTAATATAGGGGATTTTGTAAGCGCAAGCACTACTGAACTTGTTCGTATTACAAACCTTAATCCTATTTATGCTGATTTTTATATCTCCGATACAGATAAGCTTAATCTTAATCGCAATATAAAAACAGGTAAATGGGAACTTGATAACATTCACGCCACTTTAAATATAAATGGAGAGACCAAACAAGGAAAATTATATTTTATTGATTCTGTAATTGATTCTAAAAGCGGAAGCGTAAAAGCTAAAGCTATTTTTGATAATAACAACTCTAGTTTACTTCCAGGATCTTTTGCAAATATTACATCTGAAGGTTTTATCCAAAAAAATGGCTACAAAATTCCTCAAAGTGCTATAATGCAAAATCAAAATGAAGTCTATGTATATACTGTAGTTAACAATAAAGTAACCAAAACCCCAGTTAATATAAGCTATCAAGACAACAAGTATGCTATTATCAGCTCAGGGCTTAAAGATAATGATAAGATCATTTTGGATAATTTCAAAAAAATTCGCATTGGCTCTGATGTTCAAGAAATTGGGAGTAAATAATGTTTTCTAAATTCTTTATAGAAAGACCTATATTTGCTTCTGTAGTTGCTATCATAATCTCAATTGCTGGAGCTATTGGCTTAGTAAATTTACCCGTGGAGCAATATCCTTCTTTAACTCCACCAACTGTTCAAGTAAGTGCCACTTATACAGGAGCAGATGCCCAAACCATTGCTTCAACAGTTGCAACACCTATTGAGGATGCTATTAATGGTGTTGATAATATGATTTATATGGATTCTACAAGCTCACCGGGACAAATGAGACTAACTGTTTATTTTAATATAGGAACCGATCCAGATCAAGCAACAGTTGATGTAAATAATAGAATCTCAGCAGCAACAGCAAAACTTCCAGAAGCGGTTAAAAAACTTGGAGTAACCGTAAGAAAATCATCTTCTACTATACTTGAAGTAGTTTCCATATACTCAGAAGATGGCTCGATGAATGATATAGATATCTATAACTATACTTCTTTAAATATTTTAGATGAGTTAAAAAGAATTCCTGGAGTTGGCGACGCCTCTGCAATAGGAAATAAAAATTACTCTATGAGAATTTGGTTAAAGCCAGATTTATTAAATAAATTTGGTGTTACTGCAAATGATGTTATAAGTGCTATTAATGAACAAAACGCTCAATACGCTACAGGAAAAATCGGGGAAGAACCTGTTGTTAATAAATCACCTCAAGTCCTTTCTATCACTATGCAAGGAAGACTTCAAACTCCGCAAGAATTTGAAAACATTATTTTAAGAGTTAATGAAGATAATTCTTTTTTAAGAATTAAAGATATCGCTAAAGTAGAAATTGGAGCAGAACAATATAATTCGACAGGTCGCTTAAATACAAGCGCGGCTGTGCCAATTATTGTCAACTTGCAATCAGGAGCTAATGCCGTAAATACTGCAAAACTTATTGATGAAAAAATGCAAGAGCTTTCTAAAAATTTTCCAGAAGGATTAAAATATAAAATTCCTTATGATACAACTATATTTGTTAAAGCCTCTATCAAAGAGGTTATTAAAACTTTTGTTGAAGCTTTAGTATTAGTTCTTATTGTAATGTATCTTTTCTTAAAAAATTTCAGATCGACTATTATTCCTATGATAGCGGTTCCTGTTTCTTTATTGGGAACTTTTGCTGTACTTTATGTTTTAGGTTTTAGTATCAATCTTTTAACACTTTTTGCCCTTGTTTTAGCTATTGGTATTGTTG
The DNA here is from genome assembly GCF_004323845.1 of Campylobacter novaezeelandiae. Taxonomy (GTDB): domain Bacteria; phylum Campylobacterota; class Campylobacteria; order Campylobacterales; family Campylobacteraceae; genus Campylobacter_D; species Campylobacter_D novaezeelandiae. The sequence goes on along the minus strand of NZ_QPGR01000003.1, from coordinate 142,687 downwards.
TAGATGATGCTATTATTGTTGTTGAAAATATTGATAGAATTTTACATGAAGATCCTAATATTTCAGTTAAAGATGCAGCAATTCAAGCTATGAATGAAGTAAGTTCACCTGTTATTTCTATCGTTCTTGTATTGTGCGCTGTTTTTATACCTGTTTCGTTTATTTCAGGCTTTGTAGGAGAAATTCAAAGGCAATTTGCTCTCACCTTAGCAATTTCCGTTGCTATCTCAGGATTTGTAGCACTTACACTTACTCCTTCTTTATCTGCTTTATTTTTAACAAGAAACGAAAGCAAACCTTTTTATTTTGTTCAAAAATTTAATGATTTTTTTGATTGGAGCACTTCTATATTTAGTAGTGGCGTTGCTTATATACTTAAAAGAACAATTCGCTTTTTACTTCTTTTTTGTATCATGATAGGTTCAATTATATATCTTTATAAAATTGTTCCTAATTCTTTAGTTCCTTCTGAGGATCAAGGCGTTATTATGAGCATTATCAATCTTCCTTCTGGATCATCTATACATAGAACTATTGATGAAATTGATACAATCAGTAAAAATGTTACCCAAATGGAAGAAATTGAATCAAGCGTATCCCTTATAGGATATGATTTATTTACAAGTTCCTTAAAAGAAAATGCCGCAGCAATATTTTTTAAACTCAAAGATTGGAGCCAAAGAGAAGCAAGCTCTGATCAAATCATTGCACAACTATTTAAACAATATGCAGCAGATAGAAATGCATTAAGTTATTTTTTAAATCCACCTCCTATTCCAGGTCTTAGTTTAACTGGTGGATTTGAAATGTATGCCCAAAATAAAAGTGGAAAAAACTATGATGCCATACAACAAGATATAAATAAAATGCTTGAGCTTGCAAGAACAAGAAAAGAACTTGCCAATGTAAGAACTACTCTTGATACAAGTTTTCCTCAATATAAACTTCTTATTGATAGAGATAAGATGAAATATTATAATCTTAATATGCAAGATGTCTTTAATACAATTAGTGCAACTATAGGAACTTATTATGTTAACGATTTTCCTATGTTGGGTAAAAATTTCCAAGTAAATATTAGAGCTTTAGGAGACTTTAGAAATACTCAAGATGCATTAAAAAATATCTATGTCAGATCAAGTGATAATAAAATGATTCCTTTAAATTCGTTTTTAACTCTTGTAAGAAGTGCAGGACCTGATGATGTAAAAAGATTTAATCTCTTTCCAGCAGCTTTAATTCAAGGAGATCCAGCTCCAGGATACACTTCAGGACAAGCCATTGATGCTATTTCTGAAGTAGCAAAACAAAGCTTAGGTGATGAATACTCTATTGCTTGGTCAGGATCTGCTTATCAAGAAGTAAGTTCTAAAGGAACCGCTGGTTATGCTTTTGTCTTGGGTATGGTTTTTGTATTTTTAATCCTAGCAGCACAATATGAAAGATGGCTTATGCCACTTGCTGTTATTACAGCAGTTCCTTTTGCAGTTTTTGGCTCCTTTTTGCTTGTAGCTCTTAGAGGGTTTGATAACGATATATACTTTCAAACAGGACTTTTGCTTTTGATAGGTCTTTCTGCTAAAAATGCAATTTTAATTATAGAATTTGCAATGGAAGAACGCTTGAAAAAAGGAAAAAGTGTTTTTGAAGCAGCTATTAATGCGGCGAAATTAAGATTTAGACCTATTGTTATGACATCACTAGCTTTTACTTTTGGTGTTTTGCCAATGATTTTTGCTAGTGGTGCAGGAAGTGCTTCAAGACATGCTCTAGGAACTGGGCTTGTAGGCGGAATGATTGCCGCTTCAACATTAGCAATATTTTTTGTCCCATTATTTTTCTATCTTTTAGAAAACGTTAGTATTTGGATAGATAAAAAAAGAGGTAAAATAAAATGAATAAATTAATATATCTTTTTATATTATTTTTTCTTAGCGCTTGCTCTTTAAGCCCTAATTTAAAAATACCTGAAGCAAATTACACTATTAATGATAAACAATTAAATAGTGTAAAAGATAACAATATTTCAAAACAATGGTGGAAAGAATTTGATGATGAAAATCTAAATAAGCTTATAGATTTAGCTCTTAAAAACAATAATGATTTAAAACTAGCTTTTATTCATATGGAACAAGCTTCAGCTCAATTAGGTATAGATTTTAGCAGCCTATTGCCAAAACTAGACGGTAGCGCTAATGCAAACCGTGTAAAAACCTCCACAAATGCTCCTAGCAATCAAACCGGTAAAGTTTATTATAGTAATGATTTTAAGATGGGACTAAATTTAAGTTATGAAATCGATTTTTGGGGCAAATATCGTGACACATACCGTGCTTCCAAATCAGGTTTTAAAGCAAGTGAATATGATTATGAAGCAGCAAGACTTTCTGTCATTTCAAGTACTGCTCAAGCTTATTTTAATTTTACAAATGCATATGAAAACGAAAATGCCCTTAAAGACGCTTATGATTCTGCAGAAGAAATTTATAGAATAAATGATGAAAAATTTCAAGCAGGTGCAGTAGGAGAATACGAACTTTCTCAAGCAAAAGCTAATTTAGAGAATATAGCTTTGCAATATAATGAAGCAAAATTAAATAAAGAAAATTACTTAAAAGCTTTAAAAATTTTAACTTCAAATGATTTAAATGATATACTTTACAAAGATCAAGCTTATCAAACTTTTAATCTTAAAGAATTTAATATACCAACTGGAATTTCAAGTACAATTTTACTCCAAAGACCTGATATTGGCTCTTCTTTGGAAAAACTCATTCAACAAAACTATCTTGTTGGAGTAGCTCGCACAGCATTTTTACCAAGCCTTTCTCTAACAGGATTGTTGGGATTTGAAAGTAAAGATTTAGATACTCTTATAAAAGGAGGATCTAAGACTTGGAATATAGGTGGAAATTTTACAATGCCTATTTTTCATTGGGGAGAAATCTATCAAAATATTAATTTAACAAAACTCAATAAAGATGAAGCTTTTATAAATTATCAAAATACTTTAATCACTGCTTTTGGAGAAATTCGCTATGCATTAGCAGCTAGAAAAACCATACGTTTACAATATGATAATGCACAATCAAGCGAACACTCTTATAAAAGAATTTATGAAATTTCCAAAGAACGCTATGATATAGGTGAAATGTCTTTACAAGATTATCTAGAAGCTCGTCAAAACTGGCTCAACGCAAAAATTGCTTTTAATAATACTAAATATTCTTATGCTAATTCTATAGTAAATGTTATTAAAGCTTTTGGAGGAGGTTTTGAGCAAAGTGAAAATATGAGTAAAAATATAGAGAAAGATTCACAAAATTTAGATATGTCTTTTAGAGAATAGTTTTATTCTCTAAAATTTTGAATTTACAATTCTACAAATAGATATTTAGTTTTAAAAAATAATTTTAGAAATATTTTATCAAAACAAGGATAGAATTAAAATCTTTTTATTTAATAATACTTTTTTTGATTAAGAAAGAATAATTTACTGCTAATTAAAAAAAATTTGTTAAATTTTTATTTAATATTTTAGTATTTATAGGAATAATATGAACTTTTTTCAAAATCTTGCTTTAAAATATTCTCATAATATGATGGAAAAATCTTTAAGACAAGGTTTTAATGTCGAACTTTTAAAAACACCGAAAAAAAAGGTTCCACAAGATGGAAAACAATATATGCTATACATGCACATACCATTTTGCCATACTTTTTGTCCTTACTGTAGCTTTCATAAATATTATTATAATGAAAATTTAGCTAAATCTTATTTTGAAAATTTACGAAACGAAATTCAAATTATAAAAGATCAAGGTTTTGATTTCACTTCTTTATACGTTGGAGGAGGAACAACACTCATCAATGAAGAAGAACTTTTAAAAACCTTAGAACTTTGTAAAAAACTTTTCTCTATCAAAGAAATCTCTTGCGAGAGTGATCCAAATCATATAAAAGCTGAAAAATTAACTTTATTTAAAGGTCTTATAGATCGCTTAAGTTGTGGAATACAAAGTTTTGACAATGATATATTAAAAAAAATATCAAGATATAATAAATTTGGATCTTCAGAAGAACTTCAAGAAAAAATATCTAAAGCTTTAGGAATTTTACCTATTTTTAGTATAGATTTAATTTTTAATTTTCCAGGACAGACCAAAGATCAACTTTTAAATGATCTACAAATTGCAAAAAATTTAGCACCTCAACAAATTACAACCTATCCTTTAATGAAATCAAATCTTACCAAAGATAATATTGCTAAAAGTTTAGGTGTAAGCTTTAAAGATAATGAATTTGAATTCTATCAAATAATACGAGAATATTTAAAAAGTTATACTCAAAATAATAGTTGGTCTTTTTCTTTGGAAAAAAATTCCTTAAATGATGAATATGTAAGCTCTCATCATGAATACTTAGGTATAGGCAGTGGAGCATTTAGTTTTCTAGAGGGCGAACTTTTAATCAATGCTTTTAATTTAAATGATTATGCAAGACTTATCAAAGAAGAACGAAATGCTAATATTGCAAAAGCTTATTTTAATAAAAAAGAAATTATAAAATACGTTTTTCTAACAGAAATTTTTGCAGGAAAAATTGAAATAAATAAATTTAATAAAACATTAAATTGTAATCTTGAAAAAGATCTTTTTGTAGAGCTTTTAGGATTAAAATTGAGTAAAGCTATTTACAAAGAAAATGATTCTTTTTATAGTACTGATTTTGGTAAATATCTTTTTGTTGTTTTAATGAAAGATTTTTACACTGGAATGGATCTTGTACGTGCAGTCTTTAGAGATGATAAACGATTAAAAAATAAAAATTTTATTGATGTAATGAAAGAGAATGTAGATCCCTTAAATTCCATTGATATGGAATTTAAATCAGGGCAATAAAATTAAAAAGGACGTAAAACTATCATCCATGCAATTATAATAAACATAATGGTTGGAAATTCATTATAAATTCTAAAATACTTTCCACTTTTTTTAGAGGTGCCATTTGCTAAAGCTTTTAGACAAAAATAATTATGTATATGAAAAATGATTAAAAGAGTTACACAAGTAAGCTTTACATGCATATATCCAGAACCAACCATTAAAACTTCTTTATGAGCATGCAACATTAAGCTTCCGCTAATTAAAGTTACTATCATAGCAGGGGTTTGAATAGCAAAATAAAGTTTTCTCTCCTGAATTTTCACAACTTCAACAAAACCTTGATTTTGATTATTCTCAGCATGATATACAAAAAGCCTTGGCAAGTAAAAAAGACCAGCCATCCAAGAAACAAATGCTAAATAATGCACCCATTTTATCCAAAGATAATATTCATTAATCCATTCTGTCATTTTCTTCCTTCTTTCTTTATAAAAATTTCTTGTATTAAAATTAAAAATACTCCTAAATTAATCATTACATCTGCTATATTAAAAATAGCAAATTCAAACCATTTATGCCAAAAAAACATATCAACAACGCCTCCGTGAACAAAACGGTCAAATAAATTTGAACTTCCTGCGCCTAGTATCATACCAAAGGCAATAAGATGTTTTTTTAAAAAAATTTTCTGATTAAAAAGATAAATAAATAAAATAATAATAACAATAAGATGTATATATTTAAGATAATGCTCTAAAAAACTAAACATAGAAAAGGCTACGCCGGTATTTAAAGCAAAAGTAAGATCTAAATATTCGCTTTGATAGCGTAGTCCATTTAAAATTAAATATTTAAACCATTGATCAAAAATAAAAACTACAACAAAACTAAACCAAAATAAAATTTGGTATTTTATTTTATCAATCATTTAATGCTTTCTTAAAAAATGCAACAACATTTTTCATTTCTTTTTCTAAAATTTTTCCCTCTTTAGCTTCTAAAAGCAAGCGTATAAGATTTTCAGTGCCAGAATATCTAAATAAAGCATTAATATTTTTATTTTTTAATTCCTTAATAAGCTCTTTTAAGCCTTTTATTTTTTCTAAATCTTTTTTCTCTGAAATTTTTAAATTTACTAAAAGCTGCGGATAGGGTTTTATCTGTCCTAAAATCACACTAGCAGCTTTTTTCTTAGTAAGCATTAAAGCACTAAATTGCAAAGCTGCAATAAGCCCATCTCCTGTTTTGGCATAATCACTAAAGATAATATGTCCACTTTGTTCTCCGCCAAAATTTCCTTTCAATTCTTTTAGTTTTTCAAGAACAAATTTATCTCCAACATTACAAGTTTGAAAATCTATACCATTTTTGTTTAAAAATTCTTTCAAGGCTCCATTACTCATTGAAGTTGCAACTACACTTGATTTTAATTTATTTTGCTCTTTAAGATATAAGGCCAAAACTCCCAATAAACTATCACCATTAGCTACCTCGCCTTTTTCATCAACCACAACTAAACGATCAGCATCTCCATCAAAAGCAAAACCCACATCAGCTCTTAATCTTTTTACTTCATCAGCCAAATTGAAAGGATGCAATGCTCCGCAATTTTCATTTATATTTAAACCATTTGGCTTATCATTAATCACAATAACTTCAGCACCAAGCTCCTTAAATACAGTTGGAGCAACCTTATAAGAAGCTCCATTAGCAACATCTAAAATAACACGTAATGATTTTAAAGTTAAATTTTTAGGAAAAGAATTTTTAATAGAAACGATATAGCGACCAATTACATCATCAATCCTTTTAGCTTGACCTATCTCACCCATAGTAACTCTTGCATTTTCGATTAAATCATTATTAAAATATATCTCTTCTATTTTCTTTTCCGCTTCTTCATTTAGTTTATTACCATATGAATCAAAAAATTTAATACCGTTATCATAGTAAGGATTATGAGAAGCTGAAATCATTATTCCTGCATCACAGCGCATATCCTCAGTTAAAAAAGCTATAGCAGGTGTTGGCATAGGTCCAATTTGTATTACATTATATCCTATAGAAGTAAGACCAGAAACTATAGCATTTTCAATCATATAACCACTTCTTCTAGTATCTTTCCCTACTAAAATATTGTTAGTAAGACTTTTATCTTTAAAATAAATTCCAGCAGCCATTGCTAAACGCATTGCTAAAAATGAATCTAAAAAACTTCCTGCTTTTCCTCTAACGCCATCTGTTCCAAAAAGTTCCATTTTAAACCTTAACAATAAAATTTAAAATAATTATAACAAATCGAAAATTAAGAATATTAAATAAAAACCCTTATAAAAAGGGTTTTTTAATTAAAGTTGTGGTTTTGGAGTTTTACCAGTAGAAACTGGAAATTGAGGATAAGTAATTTTTGGTTTTTCACCTGTTAAAGAATGTAAAAACATTTCTATACTTTTTGCTTCTTGATCTGTGATTTTAATTCCAAGTTGAACACTACCCATTTCCTTTATAGCATCTTGCAACGACCAAATAGCCCCATTATGAAAATAAGGAGCAGTTTCTGCTATATTTCTTAAGGTTGGAGTTTTAACCATACCATTAGCATCACCTTTAAAATCTCCAATGTCTGCAAATTTATATTTAGCAGCAACTTGGAAAGGTTGCATACTTCCGCCTAAATTTACACCTGTATGACATGCAACACAGCCTTTATCAAGGAACAATTTAAGACCTTTCTTTTCTTTATCATTTAAAGCATTTTCATCTCCATCTAAAAATTTATCAAAACGAGAAGGAGTAATAAGAGTTCTTTCAAAATTTGCAATCGCATCAGCAATATTGTCAAAATTTACACCACTTTTTCCATAAATCTTTTTAAACTCTTCTACATACTCAGGCAAAGAAGAAATTTTTTCTACAGCAAGTTTCGAAGGAGTTGCCATTTCAGCTTCTGATTCAATAGGTCCTTTAGCTTGATCAGCTAGAGTTTTAGCTCTACCATCCCAAAACTGAGTTGTATTTAAAACAGAATTATAAACAGTTGGAGAATTTAAATGATGAGGATTAGCAGTCCATCTATGTCCAATAGCAGTGGAAACACCATCTGTCCCACCTAGACCTAAATTATGACAAGTATTACAAGAAATTATACTACTTTTAGAAAGTCTAGGATCAAAATAAAGTTTTTTACCAAGCTCTGATTTTTCTATACTAAATGGACTTGCTTTAACGCCATTTTGTTTTAAAATATCATCAACTTCTTTTTGATTTTTTGGTAAAGAAGCCAGACCTGATTGCTTAGCCTCATCAACTAAACTTAAAGCACCTAAATTCGCAGAATAAAAAACACCACAAACTAAAATAATAAATGGTAATTTAATTTTCATTAAAAACTCCTTGATCTTTTTAAATAAAAACAAAATATTAATCTTTTAATACTTAATTAATAATAAAAATTACTAAAAAAAATTAATAATTAATTAATAGTATTTTTATCTTATTTGATTTGTTTATTTTTTTTATTTATAATTTTAAAAATAAATTTTTAAGGCTTATATGGAAAATCTAATTATTTATCTAATTTCTTATCTTTTAGGATCAATTCCGTTTGGTTTTGTTCTTGCTAAATTATTTGCTAATGTCAACATCAAAGAACAAGGTTCAAAAAGCATAGGTGCAACTAATGTCTTAAGAGTAGTAAAAAAGAATAATCCTAAATTAGCAAAAAAATTAGCAATTATAACCATTATTTTAGATTTTTCTAAATCTGCACTATTGCTTTTAGCATTAAAAGCTTTAAATTATGACATAGGACTACTTTGGAGTGTTGCTGTTTTAACGGTATTTGGACACTGTTTTTCAATTTACTTATTTTTTGAAGGTGGGAAAGGAGTTGCTACTGGAGCTGGTGCTATGATGGTGCTTTTGCCTTTAGAAACTTTGACTGCCTTAGCTGTTTGGTTGATTATAGGAAAGATATTTAAAATATCATCTTTAGCTTCTTTATTAGCTTTGTTAAGTTTTATAGGAAGTTCTTTTATATACCACTATAATATGCCAGAAATTCAAACTCATGCACCTGTATTTATTATTACTTTTATTATATTTTATAAACATTTACCAAATATTAAAAGACTGTTTTTAAAAGAAGAATGCAAGATTATATAATAAATATTAAAACAGAATTTAAATGTATTATTGGCGTTTTGGCTTTTGAACGTAAAAAAAAACAAAAGGTGATAGTAAAATTAAAAGCAAAATCTCATGAATTTTTAGATTATTCTATACTTACAAAAAAAATAAAAAAATATTATAAAAAAAATAAATTCTATACTATAGAAGAATCTTTAGAATTTGTAAGCGCTAAACTAAAAGAAAAAATTCCAGCTTTAATTTTTTTAAAAATTTCTGTTTTTAAGCCTAAAATCATTAAAAAAACCAAAGCTGGAGTAATTTTTAAAAAAAAATATTAATATTTTTTTAAGTTATTTGAATATTTACTTAAGCTATGTTATAATTTTTTAAATTTTTCTTATGAGAAGGATAATATAATGAGAATTTTAGTAATAGAAGATGAAATAAATTTAAATAAAAGTATTATAGATAATCTTAATAGCTTTGGTTATCAAACTGACTCTTCTGAAAATTTTAAAGACGGAGAATATTTTATTGGAATTAGACATTATGACTTAGTTTTAGCAAGCTGGAATCTTCCAGATGGAGATGGAGCTGATCTTATAAATATCATAAAACAAAAATCCCCAAGAACTTCAATTATTATTATGTCTTCAAAAACAGATAAAGAGACTGAAATTAAAGTTTTAAAAGCAGGTGCGGATGATTTTGTTAAGAAAAATATAGATTTTGATATATTAATGGCAAGAATTGAAGCAAGATTAAGACTTGGTGGAACTAATGTAATAAAAATTGAAGAATTAACCATAGATCCTGATGAAGAAAAGATAACTTATAAGGGGCAAGACATAGAGCTTAAAGGAAAACCTTTTGAAGTTTTAACTCATTTAGCTAGACATTCAGATCAAATTGTTTCTAAAGAGCAATTGCTTGATGCTATCTGGGAAGAACCTGAACTTGTTACACCAAATGTAATTGAAGTAGCAATTAATCAAATTCGTCAAAAAATGGATAAACCATTAAATATTTCTACTATCGAAACTGTACGTCGTAGAGGATATCGTTTTTGTTTTCCTAAAAAATCTTAATTTTTTGCATAATGGCAAAAAATTTCTTAATTTTATTACTTAAAATTTTATATTATATTTAAGTTTTATTATTGTATAAAACAAAAAATATATCTGAAAGGTGCAATTAAAATGTCTCTTTTAATAACCAAAGATTGCGTTTGTTGTGATGCTTGTAGAGAAGAATGTCCTGATAATGCTATCTATGAAAATAGCCCTATCTATGTTATAGATCCTGATCTTTGTTCAGAATGTGTAAATGATTTTTCAGAGCCAGCTTGTATCGTTGCTTGTCCTTATGAATGTATTATTCCAGATCCAGATAATGTTGAAAGTATAGAAGAATTACGTCTAAAAAATAAACGTAGAGAGCATTAATGGCCAAAAGGACTGCTGTTGTTGATTTGGGTTCTAATTCAATTAGAATGGTTATTTTCGAAAAAACTTCACGATATGGATTTTATACTACTCATGAATTTAAAAGAAAAGTCCGTTTAGGAGAGAATTCCTATAATAATAAAAAAATTTTACAAAAAGAAGCTATGCAAAGAGCTGAAGAAACTTTAAGTTTTTTTAAACAATGCGCACTCAAAAATAAATGTAAGAAAATTTTTATAGTCGGCACTTCTGCTCTAAGAGACGCCCCTAATTCAAAAGAGTTTATAAAAAGAATAAAAAATAAACTTCAATTAAACATCCGTTGTATTGATGGAAAAAATGAATCCTATTTAGGAGGGTTAGCTGCCTTAAATTTATTAAGCACTTTTAAAGATGGAACAACCTTAGATATAGGCGGGGGTTCAAGTGAGCTTTGTTTAATTAAAAATAGAAAAATTATTGACTGCATTTCACTTGATATAGGAACAGTTAGACTAAAAGAGCTTTTTAATAAAAATACAAAAAAATTAGATGAATTTTTGGAATCTACCTTAAAACTTATTCCCGAAACATTTTGTAATAGTAATCTTATAGCCATTGGAGGAAGTTTAAGAGCCATTTCAAGTTCTATTATGCAAAAAAATTCTTATCCCTTAAAGAATTTACATGATTTTAGATACAATTTTGAAGATGAAAAAGATTATATCTTTAAAATTTTAAATACTGATATTAATTCTCTCATTGATTTTGGTATTAAAAAAGATCGTTTTGATACCATTAAAGAAGGCGCTTTGATTTTTTTAAAAATTGCTCAAAAAATCAAAGCTAAACAAATTATAACAAGTGGTGTTGGGATTAGAGAAGGTATATATTTACAAGATCTATTAAGACCATTAAAATATTTTCCAAATAATTTTAATCCTAGTCTAAAATCTTTACAAGATAGATTTTTAACCAATAACACCAAAAGCAAAACATCACAGTATGCTTTGCAAATTTTTGATACACTCAAAGAATCGCATAATCTTAACATATACTATAAAAATATCTTAATAGTTGCTTCAAAACTTTGTCATATTGGAGAATATTTGAATTTTTATTTTGCAAACGAGCATTCAGCAAATTTTATCTTAGGTGGTTTAAACTATGGCTTTTCGCATAAAGAAAAAGTTCTCATTGCTACCATTATTAAATTAAATGGAAAAAAAGCTATTCCATATAATTTAGAACATTTTAAACAGCTTTTGCCAAATTCTCAAATTATAACTTGGCTAGGATTTATGTTAACGCTTGCAAAAACATTAAGTTTTAGTGAAGAAAAAATTAATTTTTCTTTTTATAAAGATACACTTTATATTTACAATGAAAATCAAAAACTTAATTTATCTAAAGATGAAATCAAAAAGATTACCAAACCTAGTAATATAAATATAAGCATAAATCAAATGCCTTGATTATTTTTTCTTTTCTCATTAATTAAATTTTGAATTTTTCTCTTATTTTCTTCAAAAAAAGAATTAAAATTTTTATCATTGGAATCTTTTTGTATCTTATCATCTGAAATTTCAGTACTTTCTAAAAGAAGATTGGATTGTCCTATAATCATTACATAGCGTTTTAAATTATATTCTAAAATCATAAATTGGTTATTTCTATCCAAAGGTTTTTGAAAAATAATACTAAAATTTTTTATATTTACATTTTTTCTATTAAGCATATTTTTTTTCAACCATAAAAGAGCAATCAATAAAACTATCAAAACCAATATAATTAAAATATAATTGGTATAATTATATTCTTGTGGCATATTTTCTTTAGTTTTAAAGAGATTTTCAGAACTTAAATTTGGTTTTGGTGATAATCCTTCAGTATTAGTATTGCTTTGATTTAAAGGGGTAATTCTGACTCTAATTCCAAATTTATCATTAATAGAGCTAACATTTAAATTGATTTCTTCTTTATTATGAAACATAATATATGTTTTATTATTTTTTGAACTAATTACGATTTTATCCATAAATTTAGACTGAAGATTTTTTACTTCATTTTTAGAATATTTAAGATCATTAAAAATAAGTTCTAATATTTTTTTTTCTTTTCTTTGAGAAATATTACCCTTATAAACGCTATCAAAAGAAAGCATCAAATCAACTCTATCATTTCTATTATAAATGTTATAATCAGTTAAATTAGTAGCAACCAGTGGAATTAAAAAACAAAAAAAGATAAATAAAATTCTCATTAAATTTCTTTTTTAAAATATTGTAAAACAGTTTTAGAATCTAAAATCTCATTTATCCTTATGGCAAGATTTTTCTCATATACCATAACTTCACCTTTTCCAAAAATTCTTTTATTAATATAAAGTTCAACACTTTCTCCTGCTGGTTTTTCAAGATCTATAACAGAACCTACTTCTAGTTTTAAAAGCTCATTAACACTCATATTAGTTGTTCCAAGCTCGCTAACAAAATCAACCGTAATATCTAAAATATCTTCATAAGAATGAAGCAAGCCATGATAGTTACCAAATTCAATTTCATCATTCATGATTATTAAAACCTATTTTAAAATAATGATTATTTAATTTATATACTAAAAATTCATCAAGTTTAACGCTTGAAGGATTAGTTTTTCCAAGATATTTTGGAATTCCAAGCTTATATTCATCTTTTCCCAATGCATCGTTGAGTGATTTTTTCATATGTCCTATAATTTGATTAGTGCATTCTTTAGTAAGATCTTGCCAATCATTTTCATTTAAATCTTCATCTGGCATTAATATATTAGCAATTTCTTTTAAAATTGGTTGAGAAAAAAATAAATAAAAAATATTTTCTATTTCATGCTTTTTAATAGAAATAGAAGTTGCATAAAATTCATCTTTTCTTATATTTTTCATTTTTTTAATATGCATTTTTAAAATATGATTATAAAAATGAGTAGTTGAATGCCCAAGAATATCTAACATAATCTATACCTCAAAAATAAATTTATCTTTAATTATAATACAAAAAATATTTAAAATTCTTAATTATTGTTAAAGAATTTATTTTAATTTTATAAAAAAAATATTTTAATTTGTATATATAAATATTATTTCATTAAATGTAAAAATGTAGGATATTACAATGGATTTTATGGATTTGCCTTATTTTATTATAGGAATTATATCAGGAATGGCTTCTGGACTTTTTGGTATAGGCGGCGGAATGATAATAGTTCCTACTATGTTAATTTTAGGAGCAAGTTCTCATTCTGCTATTGGAATTTCAGTTTTACAAATGATTTTTGCTGCAATTTTTGGTTCTTATTTAAATTACAAGAAAAAGAATTTAAATTTAAAAGATGGAATTTATATAGGTTTAGGAGGTCTTTTAGGCGCAAGTTTTAGTGGAATACTTTTAAAATACTTAAGTGATGTTAGTTTAACATCTATATTTTTAGGTGTAAGTTGTATTTCTTTTATAAAATATGCTTTTGGGATTAAAGAAAATGTCATTCAAAACAATAAAAGTGCCTTACAAAAAAATATAATTTTATTTATAGCTGGAGCTTTTACAGGAATTTTTGCCATTTCTTTAGGTATTGGAGGAGGATTATTAATTGCTCCAATTTTGGCTTATTTTTTAGGGTATGATAGTAAAAAAGTTGTTTCCTTATCTTTATTTTTTGTAATATTTGCTTCAATCTCTGGAATTATCTCTTTTTCAAATTCAAATATAATCGATAATGAAGTGATTCACAAAGGTATAATAGTAGGAATTGCTTCAATGATAGGAGTTTTTATAGGTATTAAAATAATAGAAAAAATGAAAATTTCATCTCACCGCAAAATCTTACTTTGCATTTATGCCTTATCTATACTAGCAACTACACATTCTTTACTTAAAAAACTCGGTATTATAGTTTTTTAAGTAAAATTAAATGCAATACAAAAACTCTAAAGTTTTATTTTTATGCTAGAATTCTAAATTTAATTAGTTTTTAGGAAAAAAAATGAATGACATGATAAAAATCATAGGGGCAAAAGAAAACAATCTTAAAAATATTAATCTTGAAATTCCAAAAAATAAACTTATAGTATTCACAGGTCTTTCAGGATCTGGTAAATCTACTTTAGCTTTTGGAACTCTCTACGCTGAAGGACAGCGTCGCTATATAGAAAGTTTAAGTGCTTATGCAAGACAATTTTTAGATAAAGTGGGAAAACCTGATGTTGATAAAATTGAAGGATTGACTCCTGCTATCGCAATTGATCAAAAAACAACCTCTAAAAATCCGCGCTCTACTGTTGGAACTATTACTGAAATTTATGATTATTTAAGACTTTTATATGCAAGAATTGGGATACAACATTGCCATCAATGTGGTAAAAAAATAAGCTCAATGAATACAGAAGATATTATCTCAGAAATTTTAAAATTTCCTAAAGGAGCAAAAATTATTCTTTATGCTCCTTTAGTTAGAGAGAAAAAAGGAACCTATGCAGATTTACTTGAGAATTTACGCAATAAAGGTTATATAAGAGCACAAATTGATGGAGTTTTGGTGCGCTTAGATGAAGATATAGAGCTTTCAAAAACAAAAAAACATACTATTAAACTTGTAATTGATAGATTAGAAATTCAAGAAGATTTACTTTCACGTCTTGCAAGTGATATTGAAAAAGGATTAGAAGAAAGTTTTGGAGAAATAGAATTAGAAGTTTTAAACAATGAAGAATTAGGTTTAAATAAACATTATCATTATAGTATTCATTCTGCTTGTTTTGATTGTAAAATTTCTTTTATGCCACTTGAGCCTTTAAGCTTTTCTTTCAATTCTCCAAAAGGAGCTTGCGAAGCTTGTGATGGCTTAGGAATTCGCTATACTCTGGATATGAAAAAAATTATTGATGAGAATTTAAGCATTGAAA
The DNA here is from genome assembly GCF_004323845.1 of Campylobacter novaezeelandiae. GTDB lineage: Bacteria > Campylobacterota > Campylobacteria > Campylobacterales > Campylobacteraceae > Campylobacter_D > Campylobacter_D novaezeelandiae. Next base: position 127,307 of record NZ_QPGR01000003.1, on the reverse strand, counting down.
ATGGGGCTGTTAAAACAATGTATGGCTTTAACAAAAGCTATTATTATAAATTTTTAATTGCCTTTTGTGAACAAAATGAAATTCCTACTAAAATTCCTTTTTTTGAACTTAATGAAGAACAAAAACGTCTTGTCTTATATGGCAATGCAAAAACTATAGATTTTTTCTGGAAAAGAAACCGCTTAAAACGAACTTTTGAAGGTGTAATCAAAATAGCTTATGACATTTTAAAAGATGATAAAGATTTAAATGAATACATGAGTGAAAAAATTTGCAAAGATTGCAATGCTCATCGTTTAAAGCCAGAAAGCTTAGCTGTAAAAGTAGCCAATAAAGGATTGGGAGAAATTTTGGATATGAGTATAGAAAACTCAAGTGCATTTTTTTCAAAAGAAAGTAATTTTGATTATCTAAATACCCAACAAAAACTCATAGCAAAGCCTATACTTAAAGAAATCAATGAAAGATTATTTTTTCTTTTTGATGTAGGTCTTGGCTACCTTTCTTTAGGGCGTGATGCTAGAACAATTAGCGGTGGGGAAGCTCAAAGAATACGTATTGCATCACAAATTGGAAGTGGTTTAAGTGGAGTAATGTATGTTTTAGATGAACCAAGTATTGGACTTCATGAAAGAGACACAGCAAAACTCATCAAAACTTTAAGAAATTTACAGCAAAAAGGAAATACACTTATTGTTGTAGAACACGATAAAATGACGATCGAAGAGGCTGATTTTATAGTTGATATTGGCCCAAAAGCTGGAAAATTTGGCGGAGAAGTTGTTTTTAGCGGAACCTATAAAGAACTTTTAAAAAGTAAAAGTGAAACAGCTCTTTATATGAATAGAAAAAAACAAATTTCTTGGCAAAAAAATAGAAAACAAGAACATTATCTTGAGGTTAAAAATGTAAATATCAATAATATATCAAATTTAAATGCCAAATTTCCCTTACAAAATCTTGTAGCTATTACAGGTGTTTCTGGTAGTGGAAAAAGTTCTCTTATATTGCAAACTTTGCTTCCATTTGCACAAGAATCTTTAAATCATGCTAAAAAAGTAAAAAAATTAGGCGGGGTTGAAATAGAAGGTTTAGAACAGCTTGATAAAGTTATCTATCTTGATCAAAGTCCTATTGGACGTACTCCAAGATCTAATCCCGCTACCTATACAGGAGTTATGGATGAAATTCGCAATCTTTTTGCAGCTACCAAAGAAGCCAAAGTCAGAGGTTACAAAGCTGGAAGATTTTCATTTAATGTAAAAGGTGGAAGGTGTGAAAAATGTAGCGGAGATGGAGAAATTAAAATAGAAATGCACTTTTTACCTGATGTGATGGTTATTTGTGATACCTGCAATGGAAAACGTTATAATGAAGCTACTTTAGAAATCAAATATAAAGATAAAAATATTTCAGATATTTTAAAGATGAGTGTTTTAGAAGCATATGAATTTTTTAGCTCTGTGCCTAAAATTCGCCAAAAACTTGAAACTTTAGTTAAGGTGGGGCTTAATTATCTTACTTTAGGACAAAACGCCACAACCCTAAGTGGAGGAGAAGCTCAAAGAATCAAACTTGCTAAAGAATTAAGCAGAAGTGACACAGGCAAAACTCTTTATATTCTAGATGAGCCTACCACAGGACTTCATTTTGAAGATGTTAATAAACTTATTTGTGTTTTACAGCATTTAGTGGATCTAAAAAATTCAGTTTTTGTAATTGAGCATAATTTAGATGTAATTAAAAATGCTGATTATATTATAGATATGGGACCAGAAGGCGGAGTTAAAGGAGGTAAGATTATAGCAAGTGGTAATGTAGAAAAAGTAGCAAAAGAACATAAAAAAACAGGTTCTTATACAGGATATTATTTAAATTTAGAACTCAAGAGTGCTAAAAATTAATTTAAAATAATTACCTAAATAAGGCTTTAAATGTTTGAAACCCTTAGTTATCCTATGCTTTTTCTTGCAAGTTTTCTCTCAAGCACTCTTCTTCCACTTGCAAGCGAAGCTTTCGTGCTTGCTTTTATCAAATTTAATTTTAATCCTTATTTAGTCCTTTTTATAGCTACCTTAGGAAATACCTTAGGAAGTTTAAGCACTTATACTCTTGCCTTTTTAGGAAAACAAAAAATTTTAGAAAAATATTTTTCAAATTCTTTAAAAAAATTGGAAAAACTAAGCATTAATTTTAACCGCTTTGGAGCAATATTTTCTTTCTTAAGCTTTTTACCTATAGTAGGAGATATCTTTGTTTTAGGACTTGGATTTGCTAAATACTCTCTTATAAGAGCTATTATTTTTATCACTCTTGGAAAATTAAGTCGTTATATTTTTATAATTTTTATAGCAAATTCCTTTTAATAATCTTGTTTTAATAAGTTCTAAAAGTTTAGGATTATTTATATTTTTTAAAACTTTCACTGATCTTTTTTCTTTTAAATTTAAACCTAAACTTAATTTAGGCTCTTTCTCAACACGATAAGCTAAACCTCTTACCAAAGAGCTATCACAAACAACATCTACAAAATATTCATCAAATTCTGCAATACTTTCATCAAGCATATAAGCAACGCTTAAAGCATCATGAATCCAAGTTCCCTTTGTCCCCCTTGTATGACTAGCATAATAAATCCAAGCTCTTAAAGTTTGAATTAAATAATTGCAAAGTTCATTTTTATTTTCTAGTTCATCTAAATCTTTATGTGTTAATAAAGTTTGCATAGTAGCATTATAAGGAGCTAAAACAATTTTTGCTTTAGAATTTAAAACTATATTGGCTGCTTCTGGATCAAAACCAAAATTTGTATCTTTGATATATGAGGGCATATCAAAACTTCCCCCCATAATATGAATTTCTTTTACATTTTTATCAAAATCTTTAAAAAGTCTCATAGCAATAGCTATATTTGTAAGAGGACCTATAGCACAAATTGAAATTTTTTTAGGATTTTGCATTATAAGCTCACCCATTTTCAAAGGGGCATTAGGTATTATATTTTTCATTATTTTAGGTTTTTTTATAGTATCCCAAAGGGATTTTAAATTTTGTTTTTTAACACTATTATCAAGTCTATCACGCCAAGGTTTCATAGGCTCTTTTAAAGCAGAATTAGCCCCTAAATACACAGGGATATTTAAATTCCAAAGTTTTAAAAAATGCTTTGCCACACTATAAGCTATAATATTAGATACATTACCGCTTACAGTGCTTATCATTTCAAGTTTAATTTCTTTAGAAGCCAAAATTAAAGCAAGAGCTAAGCCATCATCTGTATTAGCTCCTGCTATACCATTACCAATATCAGTATCTAAAATCAAATGGATCATATAGCATCTTTAATTAAATTTAAATCCCTTCCTCTTGTTTCTGGAGCAAAAAATGTAGTAACAAATCCTATACCAGCAGTTACAACAAAATAAATCGCTATAGGAATCCAAGTGCCATAATAAGCAAGCAAGAAAGAAGCTATCATAGGGGCACTTCCACCAGAAAGGATAGAGCCTAATTCTTTTGCAAAAGCCATTTTAGTATAACGATTTTTAACTCCAAACATTTCAACACCCCAAGCAGCCTGAACTCCAAAAATTCCTAAAGATGCTAAAGACATTCCTACGATAATAGTTAAAATAACTACAATTTCATCTCTACTATCAAGCAACATAAAAGCAGGAAAAGCATATAACATTAAAAGAAAACAAAAAGTTCTATAAGTTATTTTTCTTCCAAATTTATCACTTAAATAACCTGCTAAAGGTATGATTAAAAATCCAAATAAAGAGGCACTTAAAACTGCTGTTGTAGCTACTGATTTATCTAAAAGCAAAATCTTAGTAACATAACCTACTATAAAACCTTGTGCCAAATAAGATGGTCCATTTTCTCCTATTCTTAAACCAACCATAATCCAAAATGCTTTACTTTTTTGCCAAAAAGTTCTTGTGTCTTCTTCTAATTCTTTCACATTTTGTGCTCTAATTTTTAACATTTCTTCTTTTTGTTTTTCAAAAACAGGACTTTCTTTAATAAAAATACGCAAATAAAGAGCAAATAAAACAATAAAAAAGCTTCCGATAAAAGGAATTCTCCAGCCCCATTCTTTAAAAGATTCATCATCTATTTGCACGACTAAAAGCCACACAAAAGAGGCAAGCAAAGTTCCACTATTAGATCCTAATGCTATAACAGAAGAAACAAGTCCTCTTCTTTTACTAGGAGCATATTCTCCAAGCATAATTGTTCCACCTGAAAGTTCTGCTCCTGCTCCTAAACCTTGCATGAATCTTAAAATAACTAGACAAAGTGGCGCCCAAATTCCTATAACAGCATAGCTTGGAATAAAACCTATAAGAGTTGTAGAAATTCCCATTAAAGCAATAGTTATCATCATAATATTTTTTCTTCCGTATTTATCTCCTAAATATCCAAAAAATAAAGCTCCTATAGGTCTTGCAATAAAACCTATACCATAGGTTACAAATGAAAGCAAAAGAGCTATTACTGGTGTTTGTTCTGGAAAAAATACTTCCGAAAAAATAGTTGCTGCAGCTAAACCATAGAGTGCAAAATCAGCATATTCTAAAGCTGTTCCAAGCCAACAAGAAAATATAGCTTTTTTGAAGGCTTTTTTTCCATCTGGAGTATTAAAATTTTGATCTGCAATACTACAAGCTTGTTTATTTGACATATTTTTCCTTAAAAATATAAATTTAAAAGATGAAAAAATATACTAATTTTGCTTAAATACCTATTATCAACTTTCAATTTAAATGATTTTTCCTAATTTTTAAGTTAAAATTTGAAATAATTAAGAAAAATAAATTTCTTAATTAAAGATTATCCTATGAAAACTTTAACTATAATTGATACATTTGGGTTTTTCTTTAGACTTTTTTATGCTCTTAAAGGACTCAAAAACTCTAAAGGTGCTCCTAGCGGTATGATTTCTGGCTTTGCCAATTTTATTTACAGCCTACAAAATGAATATAAAAGTGATTATATTTTATTCGCACTTGATTCTAAAGGTAAAACATTTAGAAGCGAAATTGATCCAAATTATAAAACTAACCGCACCCCTCCTCCTGAAGAATTATTAGCACAAATTCCAATTTGTATTGAAATGATAGAAAAAATGGGTTTTATGAGTTATTCCAAAGAAGGTTACGAAGCAGATGATATTATAGCTTCTGTTGTTAAAAAATGCGAAAATGAAGATATTTTTATACGTATTATTACTCAAGATAAAGATCTCTATCAACTTATAAAAAATGGAAAAGTTAGTATTTATAGCCCTATTTCTAAAAATGATTATAATGAAGAAGCTTGCATTGAAAAATATGGCGTAAAACCCTCACAGATTAGAGATTTTTTAGCTCTTTGTGGAGATAGTTCTGATAATATTCCAGGTGTTAAAGGTATAGGAGCTAAAGGAGCTAAAACTTTACTTGAACAATTTGATAATATAGAAAATATTTATGATAATCTTATGTTAGTACGCAATGAAAGAAGTCGCATTTTACTTTTAGAAGGAAAAGAAAATGCTTTTTTAAGCAAAAAACTTGCAAGTTTAAAAAATGATATCGAGATTCCTAATTTGTTGGAAAAATCTATTTTTAATCAAGAAGAACCTTTATTAAAAATTATAGATATCTTAGAACAATATGAACTTAATTCTTTACTTAAAAAAATGCAATTTAATTCAAAAAATCAAAATAGAATTTTAAACTTCAAAACAACTTTAATCTTAGATGAAAATAAACTTTTTAATATCTTAGAAAATTTAGATCAAGAAAGTATTATTGCTTTTGATACAGAAACAACTGACCTTGATACAAAAAAGGCTAAAATAGTTGGATTTAGTTTTTGTTATAACGAAAATGAAGCTTTTTATGTTCCCTTAAATCATAATTATTTAGGAGTAAAAAAGCAAATTTCGCTTCAAAATGCAAAAAAAGCCATAGAAATTATTTACAAGCATACCGTTATAGGACACAATCTTAAATATGATTTTAAAATCATACAAAATAACTTCAATTTAAACCCTCCTCAAAAATATGCTGATACTATGATATTAGCTTGGCTTTTTAATCCAGGCTTAAGAGTAAATATGGATGATTTGGCTTTAAGACTTTTTGATTATAAAACCTTACATTTTGAAGATATAGTTAAAAAAGGAGAAAATTTTGCAAGTATAGAACTTGATAAAGCTTGCAAATATGCAGCAGAAGATGCGTATATTACTTTAAAATTTTATCTTTATTTTCTTAAAAATTTAGATCCAAAATTATTAGAACTTGCTTATAAAAATGAATTTGATTTTATAAAAGTTATTATAATGATGGAAGAAAATGGTATAAAACTTAATACATTAGAACTTGAAAATTTAATGCAACAATTTAGCAAAGAAATAAAAAAGATAAGCGAAGAAATTTATACCTTATGTCAAGATCGCTTTAATCTTAACTCTCCTAAACAAATAGCAGAAGTTTTATTTAATAAGCTTAATCTTAATACCAAGAAAAAAAGCAAAACAGGATATTCTACTGATGAAAAAGTTTTAAAAGAACTTATTAATGAGCATCCCGTAATAGAAAAGATTTTATCTTATAGAGAACTTGCAAAACTTTACTCAACTTATTGTGAGCCTCTTTTAAAACTAGCACAAAAAGATGAAAATTCAAGAATTTATTCTAGTTTTTTACAAACTGGAACTGCAACAGGACGTCTTTCTTCTAAAGATCCAAATTTACAAAATATTCCCGCACATGGTCAATATGCTAAAGATTATAAATCCTGCTTTATTGCACAAGACGGTTTTAGTTTTATCTCTTTGGATTATTCCCAAATAGAACTTAGAATGCTCGCTCATTTTAGCAAAGATCAAAAACTTTTACAAGCATTTTCAAATGATGAAGATATCCACGCAAAAACAGCTATTATGATATTTGGAGAGAATAATTATAAAACCAGAAGCATAGCAAAAAGCATTAATTTTGGACTTATTTACGGCATGGGCTATAAAACTTTAAGCACTAATTTAAAAATCGAAGCAAAACTTGCCAAATCTTATATAGAAAAATATTTTGAAAATTTTACTAGCATTAAGGATTATTTCGAACAAGTTAAAAATGAAGTTAAAAAAAATGGTTTTATTACTACTCTTTTAGGGCGAAAAAGATTTTTTGATTTTGAAAATGCTAAAGCCATGCAAATAGCAATGTATGAAAGAGAAAGCATTAATTCTATTTTACAAGGTTCAGCAGCTGATATTATTAAACTTGCTATGATAAAAATTGCCCCAGACTTAGATAATAACAAAAAACTTATCTTACAAATTCATGATGAACTTATTTTTGAAGTAAAAGATGAATTATGCGAAAATTTTGTAAAAAAAGCTACTGATATTATGGAAAATATTGTAAAATTAGATGTAAAATTAAAAACTTCATCAAGTATTGCTAAAAATTGGGGAGAACTTAAATAAGGAGAATTACTAATGGATCTTTCAACCATACTTGGAATGGTACTTGCTGTAACAAGTATTTCTGTTGGCGATATATTAGAAGGTGGTAATCCTTTACATGTTATTCATCTTTCTTCATTTCTTATTGTGATGCCAACCGCTGCTTTTTGTGCAATGACGTCTACTCATAAAAAAATTGTTAAAGCTGCTTATAAAGAATTAAAAATTGTCTTTAAAGGATCTGGAGTTAACCTCTCAGAAAGAATAGCTCAACTTATAGAATTTGCTATTATAGCAAGAAGAGATGGACTTTTAGCCTTAGAATCAAAAACCAATGAAATTGAAAATGAATTTTTAAAAAATGCTATGATGATGCTAGTAGATGGAAAAAGTTTTGATGAGATTAAAGAAAGTATGGAAATTCAAACCGAACAACTTGAAGAACACTATAAAGAATGTGCAGAATACTGGATAGTGTTTGGAGAAACTTGTCCAACTATGGGATTAGTTGGAGCCGTATTTGGACTTATATTAGCACTTAAACTTCTTGATGATCCTCAGGCAATGGCTGCTGGTATTTCAGGAGCTTTTACTGCAACTGTTACAGGAATATTTGGAGCTTATGCTCTTTTTGCTCCTTGGGGTAGAAAGATGAAAGCTAATGGAATGGATTTAGTTAAAGAACAAATTGTTATTACTGAAGCTATCAAAGGCATAGCAGAAGGGGCTAATCCTAGAGATTTAGAGGCTAAACTCTTTAATTTTCTTAGCCATGATGATCCTAAAATTTCACAATTTGATAAAGGCTAAAAATGGCAAAAAAACATAAATGTCCAGAATGTCCAGCAGGTGAAAAATGGGCTGTTCCTTATGCAGACTTTTTGAGTTTACTTTTGGCACTTTTTATAGCTTTATGGGCTATTTCTAAATCAAATCCAGCAAAAGTTGAAGCTTTAAAAACAGAATTTATAAAAATTTTTGATTATACCACAACCCAAACCATACAAGAAGAAAGCAAGAATCAAGAAAAATACAAAGGACCTGCAAAAACAGAAAGTGATGAAATAGAAGCTTTAAAACAAAGAGTAACAACTCAACAAGATACCATTAAAAAGCTTCAAGCTGCTTTAGATCAATCAAATAATGAAGTTGCATTAAATCTTCCTTCTAAAATTTTATTTCAAAAAGGAAGTGCTGAAATCATCTCTGCTGACATAAAAGATTATTTAAAACGCATGGCACAACTTGCTCTTAATTTACCACCTCAAACGAAAATTGAAATTAGAGGCTATACAGATAATAGTGATACAGTATTAAGAAGTTTTGAACTAGGTTATGAAAGAGCTCAAAATGTTTTAAAATATTTTATTGATGGCGGAGTTAATATAAAAAATTTAAGTATTAAAAGTTATGGTTTTAATGAACCTTTACAAAATAATCCTACCACTTTAAATAATAATAGAGTTGAAATTTATTTTAAAGTTGATAGCGATAATGAAGCTGCTCAAAAATCTATACTTGAACTCATTCACAAACCAAATTAATTTTTAGAATTAATTTGGTTTGAAAGCCTGCTTTTATTATTGGAATTATATACAAATCCTAATACCTCAGCTACAGCCTTAAATAATTCTCTAGGAATAAGATCATTTACATCACAAACTTTATAAAGCTCTCTTGCTAAAGGAGGATTCTCATAAACAACAACATTATTTTTATAAGCAATTTCTTTAATTCTCAAAGCTAAAAAATCTATACCTTTTGCTACAACTCTTGGAGCTTGTTCTTTGGTTGTATCATAACGAATAGCAACAGCATAATGCGTAGGATTTGTTATAACCACATCAGCACCAGCTACATCTTGCACCATACGACGTCGTGCTGTTTCCATTTGAATACGACGAATTCTCGCTTTAACCTGTGGATCTCCTTCCATTTGTTTATATTCATCTTTAATTTCTTGTTTGCTCATTCTAAGACTTTTAAAATATTGAAAACGCACTAAAAATACATCTAAAACAGCAATAATCATAAAAGCAATAATCACAATAGCAGCTAAAATAATGGCCTTATCTCTTAACCAAATAAGCTGATTAAACATATTATAAAGTTCAACTTTTGGAAGCTCTTTCATAAACTGAAGCAATACTATAAAAGCTATAGTAAAAACAACACCGACTTTTAAAATAATTTTTACACTTTCTAATAATTTTTTTAAAGAAAAAAGATTTTTAAGACCTTTTAAGGGATTAATTTTTCCTAAATTTGGCATAATAGGTTTTGTTGTAAATACAAAACCAAATTGCATAACATTTCCTAAAACACCTGCAACCATAATACTTAGCACTATAGGAGCAAGCATAATCAAAACTTCAAAAATACTTTTAATCATAATAGATTGAATAATCCTAAGATCAAGCTCAACCCCGATAAAACTTTGATAATATCTATATAAATTAACTATTCTCTCTCCTAAAAATCCCATTAAAAAAAGAGTGATAGCTACAGCAACAATTAAAGTTATAACTGCGGAGGCATCCTGACTTTTAGGAACATTTCCTTCTTTTCTGGCATCTTCTATTTTTTTGGATGTGGGTTCTTCTGTTTTTTCTTGATCTTCGCCTGCCATAAATTCTCCTATTGCTAATAAACTTTCAAAATTACATTTTTAAAATATTAATAAATGATTATATTAAAAAATATATAAGTAATTTAATAAAAATATTTATTTTAGTGCTAATAAATTCTGTAATACTAAATTTATCATTTAAACAGATGTATAATTAATTAAATTAATATAAGAGTTCTATAAGGATTTATCAAATATCTCCCTTAAAAAAGGGAGAAAGCTAATTAAAGTTTGTTTTCATTTTTTCCAAGATAATCAGCAACGCCTTTAGGATCTGCTTTCATTCCTTCATCACCTTTATTCCAACCTGCTGGACAAACTTCACCATGCTCATTTGTGAAAAGCATAGTATCAACCATTCTAATCATTTCATCAATATTTCTTCCAAGTGGTAAATCATTAATCACAGCATGACGAACTGTTCCATCAGCATCTAAAAGAAATGATCCGCGAAGTGCTACAGCCTCTGCATATAATACATCAAAATTTCTAGCAATTTGTTTAGTTAAATCAGCAACTAGAGGGAATTTAACTTGGCCAATACCACCTTGATTTACTGGAGTATTTTTCCAAGCAAAATGTGAAAACTCATTATCTCCTGAAATTCCAATTACTTCAATTCCTCTATCTTTAAATTCTTGATATCTTTTATCAAATGCAATGATTTCAGAAGGACATACAAAAGTAAAATCTTTTGGATAGAAAAATACAACAGCGCCTTTTGGTCCTATATTTTTATAAAGATTAAAATCTTCTACTATTTCATTATTTCCTAAAACTGCTGGAGCAGTAAAATCTAAAGCTTTTTTTGTAACTATCATTTTTATCTCCTAAATAATAAATTTTATTGATAACTAAATTATATCGTTTAAATCTTTAAATATTATTGAAATAGATATTATATTATTGATTTTTAATAAATATTATCAATAAAGATAAATTTTGATTATCAAAAAAATAAGTTTTTAAGAATAGTATGATAGAATTCTAAAATATTAATTTAATATAAGGAGAAAAAATGGCAGTAAAAATTACAGATATTTGTATTGCATGTGGTTCTTGTATAGATGAGTGTCCGGTTTCAGCAATAGTAGATGATGCAAGTAATCCTAATAATGAAGATAGTTATTATGTATATGCAAACAAATGCGTTGAGTGCGTAGGATACAATGATCAACCAGCATGTGCAAGTGCTTGCCCTACAGATGGTTGTATAGTTTGGAGTGATATTCAAGAAGGACAACCAAGTCGTAATGAAATTGGTGCAGATATGAGAGATGGAAGCACTCCTGTATTTGCTTAAAAACTAAAAATATTGATAAAGATTAATTAAATAAAATTTTAAGTATAATTTAAGTATAATCATAGTTTTTTAAAATAAATTATGGAGAATACTTTGATTCAAAAAACTTTATCAATTATTAAACCTGATGCTGTTAAAAAAAATGTAATAGGTAAAATTCTTGATCGTTTTGAAAGCAATGGATTGAAAATCGTTGCAATGAAAAAAATTCAATTAAATCAAAACCAAGCCGAAGAATTTTACCAAATTCATAAAGATAAACCTTTCTTTGAAGATTTAGTTAAATTTATGATTAGTGGGCCTGTGGTTGTCTCTGTTTTAGAAGGAGAAGATGCTGTATTTAAAAATAGAGAATTAATGGGTGCAACCAATCCAAAAGAAGCTAAAGCTGGAACTATAAGAGCTGATTTTGCTGAAAACATTGACGCAAATGCTGTACACGGAAGCGATAGTCTAGAAAATGCAGAAATTGAAATTAACTTTTTCTTTAAAACTGATGAAATATATAAATGAAAATTCATTTTTCTAAAATTCATACAACACCCTATCCTTTTAAACTCAATCTTGAAAATATAGTTTTTGAAGGAGATATGGTTAAAATTAATGCGAAAATAGTTAAAATTAATGCTATAATAAAAGGCTTTATTTATAAGCCTTGTGATAGCTGTGGAGAAGAGGCTGAATTCTCCATTAATGAAAAATTAGAACTATTTGCAAGTGATGGTATTTTTAAAGATTCTGAAAATGAGCTTAGTAATACTATCGAATTTTTTGATTCTCAAATTGATCTTATAGAAATTGCAATTGGGGAAGTTGAAACATATTTTAGTGATTATTTTTATTGCGATAAATGTAAAATTTAAAAAGGAGAAAAAATGGCAGTACCTAAAAGACGAGTAAGTAAAACACGTGCAGCAAAACGTAGAACACATTATAAAGTGACTCTTCCAATGCCTATTAAAGATAAAGATGGAAGTTATAAAATGCCTCATCGTGTTAATCCAGTAACTAAGGAATACTAAAATTTATGATAAACATTGCAATTGATGCAATGGGTGGCGATTTTGGAGAAAAACCTATTGTTGAAGGTGTAATACAAGCTTTAAGTATAAAGCCTTTTAATGCAATTTTAGTAGGTCAGTCTGAAATTTTAAAACCTTTAATTCCGCAACATTTAGAAAAATATATTCGATATGAAGAGGCAAACGAAATTTTCTCTATGGAAGAAAGTGCAACAGAGGTTTTAAAACGAAAAGAGACAACTATTTATAAAGCTATAGAACTTGTAAAAGAAGGCAAAGCAAAAGCAGTTGTTTCAGCAGGACATAGTGGTGCAACTATGTCTTTAGCGACTTTAAAACTTGGAAGACTTAAAAATATTTCAAGGCCTGCTATTGCAACTTTAATGCCGAATATTAAAACAAATACTTTAATTTTAGATGTTGGTGCAAATACCGATTGTAAAGTTGAGAATTTATTTCAATTTGCAATTATGGGTGAAATTTATGCTAAAGAAATTATGAATATTCAAAAACCAAAAATTGCACTTCTCTCCAATGGAGAGGAAGAAAGCAAGGGAAATGAGCTCACTAAAGAAGCTCATCAAATTATGAAAAAAATTCCAAATTTTATTGGAAATGCTGAAGGTAGAGATATTTTCAATGGAAGCATTGATGTTTTAGTTTGTGATGGTTTTAATGGAAATATTATTCTTAAATCCTGTGAAGGTGTTGCAACAGCCATATTTCAAATATTAAAATCAGAAATTAAAAAATCACTTATTTCAAAGTTAGGAGCTTTATTGCTTAAAAACTCTTTTTATAAACTTAAAAAGCGTATTGACTGGCAAGAATATGGTGGTGCGCCTTTGCTAGGTATTAATGATTGTGTTATTATAAGTCATGGAAAAAGTGACTCTAGGGCAATTAAAAATGCGATTTTTCAAGCTATTAAGTTTAGCGAATCAAATATTAATCAAGTTATAGAAAATGAACTCTCAAAATATAGTTAAAAAAGCATCTTTACGTAGTATAGCAGCTTATGTGCCAGAAAAAGTTTTAAGTAACTTTGATCTTGAAAAAATTGTTGACACTTCAGATGAGTGGATAACAAGACGCACAGGTATTAAAGAAAGGCGTATTGCCAATGATAACGAGCAAACAAGTGATCTTGGAACAAAAGCAGCATTAAAAGCTATAAAAAGAGCAAATTTAAATCCTGATGATATTGATGCAATTTTAGTAGCAACTCTGAGTCCTGACTATTTTGCTATGCCTTCAACTGCTTGCAAAATAGCTTCAAACCTAGGGCTTAAAAATATAACGGCTTTTGATATTTCAGCTGCTTGCACAGGATTCATTTATTTACTTGAACTTGCAAAAGCTATGGTTGAAAGTGGTAGCAAAAAGAATGTTTTGATCATAGGAGCAGAAAAAACAAGTTCTATTATTGATTATAATGATAGAAGTATTTGTATTTTATTTGGAGATGGAGCTGGAGCTGGCATTATAAGTCTTAATTCTGATAATCCTATTATTGATGTTCATACTGCAAGTAATGGGGACTATGGGGATCTTTTAATGACTAAACGTTCGCAAAAATCCAGTATAAGCACTCCACTTTGTATGAGTATGAAAGGAAACGAAGTTTTTAAAATAGCTGTTAACACTTTAAGCAATGATGTTATAGAAATTTTAAAAAAAAATAATCTAAAAGCAAGTAATATTGATCTTTTTATACCGCATCAGGCAAATTTACGCATTATTAAAGCTGTACAAGAAAAATTAAATTTAGAAGATCATAAATGTGTTGTATGTGTGCAAAAATACGGCAATACTTCAGCCGCTTCGATACCTATGGCTATGAACGATGCTTATGAAGAAGGACGTCTTAAAAAAGGAAATTTAATACTTCTTGATGCTTTTGGTGGGGGTTTTACTTGGGGTTCTGCTTTACTTAAATTCGGCGGAGAAAATTTTTCTTAAACCTCTATATCCACATTTTTAATTCTAAATAAATCACCTTAAGAAAGAATTTTATTAATAAATTCTTTTGCATCATTATTAAATTCCATACTAAGAAGTTCTAATTCTTTACTTGTGCCAAATTTAGCTTCTAGAGCCTTTTTTAAAGTCTATTTCTTGTATTATCTTCTTTGTATGTTTCATTTTACAAAGCTAAAGTATCAACTCTTGGAGAAGAATTCATAAGACCTACAAAAGTAGGCTAGATTTGTTGATACTAGAAACTCCCGATTTATAAAGGACGGGGAAGCATGTCATAAAAAGCAAAGGATAAGACTTAAATTTTTTTCTTGGTAACCAAATGGTTAAAATTCTAAAAAAATACAAGGATATTAAAAGGCTTGATAGAAAAAATAATTCTTAAGCTTTAAATCTAAGCCTTGTTTATTTAACATTTCTAAGATTTCTAAAACATCCATTCTATTTTCTTGTTGAACTTTTAAAAATTGTTGCCAAAAATTTGTTTTTACTTCATCTTTGTAAGTTTCGCTTTTACTTTCTGCTTGTATAGGTTTAAAAAAGTTTTTGTTTCTTGTTCTTTTTGGTTGTTATATTGCTCTTGTGCAGTTTGCATTTCTTGTTGAATATCTTTCTGCTTTTCTCTGCAATTTCGCCAAATCTAGCTTCGTGTTTGGCTTGAAGATCTAACCATTTTTGTTTAAATTCTTCTACACTCATACTTGTGTGATAAATTTTTACATATCCTTTTTGTAAGTCTTCATCCAACCAATGCACTGAAACTTTATTTTTTGCTTTAAAATCTGATCTTGTATAGAGCCTTTAGCGATAGGAATTTCTTTTGTAAGTTCATCATAATAATCTTTGTAAGATTTTAGAAGTTTATCTAAATTTGCAACATTTGACTTGTTTTTATCATTTGGAATTTGAGCGGTATTTTTATCGCCGAAATTCCAATTATTTGTTGTGCTTATTCCAAAAATGCTTAAACTTGAATTATATGGTATTCATATTTTATCCTAAAATAAGAATTTAATTATTTATTATTTTTAAGCATCTATTTTATATTAGAAAATAAAAAATAATTAATTATATTTTTTAGCAAATTCTTTCATAAAATCACATAAAGTTTTTACCTGCTCTAAAGTTATAGCATTATAAATACTTGCACGAATTCCGCCCAAAAGTTTATGTCCTTTAAGTCCTAAAAGATCATTTTGTTCTGCTTCTTTTAAAAAAATAGGAAGCAAATTCTCATCTTTTATATTAAAACTTACATTCATTAAAGATCTATCTTTATTTTGCGCATAGCCTTTGTAAAAACCTTCACTTTCATCTATAGCCTTATATAAAAGATTTGCTTTTTCTAAATTTTTTTCATAAACCACATCAAGACCTCCTTGCTTTAAAAGCCATTGCATTTCAAGATTAAAAATATAAATAGCAAAATTACAAGGAGTATTAAATAATGAATTATATTCTGAATGGATACTATATTTTAACATACTCGGTAAGATTTTATTTTTACTTCTTTCTAACATATCTTTACGAATAAAAACACAAGATAAGCCTGAAATTCCGGCATTCTTTTGAGTTCCTCCATAAAAAAGAGCGATATTAGAAAAATCTACTTTTTTAGAAAAAAAATCACTCGAAGCATCAACAATCAAAGGACTCTTAGTCTTTGGATATTCTTTATATTGTGTTCCATAAATAGTATTGTTTGAACATATATAGGCATAATCAGCATTATCACTAAAGTTTATTTTTGGTATATAAGAAAAATTTTCTTCTTTACTTGAAGCAACAATTTTAAGATTGACTCCCAAAATTCTAGCCTCATTAATAGCTTTTTGAGTCCAAATTCCAGTATTTGCATACTCACAAACTCCGCCTAAATATAAATTCATAGGAATCATAGCAAATTGTAAACTAGCACCTCCATGCAAAAATAAAACTTCATAATTATCATCTAAATTATAAAGTTCTTTAGCCATTTTCATAGCATCAAAATGAATCTCTTCAAAAACGCTACTTCTATGACTAAACTCCATAATAGAAAAACCAAGTCCCTTATAATCAAGTAAATTTTCATTTGCCTCTTTTAAAACTTCTAAAGGTAAAGTTGAAGGTCCTGCACTAAAATTAATTTTTCTCATATTTTTTCCTTTATAAAACTTGTGCTTGTTTTCTATCATCTTGTGAATTTAAAATTATTTTATCATTTTGCTTTAAGTCTTTTAAATTTACTATCTTGCCATCTTTTTCAATATTGACTAAATTTTTACTTTTTTGAAAAAAAGATTCGTGTTGTTTATAGGCATTTTCTGCTTTTTCTAAATTTAAATAAGCAATATTTAATTTATTTTTTATGGAAAAAAATAATTGTTGTTTTAGATGATTGCTTTGATCAATTTTTTGAGAAATTAAAACATTTAAAGAATTAGCTTTTAATATTTTTTCTAAATTTAAAAGTTCTAATTCTAAATTTTTAAATTTAGTTTGTAAAATAATTTTTAATTGCTGAGTTTTAAAATCTAAATCTTGCTCTAAATCCATTCTTGATGGAATGAGTAAATCTATAGCTGCACTAGGTGTTGGTGCCCTAAGATCTGCTACAAAATCACTGATTACATAATCAATCTCATGTCCAATAGCTGAAATAATAGGTGTTTTTGCTTTAAAAATTTCTCTGGCTAAATTTTCATCATTAAAACAAAAAAGATCTTCTCTACTACCTCCACCTCTTGCAATAATTAAAACATCAAGTCCTTTTACATCTGCTTTTTTCAAAGCATTTATTAAAGAAGACGGGGCTAAATTTCCTTGAGTTAAAGCATTAAAAACATAAATTTTTGCTAAAAAATATGATTTTTGTTCTATTATTTTTAACATATCTTCTAAAGCTGCTGAAGTAAAAGAACTTATAATACCTATTTTTAAAGGAAATTTAGGTAATTGTTTTTTATATTTTATGTCAAATAAACCTTCTTTATCTAAGCGTTCCTTTAAAGCTAAAAATTGCCCTTCTAAATCTCCAAAACCCATTTTTTTTATAGTATTAGCAATAAATTGATAACGTCCGCTCTGAGAGTATAAACTAAGACTTCCAATAAGCTCTAAAAAATCTCCTACTTTAGGAATAAAATTTAATTTTAAATTTTCCCATTTAAAAATCACACAAGAAATACTTGAATTTTCATCCTTAAGCTCAAAATACCAATGCCCTGAAGAATGGATAGTGATTTTTGATAGCTCTCCATTTAAAATAATATTTTCAAAATGAGTTTCAAGTAAAGCTTTAGCCTTTATATTAAGTTCGCTTACAGTCATTTTTTTGCCACAAACATAGAGCTGATACCAAAACTAAAATTATTAATTTTTACTATTTTAAAACCTATTTCTTGCAATTCTTTAGCTAATTCTTGTTCGCTTAGAAAATGATCAATTGAATTAGGCAAATACTCATAAGCACTTTTATTTTTGCTTAAAAAACCTCCTAAAATAGGTAAAATATTTTTAAGATAAAAATCTCTAAAAAAAGATAAAAACCCTTTCTTTTCCTGTTTGCTAAATTCTAAGATTAAAAGTAAGCCATCTTTTTTAAGAACCCTAAAAAATTCTTTTAAAGCCTTTTTCCTTTCAACAACATTTCTAAGTCCATAACTTATGCTCATAATATCAGCACTTTCATTCTCTAAAGGCAAATCCTGTGCAAAAGCTTTTATAAATGTAACTTTTTTGTATTTTTCTTTTGCAATCTTTAACATACCTTCACTAGGATCGATGCCTATAATTTTTGAAATTTTTTTATCAAGTTTTAAAGCCTCTTGTTGCCAAATATTAATCATATCAGCAGTTCCACAAGCAACATCAATAATATTTAAATCTGTTTTATCATAGTTTTTTAAAACATAATTACAAGCCCTTTTACGCCAAGTTATATCAATTCCAAAACTTAAAATTCTATTTGCTTTGTCGTAGCTAGGAGCAATTTCATTAAACATTTGAACAATTTTTTCTTGCTTTTGCATTTTATCCCTCTATTGATTTATCATATAGAATACTTAAATAAATTATTATAATTAAAAAATTTTAGCACTTTTTAAATTAGTTTATTTTTATTTCTACAACATATTTTAATCTTTCGCTCAAATGGAAAGTTTATTTCGCAAGATATTACAATAAATCAATTAAAATTATACAAGTATTTTTAGGATTTTTAGAATCTAAATTTTAATAATAAATTGAAACTGTTTAACAATTTCAATTTATCTAAAAACATTTTTTGCAACCATCTACATACGCACAAATTGCTAAATGATTTATAATATTACCAAGTTTTTTTTCTAAATGTTCTTGATACTCTTTAAGATTTGAATCTTTAAAATTTAAATCTTCTATACTGCCACATTTAGAACATATGATATGAATATGCTCTTCCTCATAGATATCATAACAAGTTTTTTGATTAGCTACATTGATTTCAACCACTAAACCTTGTTCTTGCAAAGTATTTAAATTCTTATAAACAGTTGCCAAAGAAATAGATGGATATTCTTTTTTAATCTCTGCATAAAGTTCTTCTATATTTGGATGTTCATGACGTTTTAAAATTTTTAAGACACAAAGTCTTTGTGGTGTTGCTTTAAGTTCATGTTTTTTTAACATTTCTAACAATTCCATAATCTCCACCTCTAAAAATTTACAAATAAAAATTATATAATAAAATAATTAAAACAAGTTTATATTTATTAAATAATATTTTTTATTAAATAATAAACTAAATATAATTTAAAACATAATTTGTTAATGAGTCTGTATCAAGTCCTAATTCTTTCTCTATTTCAAAAAGTTTTCCATGCTCTATAAATTTATCTTTATACTCAAAACTAATTAGTTTAATGTTTAAATTATTTTCTTGTATAAAAGTATTTAATAAACTTCCCACACCGCCTATTTTATTGCTCTCTGAAAATACAAACCATATTTTTGTTTTTTTTGCAAGCTCTTTAAGAAATTCCTCATCTAAAGGTTTAATAAAAATTAAGTCGACTAAATTTGCACTCTTTTTATTAATTTGTATATTTTTTAACACGCTCCAAGCTTTTCCAACGCCTTGCCCATAACCCAAAAAAGCAACTTCACTTTCACTCTCGATAAGCCATTGGGCTTTAGCCAATTTTATTTCACATGCTTTAAATTCATTATCTAAAATAAAACTTCCTCTAGGATAGCGAAATGCAATAGGACCTTTATGATGATAAGCATATTCCATAATTTTTACCATCATAGCTTCATCTCTTGGTGCAACAAGAGTTAAATTTGGCAAAGGTAATAAAAAATTAATATCAAAAACTCCTTGATGAGTCTCTCCATCTTCACCAACAATTCCTGCTCTATCCATAGCAAAAATAACATTTAAATTTAAAATAGCACAATCATGAATTACTTGATCATATGCACGCTGTAAAAAAGTGCTATAAATAGCTATAAAAGGTTTAAAACCTTCTTTTGCCATAGCTGCCATGGAAGTTACAGCATGTTGCTCTGCAATAGCCACATCCCAAAATCTTTGAGGATATTTTTCTATAAGCTTATCAAGTCCTGTTCCGCTAGGCATAGCCGCAGTAACTCCGACTATATTTTCATATTTATTTGCTAATTCTAATAAATTTTGACTAAAAATTTCAGTAGCACTTTTTTTATCTTGCTTCTTAAGACTTTCTCCATTTTTTATATTAAAAGCACTAACCCCATGCCATTTAGCATGTCTTCCTTCAGCTAAAGAATAACCCTTTCCTTTTATAGTTTGTGCATGAATAACACAAGGTTTTTTTATAAGTTTTGCTTGTTTTAAAGCAGCAATAATTTCATTTAAATTATGCCCATTAATAGGACCTATATATTCAAGTCCTAATTCTTCAAATAAAAGCCCAGGTGTAATTAGTTTAAAACTCTCCTCAAAACGCTTTGCCATATAGGTTGCACCATCTGGCAAAAAATCAAGCATTTTTTCTACTCTTTTTTTAAATTTTTGATAAAATTGTGTTGCCATTGCCTGAGAAAGATACTTAGAAATAGCTCCTATTGGTTTTGAAATACTCATTTCGTTATCATTTAGTATAATGACACAAGGATATTTTCTATCACCCAATTCATTTAAAGCTTCATAAGCCATTCCAGCACTTAAAGCCCCATCTCCAATTAAAACCACAGGTAAGCGATCTTCATTTTTTAATTTTATAGCTTTACAAGCCCCAATGGCTAAAGAAATTGAAGTACTAGAATGCCCCGCAATAAAATAATCTCCTTCATTTGGTTTAGTGTATCCACTAAGTCCTTTAAATTGACGTAAAGTATGAAAAATATTTTCTCTTCCACTTAAGAGTTTATGAGCGTAAGATTGGTGAGAGACGTCAAAAATAAAAGGATCTTTACTGTGATCAAAAACCACATGCATTGCAATACTAAGTTCTACAGCACCTAAATTTGAACTTAAATGTCCTCCATTTTTTGAAACCACCTCTATAATTTTCTCTCTTAAATTAAAAGCTAAGTCTTCAAGCTCTTTAAGACTTAAATTTTGAAGCTCTTTATGAGTATAGGATAATCTCTTACTCATTATTAATCATTCTTTTTATTTTTTCTAATCTTTGATTAAGACTTGATTCTATATTTCCTAAATCACTTAATATTACAACGCTTCCTTTAGAGATTGCATCATCTAAAGTAACCTTAATACTAAGATCATTTTTAAATTCAGATTTTAAATAATCATAATCACTACAATTTACTCTAATATCTATTTCACTAGCACCTTTTAATTCTGAAACCAAATCCTTTGCTAAAGAATAGGCAATTTTAGAAGAATTATTTTCTACTTCTTTTAAAATTACTTCCTTTGCAATATCTATCGCAGTATCTGCTAATTCCTTTTTGTTTTTTTCAATAAATAAATCTAAATTTTTACTTGCTTCATCAAGTTTTAAAATACTTTTTAAATATCTTTCTTTTAAATCATTTAATTCTTTTTCAAACTCTATTTTAGCGTTGTTATAACCTTCTTGTGTAAATTTTTCCTTTGCACTCTCAAGCTCAGAATTAAGACGGTTGTTAAATTCACTTTCTTGATTTTCAATTTGCATTTGAAGTTTAATAATATTACTTGACATTTCATCTGTTTTTTTAAGTAAATCTTCTACAAAACTTGGTTGAAAATCAAGCTGTTTTTCTTCACTAATTTCATTATCTTTTAAAGCAACTTGTTCTTCCTTAGAAGCTACTTCATTATCATTTTTAATTTCATTATTGATATGAGATTTTTCTTGCTCATGATTAAATTCAGATATAACTTTAAATCTATAGCCTTCAACAACATGTTGCTCATTATCTTTTTTAGAAATTACATTACTACGATTTGCCATATTGTTCCTATTCTATCATTTCATCTGCATCGCCTGTTTGTATTAGACCTTGTTCTGCTAATTTTTGAACTGCTTCAACCACTTTTCTTTGAGCATCTTCAACATCCTTTACCCTTACAGCTCCTAAAAATCCCATTTCTTCTAAAAAAGCTTCACTAGCACGTGATGACATATTTGAAAGAAATTTTTGTTTTAATTCTTCGCTTGCACCTTTTAAACCTATCATCAAATCTTTTTTATCAGCAACTTTTAAAATTTCACGAATCGCATTAGTGCTTAATTTGCTAATATCATCAAAAGTAAACATAAGTTCTTTAATAGTTTCAGCTAAACGCTCATCACTTTGCTCAATATAAGTAATAGTAGATTTGCTTGCTTTTTGCCCTAAACGATTGAGCACTTCTGCCACAGCCCTTGGACCGCCCACTTCAACCTTATAAGAAGTAAGACTTTCAAGTTTACTTTCAAGCACAGCAGAAACTCTTTTGATAATACTTGGAGAAATATCACCAAGATTAGCCATTCTAATTACAACTTCAGCCCTTAATTCATCACTAAAATACTCTAAAGTTTCGGCTGCATGGATTGAGTCCATGTGAGCTAAAATAAGGGCAATAGTTTGAGGATGTTCTTTTGTAATAAAGTCAGCAAGTTGTTGTGGTTTAATTTGTGCCAAATAAGCAAAATTTTGGTTATTCTCCATACTTTTAGTAAGTTTTTCAAGGATTTTATTAGCAATATCAGGGCCAAAAGTACGAAAAAGTATTTCTTTGGCATATTCCAAACCACCGCTTTTAATGTATTGATTTGACTGAAGCAAGGTATAAAACTCTTCTAAAACCGCTGTAGCTACGGATCTATCAACATTCTTGGCCATAGCTATATATCTTGAAATTTCTGTAATAACATCAATTTCCATATGCGAAAACACAGCCGTTGTAGCATCTTCTCCAAGTTGAATTAAAAAAATTGCTACTTTTTCAGGCATAGATAAATCATCATAAATCATTTTTTGTTCTTCGCTAAGCTTTATCATTACATATCCTTCTCGCTAAATTCAGAATCATTTTGAACCAAATTTTGAAGTAAAGCAGCAATCTCTTCACTTTTATCAGTCACAAGTCCTCTTAATTTCTCAAGCAAAACTTCATACTGAATAGAATCTTCATTGAAGTTATCACCAAAACCAAGTTGTTCTTCAACTTTTTTCCTTGCTGCATTAAATTTCTCTATAGCATCTTCTGCTTCATCTAACACCAAACCAGGAGCTTGTTGTTGCTCTTCTGGGGTTGCATCTTCGAGCATTTTTTGCATAAAAGGACCAATAACTTTTTTGTAAAAAATAAAAAGTAAAATAGCTGCAATAAAATACTTAACAGGCGGAATAAATGGTTCAATAAAGCGTGAATAAAAGGTTCTAACTTTACTTTCCACTTTAATAGACTCACGATGAAAAGGTAAATTTCTAACTACAACAATATCACCTCTTGCTGCATTATAATTAATAGCACTTTGTACCAAACTTTCTATATTTTTAAGTTCTGTATCACTTAAAGGTATATACTCATTTTGAACATTACCATCTTGATCAACAACTTCTTTATATTTTCCATCAATAGCAACAGCTGCTGAAGTTCTAATAATAGTAGCAAATTGTTTTTTGGTATTGGTTATAGTTTTAGATAATTCATTATTAGTTGTTACTTGATTTTTTTTATAAAGCTCTACTTGACCTTTATTATCAAGCCCTTCAACTGGACCTATATTAGAAACAGCACCAGGAACTCCTTGAATTTCAGGCTCTTTTCTACCTTCTCTTTGTTCTTCTAAAGTCTGTTCGCTTCTTACTATAGGATTTGGATCATAAATTTCACTTTGAGATTCTTTTTTAGAAAAATCAAAATCTATATTCACATTAACTTCTATTTTATCAGTTCCACCGGCAAAAGGAGCTAAGGTTGATATAATTTTTTCTTCAAGCTCTCTTTCTTGATCTCTTTTATATCTAACCTGTGCAGCAATTACATCACTTTCATAAGCTTCTAACTCATCTAAAGGCGCTCCACTTTGATCACTAATTCTTACATTGTCTTTAGTAAGCTTTGGAACCGCAGCCGAAATGATATTTTTAATCCCATCAATTTGTTTCCTTGTAAGCTTTAAACCTTCTTTAATATTAAGCACAACAGAAGCGGTAGGAGGAATTTGTCTTTCAGTAAAAACACTTTCTTTTGGGAAGGCTATATGCACAACTGCTGATCTTATAGGCTCTAAAGTTTCAATAGTCCTAGCAAGCTCCCCTTCAATTGCTCTTTGATATTTAACTTTTTGCTCTTCATTGGTAGCACCAAATTGTTGTTGATCAAAAGCTTCAAAACCAACGCGACTATCCTTAATAAGACCTTCAGATGCAATAATCATTCTTTGTCTATAAACTTGATCTTGGGGAACTAAAATTGTATTTTCATTTTGCAAACGGTAAGGAATACCACTTTGTTCTAATTTTGAAACAATAGCAGCAGATGAACTTGGTTTTACATTCTCAACCAAAATAGCGTAGCCATCTGAAGTAGCACTTCCTGAGTTACGATATAAACTTAAAAAAACTAAAAATCCAACAACCACAACAATAGAAGCCGCTATAACTATACGTTGTTTACGGCTTAAATTTTGATAAAGTTGTCCAATTTGATGGAACATATTTTTAAAATCCATATGCAACCTTAATAAATTTACAAATAACTATTTATTTAAACTGAAAATTATATTACAAAAACTTAAAAAAACATATTTATTGTATCAAAAATCTATTAAGAGTTTAATAAAATCTTAATCTAAATTCTGTATTTGCTTTGATATAAAAAAAATTTCCCTATAGATACTTTTAATCATGTTTGAATTTAAAAATTTATATTTGACATTATTTAAACGATCTAAAATATATTCTTCTCTTTTATGATCATAAATTTCTTGAGCGTTACTTTGCTTTATTTTGCCTATTTCTTTAACATAAGACATTCTTTTATCAAGCAAATACAAAATTTGATCATCTAAAGCATCAATTTGTGCTCTTAATTCATTTAAATCTTGCACTTTAACTCCCCTAAAAGTTCTAAAACGCTAGGATAAATTTTATCAAGTAAGCTTATATCAATTCCTTTAGTATCGCTCATTTTTCCACTTAAGACTAAAATACATTTCATATTTAAATTTTTAGCTTCTAATAAATCTCCTTTAAAATCATCACTTACAATACAAATATCTTCAAAATTAATTTGTTCATTTTGTTTTTGAATGAGCTTTAAAGCTTCTTTATAAAAAGCTAAACTAGGCTTTCCTACTACTTCATAATTAAAATTTGTAGCATTTTTAAGCATAGCCATAATACTACCTACGCCTGGATAGAGTCTATTATCTTTTTTATAAATACTTGTCTCATGCATAGCAATTACTCTAATATCTTTTTTAATAAGCTCTATCATATTAGCAAAATCTTTAAATTTGAAATCATCATAACTAGAAATTAATAAAGCTTCAGGATGATTAAAATCAAGCTCAAAACCTAAATTTTCAAGGCTAAATAAAAACTCTCTAGCTCCAAATGCCGCAATCTTGCAAGGCTTTAAAATATCTTTTAAAACATAAAAAGGATCAATATAAGCATTATCTTTAATGTCTAAGCCTTTTTGCTTTAAGATTGATAAAAAATCAAGCTTTTTTGTATTGTTAGTAACAACAACATAAGGCATGTTATTTGAATTCAAATAAGAAATTAACTCTTTAGCACCAGAGATTAAACTCTTATCTTTATCCGAAAGTAAAGTGCCTTGAACATCTAAAAAAAACATTTTTAATCTTTTAAAAATTTTTCTTCTAAAATTATTTGATCTTCAAAACTTTCTCTTTGACGTATCATTCTTATTTTACCATCTTCTAAAGCTAATTCACATACACGATTTCTAGTATTATAATTACTACTCATACTAAATCCATAAGCACCTGCATCATTAATCACTAAAATATCACCACTTTGTGTTTGCTCTAGCAATCTATCTTTTGCGAAAAAATCCCCACTTTCGCAAATTCCCCCTACAATATCACAAAGACTTTTTTCTCCTTCATTGTAAGGCATGATAATTTCATGATACGCTTCATATAAACTAGGACGTATTAAATCATTCATTGCTCCATCTACTATAACAAAACGTTTTGTTTTATTGTGTTTTTCATAAAGAACAGAACAAACAAATTTCCCACTTTTAGCTACTAAAAAACGCCCTGGCTCCATTCCTATAGTTACATCAAGCCCACCAAGCTTTGATAAAATTCCTTGTGCATATAAATAAAGATCTGGTCTTAAATCATCTTTTTCATAAGCTACACCAAGTCCTCCCCCTATGTCAAAAAATTTAATATCAATTTTTAAAGCTTTTAATTCTCTTACAAGCTTTGCAACAATTTCTGCAGCTTCATAAACAGGAGAAAGATCTAAGAGTTGAGAACCTATATGAAAATGTATTCCAATAGGTTCTAAATAAGAAGATTTTTTAGCATAAAGATACATTTTTTTGGCTTGTTCTATTTCTACCCCAAATTTATTTTCATTAAGTCCGGTAGAAATATAAGGATGAGTTTTTGCATCTACATCAGGATTAACACGAATGCTTATTCTTGCTTTTACATTAAGTTTTTTGGCTACATTCTCTAAAAGTAATAATTCAGATTCACTCTCTAAATTGATATATAATATATCATAACCCAAAGCTTCTTTAAGCTCTTCTTCGGTTTTTGCTACACCACTAAAAATAATCTTATAAGGTTTAGCTCCTGCTCTTAATGCTCTTTTTACTTCTCCTATGCTTACACAATCAAAACCGCTATCAAGTTTGACTAACATTTGTAAAAGGCTTAAATTAGAATTAGCTTTTAAAGCATAAAAAATCTGAGATTTTCTTGCCTTAAAAGCCTCTTTTAGTTCTAAAAAATTTTTCTTTATTTCATCAAAATCATAAATATAAAAAGGAGTATTAAACTCATTCCTTAAACTTTTATAATCCATCTTAACCCTTTAACGATTTTTATAATACATAAACAATGCAAATAATGCTAAAAGCACTATAGGCAAGATAATACCAAATTCAGTTAAAATAACTCCATTTTCACTTAATCTTGTAAGCAAAAATAATAATCCCCAAACACCAAAACTTACAAGAAAAAATATAAAACTTACAAAGGCCAAATTAAAAAATCTAGCTGTTATAGGAAAAAAATAATATATTATAAGCATTAAAAAAGGTGCAAAAAACGGAGTAAAAACCAATTTATAAAGAGAAATTTTTATAGAATGCAAACTAATGCCTTGTTCCTTAAATAAAAATAACCCTTCTAATGCATCTTTAATAGAATAATCACTATTATTTGCCACGCTTTCAATAATCTTAGGTTTAAAGCCTTCTAAAGTTTTTAAATCTTTAAATTCTTTACTTTGTAAGCCTTTAGCGCTTACATTATACTCATTTGGAAGCAATGTTAAACTTCCCTCCTTTAAAATCCAAAAATCATCATTAAAAATAGCTTTTTTTGCAATAACAAATGATGTTAGATTGAGATCTTTAGTGTTAAAAATTTTAATATCCTCAACCTCATTTTGAGCACTTTTAACCTTATCAATATAAATTAGATCATCATTAAATTTTAGAAAAACTCCACCACCTTGTTTGATTAAAACACCATTTTTTATAATATTTCTTTTATAATCATTAGCATAAGCAAATGAAGTAAAATTAAGTCCTATAAAAACAAAACAAAAAAATAAAGCCCATAAAAAAGGAAATAAAATAACTAAATTTTTACTCAATCCCAATGCATAAAAACTTACAAATTCATTACTTCTAATCATATTGATTAAACTTAAAATCAAAGCAAAAATTAAAGAGATTGGCAAAAGATAAAATACAGCACTACAAGCCAAAAAAACTACATAAAGCAAATCTAAATTTGCAGACTTTGGTAAATCTTTAAAATTTAATAAAAGATCAATACAAACAAAAAAACAAAGTAAAGATAAAAAAATAATAAAAAAATTTTTAAGATAAATCCCTGAAATAAAACGAAAAAAAATCCACATTATAAAACTTTTAAACTATATTTTGAAGCAATATGAGTTATATCATTTGAATTAATGAGTTCAAACAAAGCGTCTTTTGCACGATCTAAAACTTTATCTAAAATTATTTTTTCATCTTCATTAAATTTAGACAAAACAAATTCTTTAATATTATTTGATCTTCCAATACCTATACGCACGCGCTCATAATCATTAGAACAATATTCATCTATACTTTTAAGTCCATTATGACCGCCACTACTTCCTGCTTTTTTAAATTTCAAAGCTCCAAGTTTAAGATCTATATCATCGTGGATTACTATAATTCTTTGGCATTTATAAAAATCTTTAACAGCTTTTACGCTTAATCCTGAATGATTCATGTAAGTATTTGGTTTTAAGAATAAAGAAGAGTTTATTTTATATAACTCTCCTTTAAATTTAGCATTTGTAATTTGTAAGAAATTATAATTTTTAAGAATTAAATCAACAAGCATAAAACCAACATTATGCCTTGTATCCTTATAAGTATCTCCTATATTGCCAAGTCCTACAACTAAGATCACCTTGCTTTTTCTACACCTACTACTGCTACTCTTTCAGCGTCAATAATGCTTACACCTTCTGGAACAACCACATCTTTTACAAGTAAAGCATCACCTACGTCTAATTTACTAACATCTAACTCAAAAAAGTTAGGTAAATTTTCAGCCTTACATTTAACTTTTAATCTTCTCTTTGACTGAATCAATACACCTTTATTTTTAAGCCCTATTGCAGTTCCTATAATTTTAACAGGAATCATATATTTAGACACTACACCTTTTTGTGCAACTTTTAAATCTACATGCTTAAGTTCTGCGGTTACAGGATCTTTTTGATAATCTACTATAACAACATTTAAAACTTTTTCACCTACTTTAATATCAAAAGCAAGTGTAGTTTTTTTACGCACTTCTTTAATAAAATCATTAAGCTTAAAAGCTGCATGAATATTTTCAAATCCTTTTGCATAGATATTTGCAATTAGATAACCATCTCTTTTTAAAGCTTTAGCAGCTTTTCTACCGATACTCTCTCTAATAATACCTTCTAGCATTTTTAACCTTTCGTAAAATAAAACCCTTATTCTATCAAAAAAATCTTAGCTTAATTTAAAAATTTATATTTTTATGTCTTAATATCTCATCTATCTATATAAACGATAATTAAGCTCTCCCATCTAGCTCTTTACACATTCTCTCAAATTCCTCATAATATTTCCAAGAAGCTATGATATCAGGACGATGCTCTTTAATGTGAGTAAGCTCATAATCAAGTATGTTTTTAATATATACTCTTAAATCTTTGTTTTCTTTTAAATAATTTAATATATCTTGTTCATTTATAAAATTTTCTTCTTTAAATTCAATTTGCTCTTTTAAAAATACACTAAATTTTAAAAGATAAGTTTTTACTTCTTCAAAAAGTTCTTTATGTTCTTTTAAAATGTTAAAATCATTCTCATCTATATAAATACTTAAGTTTTCATAATAAGTATAATTTTTATCTAGTATAAAAGATTTAATATCTATGCTACATATAGGGGGGGGGTATTAGATAATTTTGCTTCACATATGTTTAATCTTATATCTTTTGATAAATAAGGAAAAGTTTTTTTATCTAGTAAAAGATTAAAAGGAAGCAAATGAGCAAATTTATTCCAGAATTTATGTTCAAATTTTTCTTTATCTTTTATATTAGGTGGATTAAAATCTAAAATTTTTGCTAATTTGTTCATGGTATTAAAAGCTATTTTACTATCTAGCTCTTTACAATCTATATAAAAGATTTTAAATTCTTTTTTACTTTCTAAAAATGCTTTTATGTTGGAATAGTAGTTGAAATTGAGTGTTTTATTTGAATTTTTCCAATACTTTAAAGCCTTAAGGCTTGGTTTGACTTCATTTTCTCTTCTCTTGCCTAAATATAAAATTTTAAACACTTCATTTAAATCATCATTTAAATTTATTATTTTTTTACCATCATTGGATTTTCCATGATTAATAAAAGTTTTAAACCTCGAGATAGGATCTCTTGTTAAAATGAGGATTTTGGTAGAATTTAATATATGAGAGAAATTTGGTATAAATGGTGATTTACCAGAAAAGTGAAAATCTAAGTAAAAGTTTTCATCTTTTTTTAACCTATTATTGGCACTTGTATATTTTACATTACTTCTATCATAGACTCTTACCCTATTTAATCGACATAAAAATAAAAAATAATTTAAAGCTCCATGACCTGATACATCATAAGAATGCTTTATAAATTTATAATTACTTGGCAATGGTTTAAGATATCTTATAAATCTTAAAACTATATGTCTTTGATAAAGTTTTAATAATTTTACAAATCTATATAAAACCCAACGCTTAAAACCTTTCTCTTTTAAAACTTTAAAAGATTTACTTTTTAAAGGATTTTTCATAAACTATTCCTAAATAATAATTTTATATTTTATTATAAATTACTTTTTGAGTATAAGATATTTCAAGATAAAGCACTTAAAATATCTTCATAAGCTATACAAAATTGCTCTAAACCATCGTCCATTAAATTTTTATAGGCTTTTTGTAAATCATACAAAGAAACAATTTGATTTAATTTATCATAAATTTTAGTATTATCTAAAGGAACTTTAAAAGTACATTTTTCATTAAAAGCATCAATAGCATCAAGCGGGGCTGTATTGATACTATTTTCAAAAAATAATTCTTGAATATAATAATCTTTTGATAAAGTATTATCTTTAACTCCTGTGCTGGCAAATAAAGCACGAATATTTGGCTCATTTTTAGAAACAATATCATTGTAAATTAAATTTGCATTTAAAACACCGATAGATCCTTGCTCTAAAACATTAATACCAAGGAATTTATCAAAACGACTTACAAAAATACTAATCACAGCTTTTGGGGTTTTTGCATTAGCTAAATGTGAATTTTTTTGATAAAAATATTTTAAACCTTCATTTAAAGCATCAAAACATTTTTTACCTTGATCTTGTGAAAACACCAAGGTTGCATTAACGCTAATACCTTCTTTCATAAGTTCATACATTACCTCATAAGAAGCCTCTGTAGCTGGAATTTTCATCATCACATTTTCTTTAGCTATAGCATTAAAAAGTCTTTTTGCCTCACCTAAACTTAAACTTGTGTGATTATAAAGTCTTGGATCAATCTCAAGACTAATAAAACCATCATTGAAATTCATAAAATGGGGCATTAATTTATCTGCTGCTTTTTTAATGTCGTTAATTGCTAATTCTTCATAAATTTCTTTAGCTTTTTTTCCTTTTAATTTAATAATTTGGTTTTTATAAAATGATGAATTTAAGATAGCATTTTTAAAAATACTAGGATTAGAAGTAGCTCCATTAATTTTAAAATTCAATAAATCTAAAAATTCTTTTTCTAAAAAATTATTTTCAATAAAATCACACCACAGAGAAAATTTTTTCATAATTAAACCTTTGTTTTTAACTGAAAATATAGCGGATTTTACTTTAAATTATAATTTATAAGAAGATTTGATGGGAAAATCCCATCAAATTTAGAATTCACGTTTTAGAAGTGCTTCGACTTTAAGTATGGTAAGAATATTTTCATCTCTTTTACCTATACCATAAATCATACCTTTATCTTTTACTAAAGTTTCAGGTGGCGGATCAATTCTGCTTCTGTGAATTTTAATCGCTTCTGTCAATCTATCTATAACAAAACCAGCATTTCCACCAACACCACTACCATTTGTCTCTCCTCTTAAAACTATATATCTAGTTTGAGGAGTCATTTTAGAACTTCCTAAATTAAAACGTTGTGCCAAATCAATAAGTGGCATAACATTTCCACGCATATTAAATACACCTAAAACATAATCTGGCACACTAGGGACTCTAGTGTATTCTATAGGCTTAATAATCTCTTGTATATTAAGAATTGGAATAGCATATTCTTCATCTCCAACTACAAAACCAACTAGTTGGATTATATCATCTTCTTTATGATCTTGAGGACTAGCTATCTGAGCTTGCTGTTTTTGCAAAATTTGTTCTAATTTATCATTACTCATACTCTTATCCTAATTTTAAATTTTTTCTAACTACATTTTCTAAATATTCCGGAGAATAAGGTTTTGTAATATATTCTGTCATTCCTACTTCAACACCTCTTAAACGATCTGTTTTGCTTGTTCTTGAGGTAACTGCTATTAATGGAAGGTTTCTATATTTAGAATACTTCCTAATCTCACCAGCTAAAGTATAACCATCCATTCTTGGCATCTCTATATCTATAAGCATAGCATCAATATCATGCTCTCCTGATTTAACAATGTTAAGTGCTTCAACGCCGTTAGTTGCTTCTATCAAACTCACCCCTAAAGATTCTAAAGCTTTTTGCATCAAAGTTCTATCCATTTTAGAATCATCAACGATTAAAACTTTATAATCACTTGGCTTTTCTTTTACTTTTTTAACATTTGATTCAAGCTGAGCTTTAATATCAACTTTTATTTCTTTTGCCATATCCATCATAGCTGCTACATCGATAATTAAAGTTACCCTACCATCACCTCTTATAGTAGCTCCTGCTATTCCTGTAATATTTTGTAAATAATCACCCATTGATTTAATAACAATTTCTTCTTGCCCTACCAAAGTATCGACTATAATACCAAGTTTGCTTTCTGCTACACCGATAACAACCACATAAGTTTGATCACCACTTTCAAGAACTTGCTTAACTCCAAAAACATCTGAAAGTCTTACAAGCGAAAGAACCTCATCTCTTAAGCGCAATACATTCTTACCTTCTATGGTGTAAATATCATCAATCGGAACTCTAACCGTTTCAAGAACACTTGCAAGCGGAATAGCATAAAATTCTTCTTGAGTACCTACAAGTAAAGATTGGATAATTGCCAATGTTAAAGGAATTTTTAATTTAAATGTACTTCCTTTACCCACTTCGCTATCAATTTCAATCACACCATTAAGTTTTTCAATATTGGTTTTAACAACGTCCATTCCAACGCCACGACCTGAAACATTTGTCACTTTTGCTGCAGTAGAAAAACCTGGTTTAAAAATCAAAGCAAAAGCTTCTTTATCACTCATTTGATCTGCTTCTCTTTCAGAGATTAAATTTTTCTCTATAGCTTTATATTTTAATGCATTTGCATCAAGTCCTTTACCATCATCAGTAATTTCAACTACAATGTGATTTCCTTCATTATAAGCCTTAAGTTGAACAATTCCTTTTTCAGGCTTTCCACTAGCTACACGAGTAGCTGGATCTTCTACACCATGATCACAAGAATTTCTAATCATATGCATTATAGGATCGCCTATTTCTTCAACGATAGATTTATCTAGCTCTGTTTCTTCGCCTGTAATTTCAAGTTCAATCTGTTTTCCAAGTTCACGACTTAAGTCTCTAACAACTCTTGGAAATTTATTAAATACCTTTGCAATAGGTTGCATTCTTGTTTTCATTACAGCAAGTTGTACATCTGTTGTAATAATACTTAATTGGCTAACAACCTGGTTAAGCTCTTCAAGGAATTTTTCACCCTCATAACGCTCTTCAACATCATCATAAATTTTAAGCAAACGGTTTTTTCCAAGTACTAATTCACCAATTAAATTCATCAAATGATCAAGTCTCTTAACTTCAACCCTAATAGTTTGATCCATAGATGCACCGCTACTACCAGTAACAGGAACCTTTTTTTCTGCAGGAGCACTTGTTTTTGTGTCCGCTGGTTTATTTGGAGAAACAGATGAGGCTGATTTTTGTTGCTTTTTCTGTGCTCTTCTTGCTTGATCTTCAGCCTTTCTCACTTTTAAAAGTCTTTCTATTTCTGCTTCAACTTCAGAATCATTAAGCTTGCTAACATCTATATCTGGTTCTGGAGTAGGTTCTGGTTCTTGTTTTTCCTCTTTTACTTCTTTATTTTCTTCTATTTTTTCATTAGAAGTTGGCGCCTCTCCTTCTGAGATAGCAGTAAGTTTAGAACAAATAGGTCCAATATCCATGCCTATTGCTGTATCATTACCATTATCACGGATAGAATTAAGCAAAGTTTTCATTCTGTCAATAGATTCTAAAACAACGTCCATTATATCTGGAGTGATTTTAAGTTCACCATGTCTTGCTTTATTTAAAACATCTTCCATATGATGTGTTAATTTTGTTAAAACATCAAAATTTAAAAAACTTGATGATCCTTTAACGGTATGCGCAACACGGAAAATTCTATTTAATAATTCTAAATCTTCTGGATTTGATTCAAGCTCTACTAAGTCATGGTCGATTTGCTCAACTAGCTCAAAAGCTTCAACCAAAAAGTCTTCAAGTATTTCTTGCATATCTTCCATATTTTACCCCTGTTGTTGAGATTGATGTTTTTTTAAAACACGAGTTATTTCAGAGAAAAAGTCACTTGCATTAAATTTAACTAAATATCCTTCTCCTCCAGCTTCTTGAACACCTTTTTCGTTCATAAATTCATTAGATAAAGATGAATTAAAAACTATAGGAATATCTTTAAATCTCTGATCTTCTTTAACATGTGCAGCAAAATGAAAGCCATCCATTTGAGGCATTTCAACATCACTTACAATAATCTTTAAATTGGCGCCCAAAGAATCTCCATAAAGCTGACTCAACTCTTCTAGCTTATTGATACCTTCTACACCATCTTTTGCTTCAACTACTTGCAGTCCTATTTGTTGGAGCATTTCTTTAACACGTTTTCTAGCTGTTAAACTATCATCTAAGATTAAAGCTGTCCCGCTAAATTTTTCGATTTTGCTAAGATCGATATCTATTTTAGGCGCATAAATTCCTAATTCTTCCACAATACTCTCAAGATCTAAAATAAGCAAAACCTCATCATTTTCGATACGTGTTACACCCGTGATCTTACCCTTATCTAAAGCTCCAGATCCTGCAGAAAAAGTAGCTGGCTCTATATCTTTCCAGTTTATACGACGAATTCTTTTAGCCTCATGAACAATAAAACCAATAAGAATATTACTAAATTCTGTAATTATTACTCGTGGCTTTAACATAGTCCCTTCTGGCTCGGTAATTTGCATCCACTTTGCAAGATTAACTACAGGTATTACAACTCCACGAAGATCAAAAATACCTTCAATGTAATCAGGCACACCTGGTAATTCCGTAAGACTTGGAATCTTGATAATTTCTCTTACTTTAGAAACATTAACACCATAAATTCCTTCATATACTTTATCGTGTCCTTGTTTAAAAATACGGAAATCAACAAGTTCCATTTCATTTGAACCTGTTTTAATTATATTTTCATCAAACATTTTGACCCCTCAAATTCTGTTCTTGAAATTTGATTTCTTGGCTGTATTCTACTACAAAAAAACTTTCCTTATATGCAAAACTATTTAAATTAAAATATTTTATATTTTCATTATTTAAAATAAAATTTTGATGATAGTGTCCTTCTACAACCCAAGCATTATTGGTGTTATATTTTTCATATCTTTGATAAATTAAATTTTCAAAATTGTTAATTTTAAAAAAAAGATTTTTCTTTTTTTGATTTTCCAAAATTCGTTTTGATATAAAATCGAAAGTAATTTTATTTAAAAAATTTAAAAAACAAAGTAAAGAATGTCTTCTTAAATTTTTTAAAATAAACCCTAAAAAAGGATTTAAAAAAATATCCCCATGTGCTAAAAAAAAATCTATTTTTTCACCTTTTTCAGTATAAAAAATAGCTTTTAAAGGCTGTTTTTTTAAAGGAAAAATCTTTACTTTTTTAAAAAAATAAGAAAGATTAAAATCATGATTTCCTTCCAAATAAAAAATTTCCACATCATTACTAAGCTCTTCTAATAAAATAATATATTTTTTTGCAAAATTATGCGTAGCAGAAATTTCACCTATTAACAAATCAAATATATCACCCATTAAAAAAAGTTGAGAAGTTTTAACTTTACCTTCTTTTAAAGCACATAAAAAATTCCAAAACCCTCTTCTTTGTTCATTTTCATGAGCATCAGCTATAAAAATAGCACCATTTTTAATAATCACTTCATCTTGCAAATGCTTTTTCATTTTTTAATTCTTTATCATAATCTACACCTTGATTAAGCATTCTTTTTCTTTTTTCATTAAATTTAGGATTTAAAATATCTCTTGTGGCATTATAATCTTTTATCATAATCCCCCCCCCCAATGTACATAAAGCATGAATTAAATCATCACTCATAAAAGCTTTACTTTTTGCTTTTATAATTTTCTCATAAAGCTCTTTATGGTTTTGCTTAAAAGTATCACTTACTATTATTAAAAAGGGGATCTCAGCTGTAAAACGAGAAGGCTTAAAATGGCCTAAAAAACCTTTATCTTCATATAAACTTTCAGAATGATCACTTAAATAAATAATAACAGAATCTTTATCTTTAAAAAGATTAAACACTTCATTAACTACAAAATCATTATAAAGTACAGCATTATCGTATTCTGCTACTAGCTGTTTTTGTTTAGTATTTAAAGAAGAAGTATTAATGTCTTTAGCACTAAATTTTTCAAAATCTTTAGGATATCTGTATTTATAATTTGCATGAGTGCCTAATAAATGAAAAATAAAAAAATCATAATTGTTTAAATTTTCTTTCGCAAAAGGCAATAAAACTTCATCATATTTTGAAACAATGGTTTTATCATCATTTGTAATAGAATTAGCAAAAATACTTTTATTTGCACGACTCGCAATTGCACTTGTAATACTTGAAGGAAGAGATGCTTTTTCTTGATTAGAAATAAAAATACTCTTATAGCCTGCTAGATTAAACAAATCAACAAGATCTAATTTATCTTCCCAAACCTTATCTTCATTACTTGCAAAAGTTAAGACCCTAAGCAAAGAAGCTGCAGTATGCGCAAAAGGAGAAATTACATCATCAAATTTTATTAAATTTCCTTCTTTTTCAAGTTTCTTTAATCTAGGATTTGTATCAAGCTCATAACCATATAAGCTCATATGATTACGTCCTGTACTTTCTCCTATAATTAAAACCACATAAGGAATTTTTTCCTTAAGTAAAACCTTACCTTTATAGCCTTGAGTAATATTTTCATAATTTTTTATATAGCTTTTGTATTTCCCATATAAACTATCATTACCAAAAAATTCATATGTTTTATTTAAAATACGCAATAAAGCATTTTCATTCAATCTTTCCAAAGCTCCAAAAGAGTCATTTTTGATAAAAAATTTATTTATAAAGTCTACAGACAAAATAATAATTACAATAAAATAAAAAATTATAAAAATTTTTCTTATTTTAGGATAAGTTTGTTTTGGATTTTTTAAGAATTTTAATACTAAAAATACAGCTATTACAATGCCTAAAATACTCAATAAATCCTTAAATCCTATAAAAGTAATTAAAAATTCATAACTTTCTCTTAAATTAGTATCTAATAAAACTTGTATTAATAAAGGATTGATTAGGGTGTGATAATTTAAAAGTAAAAAACCCTCAAATATAAAATCTAAAACCGCAAAAACTAAATAAAAATATAAAAAATATTTAGTTTTTTGTTTTAAAAATAAATAAAATAAATGTATTAGTACAACTTCAAATACTAAAGAATAAATTATACTTTTAAAACTTCTACTTAAAAACCAGTTAAAATCATGAATATATAGAATATAAATAAAATAAAGCATTAAAATTATATTGCTTAGGTAGATTAAAAAAATAATTTTAAAATATTTTTTTAAAAAAGCTAAGAAATTTGACACTTAAAACTCCAATTTTTCATAAAAAATGTCTATAATTTCAAATTCACTTTCCCCTTTTGGCAAACGCACTCTAAACTCATCACCTACTTTCTTACCAAGCATGGCCTTTGCAATAGGTGAGTTGATAGAAATGTAGCCTTTTTCAAGATTGCTTTCACAAATTCCAACCAAGGTATATTTACTTTCTTTTTCACTATCTATATCCATAATCACAACACTAGAGCCAAATTTGACACTATCGTGCTCATAACTTGAAGGATCTATCACTTGGGCTCTTGCTAAAATATCACTTAACTCTGCTATACGGCTTTCAATTAAAGCTTGTTTTTCTCTTGCGGCATGATATTCTGCATTTTCTTTTAAATCCCCATGACTTCTTGCTACATCAATTTCAACAACCACTGCTGGACGCTGATTATCTTTTAAATCTTTTAATTCATTAACTAATTTTTTATAGCCAAATTCACTCATTGGTTCTTTTTGCATTTTCTATCCTTTTTAAATTTCATGAAGTATTTTAGCTAATTTTTTTGCACTTCCAAATTTTAAATACTCTTTTAAAAAATCAACTTTATCAAAAAATATCTGATAATTATAGTTTATATAAGAATTATAAAGATTTTGCGCTTTAACCTCATCTTGTAAAAATTCAGGATTTAAAGGCTCTTTTCCTGCAAAATCACAAATAATATTTGCAAGTCCTATATGTTTTAATTTCACAAATAATTTTGCTATAAAAATATCAATAGCCTTTGCTCTATAAGCTAAAACAAAAGGAGTGCCCACTAAAGCCGCTTCTAGTGTAGCTGTGCCACTACAAATAAAAGCAAAATCAGCTTTTTTAAGGAGTTTTGGGGTATTGCTTTCTATTTTAAATTCTTTAATATCACCATAAATTTCAAGTTTATTAAGATTAAATGGAGGAACACAAAGAATTTTTTCACCTTTAAATTTTTTGGAAAGTTCTTTAAAAATAGGCATTAATCGTTTAATTTCACTTTTTCTTGAACCAGGTAAAAAAGCTATAATTTTTTCTTTTTCCTTTTTTAAAAGGATCGATTTTTCATT
Organism: Campylobacter novaezeelandiae; assembly: GCF_004323845.1. Lineage (GTDB taxonomy): Bacteria > Campylobacterota > Campylobacteria > Campylobacterales > Campylobacteraceae > Campylobacter_D > Campylobacter_D novaezeelandiae. Next base: position 88,488 of record NZ_QPGR01000003.1, on the reverse strand, counting down.
TTCTTTAGTCTTAAAATCTTTTATCTCATCTAAGAGTGGGTGCCCACAATAAATACTTTTACTAAAAAATTGATCATCAAAAGGTAAAATAGATGCTAGAATATCAAAATGACTCTCTATAATAGGAATACGTCCTTTTTTCCAGGCCCAAACTTGAGGCAAGATATAGTAAATTCTTTTTATTTTTGAATCATTTTTTTTTAAAGCCTTTGCAAAAGGTATGTTAAATGCGGGTGAATCTATACATAAAATTGCATCTATTTTTTGAGTAAAACTTAAATTTACAAGCTCTTTGATTGCCCTTTTTGCCTTAAAAATCAAAGGCAAAATCTCTATAAAACCCATAGCGCTAAATTCATGAGAACTATAAAGAGGTTTAGAATTTAAACCAAATTCTTTAGATAAGGTCTCATCATAAATTCCTAAAAGATTAAAATCTTTAAAATTTTCTTTATAGACTTTTAAAATTTCCTTTAAATGCAAATTTGCTGATGGTTCTAAAGCGCAAACTAAAAAAGTTTTCATTATCTAACTCTTTATCAAGATTAAAATTTAAATTTTAACCAAAACTTACTTAAACTATCAATCATTAATAATTTTGGTTATAATATTTTTATGGAATTTACACTAGAACAACTTTTAATAGCGATAATTTTAACTATACTTGCTGGATTTTCAACTGCAATTGGTTCAATAATTGCTTTTTTTAGTAAAAATGATAATTTAAGAATTCTTTCTTTTGGACTTGGATTTTCAGCTGGAGTAATGATTTATATTTCTTTTATGGAAATTTTACCTTCTGCTTTGATTGATTTTAAAAAATATTATAATTCAAGCTATGGAGAACTTCTAGCACTCTTATGTTTTTTTGGTGGTATTTTTCTATCAGCTATTATTGATAAATTTATCCCAGAAGATGTTAATCCACATGAACCAAAAGAAGATTTAAGCGAACTTAAAATTTGCCCTTTACCTAAAAAAAATGAAAAAACTCCACATTTTCATCCTGGAGAACCACTTAAAAAAATCAACACTAAAGCCTTAAAAAGAACGGGGATATTTACTGCTCTTGCTATAGCCATACATAATTTTCCTGAAGGATTTGCCACTTTTATTTCAAGTCTTGATAATCTTAGTTTTGGTATAGCTATAGCCGTTGCTGTTGCTATACACAATATTCCAGAAGGAATGGCAGTTTCTTTACCTATTTATCACGCTACAAATGATAAAAAAAAGGCTTTTATTTATTCGGCTCTTTCTGGAGTAGCTGAACCTATAGGAGCTATTGTTGGTGCATTTTTAATTTTACCTATTATGAATGAACTTACTTTAGCTATTACCTTTGCTGTAGTAGCTGGAATAATGATCTTTATCTCTTTTGATGAATTACTCCCCGCTGCTAAAACCTATGATAAAGCTCATGATAGTCTATATGGATTAGTTTTTGGTATGGCTGTAATGGCAATAAGTCTAATTTTGTTAAATCCTTAAAAATAAACTATTTAATTTTCAATCTTTTTTAAAAATATTTCTATAAAAAATTCTATATAGCTCTAAAACTTATTTAAATATATTACTTTTTGTAACATAAAATTCTATGGTATTTCTTTATATTTAATACTATTTATATCTTAATTTACTATTTTATACATAATTTTCCTAGAAAAGACACTTATATAGTATATAATCAATTATAACCCAAATTCAAATCAAAGGAGTGCAAATGAAAAAAATCATTTTTTTACTTTTGTTTTTAGGATTTCAGGCATCTTTAATGGGATATTATGATGATGCAGGTTATAAAAAATTTAAACATGGATGGGAAGCAATAAATTGGTGGCTAAAACTTTATGGCAATAATGTTTTGTCTCAAGAAGAGAAAAATATAGTTTATCAATATACTTATGGAGATTTTGTAACAATAAATAGCAAATTAAGAAATGGAGAAGGACTTTCTTCTTTAGATGAAAAACAAAAAGAAATGGTAAAAAAGCTTGATCAAGCTTTAGGAAAAACAATTATATTTGAAAATTTAATAGTTTATCGTTATGAAAATCTAAGTTTTATATTTAGACTTTTAGATAAAAGTTATTTTTCTCAAATTTATAAAGATGGAAAATTTACAGAAAGGGCTAAACATTATTTAGAATTTATTAATCATAAAAAATACAGAGACTATGGGTTTATGTCTACTACTACAATTAGAAATAGTGTATTTCAAACCCGACCTGTTGAACTTGTTATAAAAGTTCCAAAATACTCAGATGCACTTTTTGTTTCTTTAAAGGGACTTGCTGCATTTGAAAGTCAATATGAATTACTTTTTCCAAGAAATAGGGTTTTAAGTATAGAATCTTATGAAATATCCAAAGATCATAAAAAATTAACAATTTATGTCAAAATGACAGGTCCTTGTTATATCAATCAACCTTGTGAAGTTGAAAAAGTAGACAATTTAAAACAACCAAAAGAGTTCTAACGATTTTAAAGCCATTGCAAATTGTAATGGCTTTAAATAAATTAAGCCAAAACCAAAACTCTTAGATTATTATATAATCATTACTTACTTTAAAATAAAACTGCAACTATTTAAACATCTAAATAAAAACTATTCAAGATAATAACATCATAAAACATATCACATCTTAAATGCCAATAAACTAAATATTATATATAATAATCTTGAATAAAATATTTAAGGATTAAAACATGGATATAGTAGAAAGATTTATAAATTATACAAAGATTAATACTACAACCAATAAAGACAATGGCGCAGCAGGAATTATACCTTCAAATCCAAAAGAAATGGAATTAGCCATATTATTAGAACAAGAATTAAAAGAGTTGGGTTTAAATGAGATTAAAAGACGTGAAAATTCTATTACAACTGCAATTTTACCAGCAAATACTTCTAATGCTCCAAGTATAGCATTTTTTGCACATTTAGATACTAGTATGGAACAAACAAATGATACAAAAGCCAAAATTACACCTTATAAAGGTGGGGATATTTGCTTAAATAAAGACTTAAATATTTACCTTAAAGAAAGTGAATTTAAAGAACTAAAAAATTATATAGGAGATGAGATTATCCATACAGACGGCACAAGCTTATTAGGTGCTGATGATAAAGCAGCTATTGCAGCTATTATGGATATGTTAGAATTTTTTGTTAAAAATCCAGATATTAAACACGGCGATATAATAGTAGGATTTTTACCTGATGAAGAACAAGGATTAAAAGGAGCTAAAGCTTTTGATATTAAAGAAATTAAGGCTGATTTTGGGTATTGTCTAGATTGTTGTGGCATAGGAGAATTTATGTATGAAAATTGGAACGCAGGAGATGTAGAAGTAATCTTTCAAGGTGTTTCAGCACACCCTATGAGTGCAAAAAATAAGCTTGTAAATTCTTTAATTTTAGCTCATCAATTCATTTCTATGCTCCCACGTGGCGAAGCACCTGAATATACAGAGAATAAAGAAGGGTATTTTTGGGTAAAAGAATTAAAAGGAAATAGTGCAAAAACTATTTTAAAGATGGATGTGAGAGAATTTGATGATGAAAAATATAAACAAAGAATGCAGTTTTTAAAAGATTTAAGCGATGCTTGCAAGAAGCTTTGGGGAGATGAAAAAATTAATATAAAATTAAATGATAGATATAAAAATGTGTTTAATTCTCTAAAAAGTGAAGATGCCTTACCCATAAAACTAGCCTTAAAAGCTTATGAAAATTTGAATATCAAAGCAAAGATTATACCAATGCGCGGTGGATATGATGGAGCTGTGCTATCACAAAAAGGCTTACCTTGCCCTAATATCTTTACAGGAGCACATAATTTTCACTCTATTTACGAATATCTACCGGTAAAATCTTTAAAAGCAGCAAGTAAGGTTTTACAAGAAATCATCATTTTAGCAAGTAAAAATTCTTAAATTTATTATGCTTTAAATTAAAGCATAATAAACGCTATTACAAAAAGAGAAACAATTGATCCTAAAGCAGTTCTTTTGACAATTTCTATAGTATTGGTTCCTGCTATAGCAGCTACTATAATATTTGCTGCTAAAATTGGAGACATTACACGCCCTAATACTCCTGCTATAGTAACCGCGGTTCCTAATTCTACTTGATCAAAGCCCAAAGCTGCTGCATGTATAGTGATTGACTCGTTAAAAGCTATGGTAGGGGCATCACCAGATCCTGTAACTATAGCCATTAAAAAAGGTATAAAGGTTCCACCAATACTAACATAATGTTGTTCATTTTTTAAAAACTCAATTACCGCATCAATAGCTCCACATGCTTTAAGTCCAGCTACAAAAACACTTGCCGCTATGATAATACCTACAACATTAGCATAAGAACTTCCCATACCGCTAAAAAATTCTTTACAAATTTCACTTGGTTTACTCATTGTAACAATGATTGCCAAAATTGCACCCAAAAGCATAGCTTCAGCAACACCTATCTTAGTTGTCCACTCTAAAAAAGGGCTCAAAAACTGATACTTTGGCAAATCACTGGCTCCAATTACCAAAATAATAATGGGCACCAAAGGCATTAAAGCATATAAAACATTTACTTTTTGTATCATTGTTTCATTATTATCTTGAGTCTTAGCCTTATAAACAATACCTTTTGTATAATCTTTAAAAATCAAAGCCATAATCATTAAAGAGATACAAACTATAATACCAGCAACTATAGCATTATTAAGCTGAACACCTATTACTTGAGGAACAGAAAAACCACTCATATTTGCCACTATGCTATTATGAGAAGTCCCAGGACTCAAAACTCCACCTAAAGTTCCACTTACAACAGCAGTTGCTGCCATAGCAGGTTTAATACCTGATGCCATTAAAAGAGGAATTAATGTTGCACCAACAGCTGCAGCACATCCTGCTGCCGAAGGAATTGCGATAGAAATAAAAAATGTAATAATAAAAGCTATAGGAATCAAGAAAAAACCTAAATTTTTTAAAGGTGCAGTAAGCAATCTTACCAAATGAACATCACACTTAGTAAATTTCATCACAAAAGCAAAACCCATACTTGCACAAATAGCTTTAAGCAAAGAAGCTTTCGTCATAGCTGTTGTAAAAGCATTTAAAGCATCAATGGGCTTTAATGAAATCAAACAAAGGATAAAACCAACACCAATTAAAACAGTTTTTGTTTCTGCTTTTCTTATAAGTAAAATAATAGCTATTAATGTTCCTACAATTGAAGCAAAAAGATAAAATGTTTGCATTTTAACCCTTAAAATTATATTCTTGATTGAGTTCTAAAATTTCGCTTTTCATAGGATAACTTAATTTAAGTACAGAATTATGACCTATAATTTTTATTTTATTTTCTTGTATCCTTAAGGCAGAGCCTTCAGGAATGGCATAAATTTGATCTTTAGGATTTGCGATTAAAAATTCTTCTAATCTTTCTTCTCTACTTTCTCCATTATGACCTTGAATTTTACCACTTATAAAATGGGGATTTATTTGATAAGGAAAAACATTTAAAGCATCAAAACTTTTTGGCATAATAATTGGCATATCATTGGTTGTTTTAATACTTTTTCCAGCTATATTAGATCCTGCACTCCATCCTATATAACAAGCACCTTCTTGAATACGTTTTTTTAAAATTTCAAGCAAATCATATTCATAAAGTTTAGATAAAAGCATAAAAGTATTTCCACCACCCACTAAAAAAACCTTAGCTTTTGAAATTGCTTCTTTTAAATTTTTAAAATGATGTATAGAAATAATATTATCTTTATTTAAACTTTCTTTTACTTTTATTTCGTATTCTTCATTAGTCCTTCTTACGCCTGCATAAGGAATAAAAAGTATAGACTCATCCTTAACATCACATTCTTGCAAAAAATCTTCTATAAAAGATTTTGCATGTGTTAAATAGCCAGTATCTTTATAACTAGAACTGCTTAAAAGCAAAAGATTTAACATAAAAAAACCCTTTAAAAAATTTTTTTAAAAAAGCAATTATAGCAAAAATGGCTTATCAAATTAAGAATTAATCTATATAAATAATTTTGAAGTTTAATACAGACTTATTCTCTCCATCCGTATTTTTTAAAGATTTCTTTTGCTTCTTTAGAACTTAAAAAGTTAATAAAATCTTTTACTTCCTGATTTGAATTTTCTCTTGCGACAACATTAAAAGTTCTGTATATAACTAAATCTTTTTCTATTTGTACTGCAGTTCCTATATCTGGATTACTTTTTGACCAATCAAGCCAAGTTATCCAAGCATCTGCTTTATTTTCTGCAAAAAGTTTTTTAGCACTTCCACTATTTGGCACAAAAGCTACAATATTTTTTCTAAAATCTTGTATCATTTTAATATTTTTAGTTCTTCCTATCATATCCTCCCAAACACCTGTTCCTGAAGTATTACTTTTTCCTGCTCCTTCTGGAACAACAATTCTTACTTCTTTCTTAGCTAAATCTTTTAAACCTTTAATATTTAAAGGATTTCCTTTTTGAGTCAGAATGATAGCTTCTCTAAAATACAATGGCTTGATATTTTTTATATTAAATTCTTCACCAAAATCACTTGCTATAGCTAAAGCTGATTGATCTGAAGCTCCAAATAAAATATCAGCATCATTTTTTGCTTTCTCAAACCAAGTTGCTTGAGGACCGAAATTAACATTTACTTTAACACCCGTTTTTTCTGTATATTTAGTTCCAACATCTTTTAAAGCTGTATGAGGACCCCCTGGACCGTAAAGGTTAATATCAGCATTAGCTACGCTTAAAGCTAAAGCAATAGCACCAAATAAACTAATAATTTTTTTCATTTATTTCCTTTATATTTTTTATGGATTTTAATTGTAATAATAAATTAATAACGAAAAGTAATTTAGTTATAAAAAAGAGAGTTTTTATAAACTTAATGTTAAAATCAGTCTGAAAAATTTTTAAGGATAAATTATTTTAATGAAAAGAATTTTAATAACCAATGATGATGGTTACGAAAGCGAAGGTTTAAAAAAACTTATAAAAATGCTTAAAAAAGAATTTAAAGCCAAAATTACCGTAGTTGCACCTTCTTGCGAAAAATCTGCTTGTGCTCACTCCATTACCCTTACAAAACCTCTTCGCTTTGTTAAGATTAAAAAAAGATTTTATAAGCTTGATGATGGCACTCCTGCTGATTGTATTTATTTAGCACTTCATACTTTGTATAAAAAAAGATTGCCCGATCTTGTAATTAGCGGGATAAATAAAGGGGCTAATGTAGGAGAAGATATTACTTATTCTGGAACTTGTGCAGGAGCTATGGAAGCAGTCTTACAAGGAATTCCAGCTATAGCACTTTCGCAGTTTTATAAAAAAAATGAAAAACTTGATTATAAAAATGCTTTAAAAATAACTAAAAAACTCATAAAAACCATTTTTGATAAAGGTTTTCCATTAGATAAAAAAGAATTTTTAAATGTAAATTTTCCTTCTTCAAAAACTGAATTTAAAGGTATAAAAATTTGTAAAGCAGGAAAAAGAGTTTACACTTACAAAGCTCATTCTAATACAAATCCTAGGGGAATAAAATATTTTTGGCTTGCAAGTGCTAATTTAAAACATGAAAAAGAAAAAAATAGCGATATAGTTCTTTTAAAACAAGGCTATGCAACCATTACTCCAATAATGCTTGATCTTACAGCATATAAAAAATTGAAAAATACTAAAAAATGGCTTAAAGGAAAAAAATGAATGATAGATTTACACGTATAAAATGGCTTTTAAAAGAAGAAAAGTTTAATCAACTTTCTAAAATAAAAGTTTTAGTTTGTGGACTTGGTGGAGTAGGAGGCATATGTGTTGATGCTCTTTTTCGCACTGGTTTTAGTGATCTTACTTTAATTGATGCTGATAAATTTGAAATCACCAATCAAAATCGCCAACTTCATAGCGAATTTATAGATGAATACAAAGCAAAAGTTTTTGAAAGAATTTATAATGCTAAAGGCATAGTTACAAAAATTGATCATACTTTTTTGAAAAATTTTGATTTAAGTAAATTTGATCTTATTATTGATGCTATTGATGATATACCTGCTAAAGTTGCTTTGGCTAATGCTATAAATTTTAAAAATCAAATATTTATTTCTTCTACAGGAGGAGCTAGAAAACTTGATCCAACACGCATTAAAACAGCAAGCATTTTTAAAACACACGGAGACGCACTGGCTAAAAAATTCCGTTATGAGCTTAGAAAGTCTGGTTTTAAAGGAAATTTTGAAGTAGTTTTTTCAGATGAAAATCCCAATTGTAAAGATCTTGGTTCTTTTATGGGGGTGACCGCTTCATTTGGTTTGGCATTAGCAAGCTTAGCTTTAAGAAAAGTACTTGATAAAAAAAGCTGATATTAAAGATTTAAATTCTTGCATAATACTTTTTAAGCAAAGTGTTAAAATACTTTGTATAAAAGACTATACGCAAGAGCAAATTAACGCATGGCTTAAAATTGATAAAGAAAAATGGGAAGAAAAATTTAAAAACAATGAAATTTTTGTTTGCAAAAAAGAAGATAAAATTGTAAGTTTTATAGGTATAATGAGTGATTATAAGATGCTTGATTTGCTCTTTACTCATCCTAATTTTACTAGACAAGGTTTGGCGCAAAATTTACTTAATTTTGCTTTAAAAAATTATATACATAAAGAAATTTATACTTTTGCATCTTTAAGTGCTAAAGATTTTTTCTTAAAAAATGGCTTTAAAATTGTAAGAGAAAATGAAGTCAAAAGAAATGATCAAATTTTAAAAAATTTTTTAATGAAAAAGGAAATTTAATGTCAAAAATATGGCTTATACTTTTATTTTTTGTTTTTTTAAAAGCAGAAGATTTACCTGATTTTTTTAAAGAACAAAACACAAGCGGGGTTTTTATAATTTATGATGGCAAAAATTTTTTTAGCAATGATTTTAAAAGAGCCAATGAAGCTTTTTCCCCTGCTTCAACTTTTAAAATTTTTAATGCCTTAATTGCTCTAAATTTAAGGATTGTTAAAGACACAAAAGAAATTTTTTATCATTATAAAGGTGAAAAAGTTTTTTTAAAATCTTGGGCAAACGATGCGAATTTAAGTTCTGCCATGAAACGCTCTCAAGTGATAGCTTTTAAAGAGCTTGCTAGAAAAATAGGCATTAAAAGAATGCAAGAAAATCTAAATATATTAAATTATGGCAATAAAAAAATCTCTAAAATCGATAGCTTTTGGCTAGATAATTCTTTAAAAATTAGTGCAAAAGAACAAGCTATCTTACTTTTTGAACTGGCTAATTTAAAACTTGCTTATCCTAAAACAATACAAAAAGAATTGATAAATATTATAAAACTAAAAGAAGATAATAACTTTTCCCTTTATGGAAAAACAGGCTTTAATGATAAACAAAATATAGCTTGGATAGTTGGATTTATAAAAACTAAAAATAAAATTTACTCTTTTGCCTTAAATGTTAATATAAAAAATTTTGACACACTTTTTAAAAGAGAGGTTTTACTTGATCAGTATCTAGAATTTTTGAAAATAAAATAATTCTAATATTTAAGATCTTTATCAAGGATTAAGCCATCACAATGGCTAATTTTAAAGAATCTCAAATAAATTTATTGATGAAATAAAAAATAAATATTAAATAAGAATAAATTAATATTTATTTTTCTTCTTAGCCCAATTATTTGACTTTTTTATTTTTAAACTCTTTTTTTAATCTAGGTAAATCCATAAATAAAAATCTTATGTATCCACCTTTATACCAAGTTTTACTTGCTTTTATAAGAGCAGCTCCTAGTTTATAAGTAAAACATTCTTTTTCTTTTAAAATAATCTCTTTATTAAGATCATTTTTTAATTCTTTTAAAAAATGATTTGTTTTATTTTGCTCTTTATGTGCTAAAACAACAATCATTAAGATAAAAGGCATTTTAATGTATCCTAGTAAGCTTTTTGAATTTCTAATCATAATACAACCTAGTTTATAAGAAAGATGATTATGAATTTTTATTTTAGCTAGATTGTGATTTAAGTTAGCAATTTGTTTTAAAAAAGAAGCTGATTTTTTATTATCCATTAAACAACAGTACTCATCTATAATTTCTTTATAAAATTTTACAGGAGGAATTAAATAACTAAAATCATAATCTTTTGATATTATTATATTTTCATTTTCTAAAGCCTGAAAATCAATTGTTTCCGTATGATAATTTCCCTTAGGAGAAGCTAAGAAAAAAGCAATAATTCCGATTTCATCAATAATATTATTCCTATTATCCCATACTGCTGCACTATGATGAAATTCTTTTCTTGGAATATTTTTATCACAATATCTTACACAAGTGTTTTTTGTAATTTTAAAATTTACATTTTGTATTTCTTGAACTGAATTAAAACAACCACAATCCTTAATAATATGTTCTATACCATTATCAATCATAACCCCAGACGTTCTAAAAGAACATTCGTACCAGTCTTTGCCGGAAATATCATTATTCCAAAAATGTATGGCTATGATTTTAAAATCAAAATAATCTTTAAATTTAAGCATAGTTCCATCTTTTTTTAAAATAAATATTTCTTCTTTAAATAAGGAGTTTTCAAAAGTTTTCTTAGTTATATTTTTATATGAGATCATTTGCGTTTGATTAGGAGTTATAATTTCAAAAGTAGGGTTGTCGTTTACAAAAGTATTAGTTTTTCCCAATTTAAAAATAGAAATATTTTCAATTATGCTTTCTCCTAATTTTTTCATATATGAAGATAAAGGATGCAAATGATCGGGCTCAAAATCTTTTAAATTATTTATTTCATAGTAATTTGCCATATCAATCACATTAAAATTGTATTTTTGACATAATAATCTATGCAAATTATTAATTCTATTATTAAAAGTTGGGAAAATAATAATTAAAACTTTTTTATTTAAAGCATATAGTTCTTTATAAAGCCATTGTGCATTTCTATACAAAACATTAAAAGGTAAAGATTCTTTTTCTGATAAAGTTGAAGCTACTATATCATTGACATTTGATTCACATATAATTAAATTGGCATTTTTTATGATAGCTTTATTTCTTCTTAACTCATATAAGCGTTGAATGCTTGAAGTTCCACCCAAAGCAAAATTATAAAACTCTAATCCCCCCCCCCCCGTAGAAGCATTAAGTTTTTCTATACCTTCTTTCAAGCCTTTTGATAAACCATTTACCATAACAGAATTACTTCCGCCCAGCAAGATAATATTTTTACTCATAAAATTTCCTTTTAATGCTATTTTAAAGGCTGATTTTATCAAAAAAAAAAAAAAATAAAATTATTAAATACTTTAAATTTTTCCAACAATAATAGGATTAAAAGCTTTTATAGAAAGTATCAATGTATCGCCTATTTTAATATCTTTATAATCTTTTAAAAATTCTTCTTCGCTCAAAGTAATTTTTATAAGATCTTTATTAAGTAAAAGTGTCAAAATAACTAAAATATCACTTTTTTTAATATCAAGCAAAACAGCACTTAAACGTAATTTTGCACTGATATTTGAATGGGTAAAAAAATCCTTTGCACTTATATTTTTTACTATTTTACCCTCTTTGAGTTCTAAAATTTGATCACTTAACTTATAAATTTCAGCCAAGTTATGACTTACCAATAAAGTAGTGATTTTAAAATGATTTAAAATTTTACAAAGTTCATCTTGCAAAAAAGCTCTCATTTTAAAATCCAATGCACTCAAAGGCTCATCTAAAAGTAAAATTTTAGGATTCATTGCCAAAGCTCTTGCTAAAGCCACTCTTTGAGCTTGTCCCCCTGAAAGTTCCTTAGGATAAAATTTTTCAAAATCTTTTAAATTCATAAGCTCTAAGAGCTCATTAACTCTTGCTTTATCTTTGGTAGCAAAACAAAGATTTTCTTTTACATTCATATTAGGAAATAAAGCATAATCTTGAAACATAAAACCGATTTTTCTTTTTTGTATAGCTAGATTAATACTTCTAGCACTATCAAAATAAATTTCATCATCTACTTTCAAATAACCAAAATCTGGCTTTATAAGTCCTGATATAATCTTTAATAAAGTTGTCTTTCCAGCCCCGCTTTCTCCAAAAATAGCACTCACGCTTCCTTTTTTAATATCAGCTTTAAATTCTAGATAAATATCTTTTTTAGAAGTTTTGATTGTATGTTTGATATCAATTTTTATCATGAATTAACCTGTGATATAAATTTCTTATTGATAAAATAAAGGCTTAAAAGCACTAAAAAAGAAAAGATAAATAAAGTAAAAGCGTATTGATGAGCTAAAGAATAATTTAATGTTTCAAGTTCATCATAAATAGCAATGCTTGCAACTAAAGTTTCTCCTTTTTTATGCCCCCCTATCATCATAACAACACCAAATTCTCCTATAGTATGAGCAAAAGACATAATAAAACCTGTAAAAATTCCTAGTTTTGAATTAGGCAAAATTACTTTAAAAAAAGTGATAAATTTATTTTTTCCCAAAGTATAAGAAGCAAGGATTAAATTAGGATTTATCGAAGAAAAGGAACTTTGCAAAGGATTAACCATAAAAGGCAAAGAAAAAATCACAGAAGCTAAAACAAGCCCTTCAAAACTAAAAACCAAAGAAATATTAAAATACTCTTTTAAAAAATTCCCCAAAAAACTATTAGGAGAAAAAGTAATCAAAAGATAAAAACCTAAAACACTAGGTGGCAAAATTAAGGGCATTGAAACTAAAACTTGGAAAATACTTTTAAATTTAAAATTTACAAAAACAAAAAGATAGGCTAAAGCTATACCTATAAAAAATAAAATAAAACTTGTAATAAAGGCTAATTTAAAAGTAAGCCATAAAGTTTGTAAAAAATCATTATCAAGCATTTAAGTTCTCAAAATTATATCATTTGCTTTTACAAAACAAAGCTTTTCTTCATCTTCGTTTAAATTCAATTCTTTTGCCTTTTTAGCACTGATAATAGAACCGATCAAAAAGCCTTTAAAATCAAAAAATATATGCCAAAGAATTTCTCCTTTTTTAATTTTTATAAGTTTTGCCTTAAAGGTATTTTCTATGCTGATTTTAGTATTTAACTCCCCAAAACAAAGTTCATGTTCTTTAAAAAGTAATTCTACATAAGAATTAGGTCTTAGATGATCTAAAGAATTAAAATCAAGCATCAAAACACTAAAAATTTCATTCTTAACATTAATTCTTATCATTACAATATCATCTTGATGAAAAATATCAAGCACCTTTCCTTTTAAAATATTCATAAAGTATTAAAACCATATTTTTTAATAATCATTTTCCCTTCATTGCTTAGCACAAAATCACTAAATTTAAAGGCAAGTTCTTTATTTTTTGCATATTTTGTGATTACAAATGATTGTTTTAAAGGGGTATAAAGTTTATTGTCAATAAAAGCAACTTTTCCTTTTGGATCTTTAAAAACCAAAGAATAAGCTACTAAAGCAATATCAGCTACACCACTATCAACATGCATTATAGGTTGAGAAATATTATCACCCAATATAATTTTATCCTTAAAAACATCATAAAGATTAAGATTTTTAAGAATTTCAATTGAAGCTACACCATAAGGAGCCAATTTGGGATTGGCTATACTTAAATGCTTAATTTTTTCTTTATTTAAATTTTGAATTCCATCTTTTAATAAATTTTCATTTAAAAAATAAAATACAACAACCCCTAATGCATAAATTTTTGGTGGAGTTAAAGCATTATTATCTTTTTGTATTTCTAATGCATATTTTTCATCAGCTGAAAAAAACAAATCAAACTCTCTACCTTGTTTTAAAAGTTGATAATATTTACCCGAAGCTCCAAACACAAGTTCAATCTCATTATTTGGATATTTTTTTAAAAACTCTTCTTTAATTTCACTCATTGCCTTAGAGGCGCTTGATGCTACAAATATGCTAATTTTTTCCGCATTTAAATTTAAAGTATAAAAGAAAATAATTAAAAAAATAATTCTTATCATTAATTTCCTTTAACAAATTTTATAAAAAGATTTTAACATAAAAATTTTTATTTTATATCTTTTTTGCATAAAATAAAAATTGGGTGATAGGTTAAGCGATTATGAAATTTTTGCTCAAATTCTTTTAAAAATTTTTTTCCTAAAAAATGATAGCCCAAAGAATTTACCCCGCTAAGTTTTAAGTGTTTAAAAACTTCTAAAGGAGTTTTAAATTCTAAAGTTTTAAATTCTTCTTTAATTTTAACATTTATAAAATACTTCTTAAAAATTTGTTCTAACTCCAATACGCCATAGTATTTTAAAGAAAATCCTGTGCTTTGTGAAATTTGTTCTAAATTCTTTTTTCCAAAAGTTGAAAGCAATAAAATGCCTTTTTCATCAAGCATTTTATCAAGAGTTGGCAAAATAAGTTTTAAATCAAGCCATTGCAAAGTCGCATTAGAAATAATAAGATCAAATTTTTGCTCGCTTAAAGAATGAGAAGCAATTTGATTCATATCAAAAATTTCTACCTCAAAATCAACCCCATAATCTAAAATATCATTTTTAATATATTTATCAAAAGAGATAATTTTTTCAAGTTTTTGACTAAGTTCTGCTCTAGCACAACCAAATTCAAATACTTTACGAAAATGTTTTCTTTTTAAATTTAAAAGCTCCAAACAAAGCTCATTGGCCATAAACTCTTGCACTTTGGCTTCTTTTTTGTAGGTATTTTTAGCTTTTAAAAAATTCAAAATTCATCCCAAGTTTTAAAATGAAAGAAAGCAAAATGAGGCTCATTTAAAAAAAATAATTCTTGAAAACTATTTTTTAAAGCATTTTGTGGAAAAATATCATCTTCTATGCTTGAATAAATTTTATCCCAAATAAAAATTTCTTCTTTATGTTTTAAAGCGAATTCTAAAAGTTTTTTAAGCTCTTCTTTTAAAGAATTTTCTTCTTTAAAAATAAAATTTTTAGCTAAATTTATTTTTTCCTTAAACAAAGATTTTTTAAAATTTTCTAAATTAAATTTTTTAATATTTTTATTAAAAATAACAGGATGAATTCCTTTTGTTTCATCTATGCCCAAATTAGTGCCATTAATAGCAATTTTTTTATCAAACTCATAATTTTTCAATAATTTTGAAGCAACGCAAACCCCCATAGAAAAAGCTATAAGAGTAATTTTACAAAAAGTATTTAGATCAAATTTAAAACTTAAATCCTCATAATCATAACACATTAAAACATTTTTATTTGATTTTAAATGCTCAAAATGACTAGGATGAGAAGCAAATCCACCAAAAAATAAAATTAGCTCATTTGAATGCGAATTTTGCTTTAAAAACTCATATTTCATAAGATATTTACAATCCTTTCAATATCATCAAACTCCAATCCCGCATGTAAAGAAAAACGAATTCTAGCGGTATTTTTTGGAACAGTAGGTTCTTTAATGGCAGGAGCAAAAAAACCTTGATTTTCTAAAGTTTGACTAAATTCTAAAGCTTTAAGATTATCATTTAAAATTAAAGAAACAATATACGCATCTCCTAAAATTTCATATTTTTTTTGCATAAGTTTCTCTTTAAAAAAATGGGCCAAATTTTGCAATTTCTGCCTTTTGTCTTCAAACTCTTTCATTTTTTGAAAAATAAAAAGGGTAAAAGCTACATTAATAGGTGGTAAAGCCGTAGAATAAATAAAAGCCCTAGCTTTATTGATAAAAAAATCTTTAAATTCTTTATGGGTTATAATACATGCCCCCACTGAAGCTACAGCCTTGCCAAAAGTAAAAACTAAAAAATCTATCTCTTTATAAAGCCCTAAATATTTTATAAGCCCCAAGCCATCATCATTAAAACAACCTATACTATGGGCTTCATCTATATAAAGCTTAATTTTTTTATAACGTTTTTTTAAAGCGCATAGAGCTTTAAAATCACTAAAATCTCCATCCATACTAAATAAAGCTTCGCTTAAAATAATAATATTGTCATATTTATCATAATGAATTTGTATTAAATTTTCTAAAGCTTTCACATCTTTATGTTTAAATCTAAAAAAATGTGCCTTTCCAAGCAAAAGACCATCTATCATACTTGCATGAATAAATTTATCTGCTAAAAAAAGTGTCTTAGGTATACTTGCAAGAGCAGTTATACAAGATAAATTCAAATGATATCCACTATTAAAATGTAAAACTTCAAATCCTTGAAATTGAATTTTTAAATACTCCTCAAATTCATCATAAATTTCAAAATTTCCACTTAAACTTCTTGAGCTTGAACTCGAAAAATACTTATATTCTTCTTTTAAATTATTTAAAAATTCTTCTTTTAAATTTTTATCATAAGATAAAGCCAAATAATCATTTGAAGCTAAATTCAAAAGTTTTTTACCCTCTTTATAAACAAAACAATTCTCATGTCTTAAATGAGGTAAAGCCCTAAAATTATGATTTTGTTTAAGAGCGGCAAAGATATCATCAAGCATTTTATTCCTCAAAATTTAAAATTAAATTATACCTTATTTGATTCCTAAAAAGCATAAGTGCTATTAAATTCCCATAAAGGTAAAAATATACCTAAAGCCAATAAAAGCACCAAAGAAGCTACAAATAAAGTCATCAAAGGCTCGATCAAACTTAATATTTTTTCCATCATACTTTCTTGCTTATCTTCATAAAACAAAGAAATTTGCTCACTTAAAATATCAAGTTTAGAACTTTTCATAGCAATATTTAGCATAGAAATAACTAATGGGTCAAAAACTTTAGTTCTTCTAAAAGCTTCACTAAGCTCTAAACCTTGCTCAAGTAAAGATAAAATTTGAGTCAATTTATTTTTAAAAAATTCATTTTTTATCCCAAAAATAGCAAATTCTAAAGCCTTGCTTAGAGAAATTCCACTTTTTAAAAGTAAAGAAAATACACTAAAAAAATGATAACTTTGATAATATAAAATAAGCTTAGAAATAATTGGAATTTTCAAAAAACAATAATCACTTATCAAGGTAAAAAAATAAAATTTTTTATAACAAAATACAAATAAACATACAAACAATAAAAATAAAATTGAAATAAGAAAAAAATAAGAATTTAAAAAATCATAGGTTTGAAGTAAAATTTGGGTAATTAAAGGAAGTTCTATATTAAAATTATCAAATAAATTTTTAAATTGCGGAATAACAAATAATATCAAAAAAATAAAAGAAATAAAAATAGATACTAGCACTATTAAAGGATATCTGATTGATTTTATAAAAGATTTTTTTGCTTTTATGGTTTTTTGTCTTATTAAAACAATTTGATTAAAAACATAAGAAAGTTTTCCTGTATTTTCAGCTATTTTTATAAGGGCTAATTCACTATGACTTAAATTAAAACGAGAATTTTTAAAGGCCTCGCTTAAACTCTGTCCTAAACTTAAATTTTCATCTATCTTTTTTATTGTTTTTTTAAGTTCTTTTTTAAAAGTGCTTTTTTCAAGTTCCTTTAAGGCTTCTAAAACACTCAAACCTACTTCTAGCAAAAACGAAAATTCTTTAAAAAATAAAACAAAATCTTCATTTGAAATTTTAAAAAAACTAAAATTCTCTCTCTTAATTTCTGTTAATTCTAAAATGTTCAAATTCTGTTTTAAAGCTAAAGCTTGTGCCATATTTAGATTTTTAGCTTTAATTATTTTTTTTGCTTTTATTCCATTTTCTAAAAAACTAAGTTCATAAGTTTTCATCCCAAAACTCTTACAATTTCATCTAAACTTATAAAACCTTCTTTAGCTTTTTCTAAAGCATTTTCAAACATATTTTTAAAACCATGATTTTTTGCATACTCTAAAATTTGCTTTTCTCCTTTATGAGTTCTTATAAGCTCTTTTATATCATCATTTATATCCAAAACCTCAACGATTATCTGTCTTCCAAAAAATCCACTATAATTACAAAACTCACAACCTTTGCTTTCATAAAAAACACCATCAAATTCTTTATACTTTTTATAGCTTTGCTTTTTACAATAAGGACAAAGCTTTCTAAGCAATCTTTGAGCGATAATCAAATTTAAGCTAGAAGCTAAAAGATAAGGTTTTACATTCATATCTATCAAACGAGTAAGAGTTGAAATGGCATTATTAGTATGCAAGGTACTTAAAATCAAATGTCCAGTTAAGGCTGATTTAATAGCTATATCAAGACTTTGCTCATCTCTAATTTCACCTATCATAATAACATCAGGATCTTGTCTTAAAATAGATCTTAAAGCATTATTAAAATCAAGTCCGGCTTTAGGATTTAATAAAATTTGCTGCACAAGAGACATTTTATATTCAATAGGGTCTTCAACAGTAATTATCTTTTTTTGTATAGACTTTATTTCATTTAAACAAGCATACAAAGTAGTACTTTTTCCACTTCCTGTAGGTCCAGTTAACAAAATCATACCATGTGGAAAATGAATATTTTTACGAAGTAGTGATAAATCTTTTTCATTAAAATCCAATTTGTTTAGATTTAATAAATTTAAATCATGTTTTAAAATCCTTATAACAACACTTTCTCCATACATTAAAGGAAGGGTTGAAATTCTAAAATCATAATGTTCTTTATCGATTTTAAATTCAAAATTTCCATCTTGCGCTTTTCTAAATTCCGCCACATTTAAATTTGCTAAAAATTTAATATAAAAAACTAAAGCTTGATAAATCTCTTTGTCTAAAATACAAAAAAAATTAAGCATACCATCAATACGAAATCTTATCAAAGCATCTTTTTCTCTTGCTTCTATATGTATATCACTAGCACAAAATTTAATGGATTCGTGGATTAAAAAATCAAAAATCTGATTGATAGAGCTTTTATCGTCTTTTTTTAGATTATTAGCTAATTCTTCTTTTAATTTTAAACTTAATTCTTGAAGTCTGGCTAAAACTTTAAATTTTTGTAATTTAGCCTTTAACTCAATATGATTTACTAAAATATTTTTTACAAATTTATCTTTAAAAAATCTTTGAATCTTTTCCAAAATTTCTAATGAACAAGGCTTAAAAGAGGCTATATAAATATATTTATCATCCATTTTAAAAGGCAAAATTTGATAATTTAGTAAAATTTCACAAGGAAGTGGCACCTTAAGCTCATCATCAAATTCTTGCCATTCAAAGAAATCAAGATTATAAAAGTAAGCCAAAGACTTTAAAAAATCATTATAGTCTATATTTAAATTCAAATAAAGCTCATCAATACTAACTTGATCACTAATATAAGCATTAAATAAAAACTCTTTAAATCTGATATTATTAAAATCTAAATTTTCCTCTTTAAAACCCAACTGTTTTAATTTTTCTAAAAATTCCTTTTTCAATAATAAATCCTAAAATTTATCTATTTCTATATCATAATAAAATTTATAAGTCTCTAAAGCCCTTTTTGCTTCATCAAGCTCACCTAAAGCTTCTTTAGCCTTAATAAATAAAAACCAAGGTTCTTTTTGATTTTTATCCATCTCATTTGCCTTTAAAGACCAAAAAATAGACTTTTTATAATCTTTATCTTTAAAATATAATCTTGATAAAAGTAAAGCCTTATCAAAGCTAGGAGATTTATAAAATTCATTTTTTAAAACCGATGAGTTAAAAACCACTGATGAAATTTCAAATTGCAATTTTTGCTTAGCTTCAAGAAGATTTAAATTTTCTTCTTGAAGTCTTTCTTTAATAATTTTATTTTTTTCTTCTTGGATTTTAGCTTTTTGAAGTTTTGACACCAAATCTTGTTTTTCTTTTAAGGCTTGTTTTAATAAGACTTCTTTTTTTTGAAATTCATTAATAATAAAATATATAAAAAATACCAAAAATAAACAAAACATTGTAATAAAAAAATATTTTACATATTTTCTAATCAAGAATTTTTTATATTCTAATTCAAGTTTTTTTACACGCTCTTGCATTTTAACCCAATAAATTATTTTCAAACATACTAAGCTTTAAAAGATAATTTTCTTTTTTGCTATTTTTGAAAAAATTTTTAAATTCCTTAAAGCTTTTAATCACTTTATCAACATTTCTTAAGTTTGCATTATAATATTTTTTTATAAGTTTAAGATCACTTTTGCACAAGTTAATATCAAATTTATCACTTATATAGGATCTAAGTTCATCTAAGGTAAATTCTTTAAGGCAAAACTCAAAATTAATACGACTTTTAAAATGCTCTTTACTAAAAATTAAAGGTTTTTTATGTGAACTTAAAACAAAACTTATATTTAAATCACTATAAATTCTTACAAGATCTAAAAAATCATTATCATATATACTTATTTCATCAAGAAAAATAATAATATTTTCTTTTTTAATAACATAAGGCTTTAAAAATTCTTCAAATTCTTCTTTGTTTGTAAAAATACCATTAAATTTTACATTTTCAAAACACTTAGTCAATCTTTGAAGCAAAGCACTTTTACCGCTGCCACTTTTACCGAGTAATAATATAAAACTTTTTTGTTTTAAGAGCTCTTCTTTTATACGATTTAAAACATAATCTTGATTTTTGATACTAACAAAATCACTCATAATGCCTAAATCCTAACTCTTTTAAACTTGGAACATTTCTAAAGTTTTCTACTAATGTAGGTGTTATGATAAATACTATTTCGCTTATACTAGAAAGTTCATCATTTGATTTAAAAAGTTCTCCAATTAAAGGTATTTTAGAAAAGAAATTAACTTCATTTTCATTTTTATTTTGGTTATGACTAATTAAACCTCCTAAAATAAGAGTTTGATTATTTTCTACTTGTACAACAGTTGAAAGCTTTTTTTGTATGGTATCGGGTGCTATTGTTCTTGGCTCTTTTTGCCTTTGATTGTCTTCTAAATATTTAAAATCACTTAGACTTGGGTTAATTCTAAGCATTATTTTTCCATCATCTGAAATTTCTGGTAGGATGTTCAGCAAAATTCCTATGAAAATAGAATAATTACTAAAACTCTCACTCACAGTAGTTCCATTTTCTGTTCCTTTAGAAGTATCTTTTACTTGATAATTAATTGTATCTCCGATAGAAATAATAGCTTGCTGATTATTTAAAGCCATAAGTTTAGGATTTGATAAAACTTTTGTTTTGCCATTTTGAGAAAGAAAATTTAAAATAGAATCAAAATTTAAATCAGCTCTAAAACCCAAATTCTTAACAAAACCTTTACTATTTTCAACCCCTATAAAAGAATTTTTACCATCATTGGTTTTAGAACTAAAATCGATATTAAATTTTTGCCAATTAATTCCACTAGAATGGGTTTTATTCAAAGATACCGCAATAATACTTACATCAATAATAACTTGTTTTTTAAGTCTTTGTTCAAGTTTTTGCAAATAATCTTTAACTTTTAATAACTGAGTTCTTGTTCCACTTACTATAATAATTCCAGCATTGGAGTTAATGATAGGCTTTTTAACTTCTATTTCATCATAAGTATTATATAAAAGTGCTGTAATTTCTTGTTCAATATTTTTCCAAAAATCGAATTTTTCCATACTTTTAATCATATTATCTTCTATATCTTCGCTTTGAATATATTCAGCTTGCTTTGGTTTAGCGTCTACTGAAGCCTTTGTAACACTTTGTCCTTCCCGTATGGAGCTAATATAACTAATTTTAAACATTTTTGTTTCAATAGCTGAAATTTTTAAAATCTTTCCATTAAAACTATAATTTAAATCATTATCCTCAAGAAAAAATTTAAAAATTTCTTCTAAAGACATTTGATTTATATTAATAATTTGAGTTTGTAAAAGTTTCTCTTTAGCTAATTTATCTTTTACAATAATGCTAAATGAACAATAATTTGAAAGTTCTTCTAAACTTTCTTTTATAGTTAAGTTTTCATTAGATTTTATATTAAAAAGTCTTTTTTGACAATCTATTGCATAAATAAAAGAGGTAAAAAATAAAAACTTAATCAATATAAATTTTATCATTGATTCGTAGTTTTGCCACTATATTAAATCCATCATACTCAAGTATAATTCTATCAGATTTTATTTTTTTAATCTTTGCCTCATTAATTTTATCTTCTTCTTTATACCATGTATTATTAATTTTAACTTTATTTAAAAAAATAGCTTGGATTTTTAAATTTTGGATTTCATTCAAATTTGGATTAAAAAAAGGATTTTGAAGATTAGAAAAATCAAATTTTGATTCTTTTTTCTTTAAAGAATCAAAATAATCTTCAAAATCCGAACCTACCAATACCGTAGTAAAAAACATAAAAAAGTAAAAAAAATTTTTCAAAAATTTTTACTCTTTTTCATTGCTAAAATCAGACATTGCAATACGTTTTAATTGTCTATATCTTCTTTGTGCGTCTTTTTTATTACGTTCAAATAGCTCTTTAGCATGATCAGGATTAGCTTTTTTAAGAGAATTGTAACGTACTTCATTCATTAAAAATTGCTCATATAAATCCCAATCTGGTTCTTTACTTGCTATATTTAAAGGATTTTTACCTTCTTCTTCTAAACGTGGATCAAAAGTGTAAATAGGCCAATATCCACATTTTGTAGCAAGTTCGCCTTGTTCTCCTGAATAACCAAGACCACCTTTAATACCATGAGCTATACAAGGAGAATAACAAATAACTAAAGAAGGTCCATCATAAGCCTCAGCAGCTATTAATGCTTTAATCAGATGGTTATAATTTGCATTTGAATTTACTTGAGCAACAAAAATATAACCATAAGTCATAGCAATTTGCCCTAAATCTTTTTTCTGTATAGGTTTTCCTGCTGCTGCAAATTGTGCTACCGCTCCTGTTCTTGAAGCTTTAGAACTTTGACCTCCTGTATTTGAATACACTTCAGTATCTAAAACCAAAACATTAACATTTTCTCCACTTGCTAAAACATGATCAAGCCCACCATAACCTATATCATAAGCCCAACCATCTCCACCAAAAATCCATTGAGATTTTTTTCCTAAAAACTGCTTAAGTTCTAAAATATCTTTTACAGCTTTAATATCTTGATTTTGCTCCAAAATTGGAATTAATTTATTTCTGGTTTCAAAAGAAAGAATGCTATCATTTTTATTTGCTATCCATTCTTTAAAAAGAGCTGATAAAGAATTTGGGACATTTTGCATATTTTCATTCATAATATGTTCAATTCTATTGCGTGTATTTTCTGTTGCAATCTTCATTCCAAGACCAAATTCCGCATTGTCTTCAAATAAAGAATTTCCCCAAGCTGGACCATGGCCATTTTTAACACTTTTTCTATAAGGAGTAGAAGGAGCTGAACCTCCATAAATAGAGCTACAACCTGTTGCATTAGCTATAATCATTCTTTCGCCAAATAATCTTGTAATTAAAGTGATATATGGAGTTTCTCCACATCCTGGACAAGCTCCATGGAATTCAAATAATGGTTGAGAAAATTGAGCTCCTTTGGTGCTTTCTTTATTTAAAATATTATCTTTATAAACAATTTCTTTAAAAAGATAATCAGCATTTTCTTGCTCTCCAAAATCTATTTCCTCTTGAAGTGGAACCATAACTAAAGATTTCTCTTTGGTAGGGCACTCATGAACGCAAAGCTCACAACCTGTACAATCAAGAGGTGAAACTTGAATTTTAAAGCTAAGTTTTTCACCCTTTGTTCCTTTAGCTTCTAAAGCATGCTCTTTTACTCCTCTTGGAGCTTTACTCATCTCATCATCATTAATTAAAAATGGACGAATTACTGCATGAGGACAAACAGAAGCACATTGATTACACTGGATACAATTTGCTTCTATCCATCTAGGAACCATTACACCGACGCCTCTTTTTTCATACTCTGTGGTTCCATGCTCAAAACTTCCATCTTCATAACCTAAAAATGCTGAAACAGGTAAATCATCGCCCTTAGCAGCATTCATAGGTTTAACGATTTTTTCTACAAATTCTGTTCCTTTATAAGCGCTAACTCCTTCTTTCTCGGAAATATCTAGATTCTTCCAAGAAGGATCTATGTCTATTTTTACAAGACCATCGGCTCCAACGTCAATGGCTTTATAGTTCATTTCTACAATAGCATCACCTTTTTTGTTATAAGATTTATAAGCAAATTCTTTCATATATTTTTGAGCATCTTCAAAAGGAATGATATTTGCCAATTTAAAAAAGGCAGATTGCATAATAGTATTGGTTCTATTTCCAAGTCCTATATCTCTTGCAAGCTTAGTTGCGTTAATGATATAAAAATTAATTTCTTTTTCTGCTAAAGTTTTTTTAACTTTATTAGGAAGTTGTTTTATAGTCTCTTCAGCATTCCAAATACTATTTAAAAGGAAAGTTCCTCCTTTTCTAATTCCTGCTAAAACATCATAAATTTCTAAATAAGCTGCTACCGAACAAGCTATAAAATGAGGAGTGGAAACAAGATAGGTTGAACGAATTGGTTTTTTAGAAAATCTTAAATGGCTTCTAGTATAACCACCTGATTTTTTAGAATCATAAGCAAAATAAGCCTGAGCATAAAAATCTGTTTTATCTCCTATAATCTTAATAGAATTTTTATTTGCTCCAACGGTTCCATCTGCACCAAGACCATAAAATAAACACTCAATTGTACTTTCATCGCCTAAAGAAATCTTTTCTCCGCAAGGAAGCGATGTATGTGTTACATCATCTACAATACCGATAGTAAAGCCATCTTTTGGTTTATCTTGTTTTAAATTTTCAAATACTGTTATAATTTGTGCAGGATCAACATCTTTTGAAGAAAGTCCATAACGACCCCCTACGATAATTGGACTATGTTCTTTTCCATAGAAAGCAGATTTAACATCCAAATAAAGAGGTTCTCCTAAACTTCCTGGCTCTTTAGTTCTATCAAGTACTGCTATTTTTTTAACAGATTTTGGCATGACATTAAAGAAATATTTTAAACTAAAAGGTCTATAAAGATAAACTTTTAATAAACCTACCTTTTCTCCTTTTAAATTTAAATGATCAACAACCTCTTCAATAGTCTGAGTTGATGAACCCATAGCAATAATAATTCTATCTGGATTTTCATCTCCATAATAAACAAAAGGTTTATATTCTCTACCAGTAATTTTAGTAATTTCTTGCATATATTCATTAACAACATCAGGTAGAGCATCATAAAAACGATTGCTTAATTCTCTAGTTTGAAAATAAACATCATCATTTTGAGCAGTTCCACGTGTTTTAGGATTTTCAGGATTTAAAGCTGCATTTCTAAATTCTAAAAGAGCTTCTCTATCAAGCAAACGATCATAATGTGCATAATCCATAACTTCTATTTTTTGAATCTCATGACTTGTTCTAAAACCATCAAAAAAATGTAAAAATGGAACACGACCTTTAATAGCCGCTAAATGAGCAACACCTGCTAAATCCATTGTTTCTTGAACAGAATGCGAACAAAGCATAGCAAAACCTATTTGCCTTGCAGCGTAAATATCTTGGTGATCGCCAAAAATTGAAAGCGCTTGAGAAGCTAAAGATCTTGCTGCAACATGAATTACACCTGGTAAAAGTTGACCAGCTATTTTATACATATTTGGAATTTTAAGAAGTAAGCCTTGAGAAGCTGTATAAGTTGTTGTTAAAACTCCCATTTGCAAAGATCCATGAACCGATCCAGCAGCTCCGGCTTCGCTTTGCATTTCAACAATTTTAACAGGAACACCGAATAAATTCTTTTTTCCTTGAGATGCCCATATATCTGTATAATCGGCCATAGGAGAACTTGGAGTAATAGGATAAATTCCTGCTACTTCAGTAAATGCATAAGCAGCATAAGCGGCTGCTTCATTGCCATCCATTGTTTTCATTACTTTACTCATTAAGACCTTCCTTAATTTTTATATTTATAGATGAATTTACTATGAATTCTCTTAAAAGGCGTTTAACATAAATTAAAAAATAAATTAAAAAAGCTTTAATAAAGTATGAAATTGGAGATTTAATCTTAAATTATTTAAAAAATATTAATGATATATTAAAGTTCAATTGATATTAAATTTAGGTAATATCAATTGAATATAATTGACGATTTTAAATAATATTTTTCTAAAATTATTAACGTTTAGAAAACTGAGGACTTCTTCTTGCTTTTCTACGTCCGTATTTTTTACGTTCAACACTTCTACTATCTCTAGTAAGTAAGCCTTTTGGCTTAAGCAAGGCTCTGAAATCTGCATCCATAGCCGCTAAAGCTTTTGAAATACCATGCCTTAAAGCCTCAGCTTGAGCGCTATATCCTCCGCCCAAAGTTATAGCACGAATATCCATAGAAGTTTCTTGCTTAGTAACTAATAAAGGTTGAACTACTTTAAGCTTAATTGACTCATGGCCACCAAGCCAAGTGTTTAAATCGATGCCATTTACACTGATTTTCCCGCTTCCTGATTTTAACCAAACCTTTGCAATAGCTGTTTTTCTTTTTCCTGTTGCATAAATTGTTGCCATATTATTTTCCTTCTTTAGCAAGCTGTGCTGTATGTGGATGCTCACTACCCGCATAAATTTTTAATTTTTTAAGCATTGCTCTTCCCAAATTTGTTTTAGGAAGCATACCTCTAACTGCTAATTTATATAATTTTGCAGGATTTTTTGCTAATAGATCGCCAAATTTTTCACTTTTTACACTTCCAAAATATCCTGAATGTCTGTGATAAAGTTTATCTTCTGCTTTATTAGCTCCTGTAAAAACTGCTTTAGAAGCATTAATGATTATAACATAATCTCCACAATCAACATTTGGAGTATAACAAGGTTTATTTTTACCTCTTAATATAGTCGCTACTTCTGTTAAAAGACGACCAAAACGCTTTCCTTCAGCATCTAAAACGATCCATTCACGTTTTACTTCGTTTGGCTTTGTTATCTTCGTCATTATTTTACCTTTGCCAAAAATTTTAAAGTATGATTATATTAAAATAAACTTATAAATAACTTAATTTAAGAATATATAAAGTTTAATAAAAGACTATCGTAAATTTTTAAAATATCATTATTTAAGTAATTTATAGTTAAAATAAATTTTTATTTCATTTAAAAATAAGGTTTTATTTTGTTTTTCTTGAAATTTAAATTACAAGATTTAAATACTTGTAAATTTTGCCTTCAAAGCGTCCTAGAAAAAGATGCAAAATTTTGTATATTTTGTGGAGCTGAGCTAAATCATCCAGCTAAACAAAGATTTAATTATATTTATGATAAAAATCCTGCTATTATGGTAGCATTTTTAGCAAAGATGGCAAAAGTAGATAATAGAATCATCACAAAAGAATTATCTAAATTTATTTCTTCTTTGCTTGATAAAATAGATATATTTTATTCTAAAGATTATAGCGGTTTTAGAAATACTTATGCAAATATTTTTGAACAAGAGAAAAATAAAGGTAGAAGTATCAATGAACTTTGCTCTAATATACGTATTTTAAATACAAAAGAAGCAGATTTTTTGATATGTTTATTACTTGATCTTATATATTTTAACAAAAAAATGAGCGCAAATGAAAACACCTTAATGGAAAATATCATCATAGGGCTTAGATTAAATCTTATAAGTTTTAGAGAAATAAAACTAAGGTATGAACAAATTTATGATTTTAATTAAAAAAATAAACAAGAAAATCATCAAAAACAAGAAAATAAAGAATTTAAAATCACTTTAGAACAAGCTTATGAAATTTTACAATGCCAAATCAATGACGATTTTGAAACTATCAAAAAGAATTATAGAAAATTAGCCAAAGAGTATCATTATGATAGTCTTAATTCTAAAGAAATTCCTCCCAAGCTCTTAAAAATAGCTCAAGAGATGATGAGAAAAATCAACTTAGCCTATGAAATTATAAAACAAGCAAGAGGAATATAATGCTTATATGTAATAAATGTTATAAAGAAAATTTAGATAAAGCTAAATTTTGTAAAGAATGTGGAAGTAGCGATTTATATGATCCACAAGCACAAGAAAAGCTAGAAAAAGAAAGACAAAGACTAGAAGAGTTAAAAAGAATTGAAGAAGAAAGAAAAAGAAAAATCGAAGAAGAGATAAAAATAACTCAAGAAAAAATAAAAAAGAAACTAAAACAAAGAAAAGAATTCATCATAAAGCACAAAGGCAAAATCATAGCTAGTGTAGTGATTTTATTTTTGATAGCTTTAGCAAGTGCGTATCAGTATTTTTATGGGGGAAAATACAGCCGAATTTATATAAGCAAACTTGAAAGCAAATGTCACAACGATGAAGCTAGCTGTAAAATACTTCAAAAATATCTATAAAGAAAAATGCGATGAGGGAGATGGTAAAGCTTGTTTTGCTAACATATTTATGTCTAGACATTCGATAATAATAAAGCTAAATGGAGCATACGGCTTTATAAATAAAAATGGGAAAATTGTCTTAAAACCTAAATTTGATAAAATTGATGGTTTTAGCGAAGGATTAACTCGAATTAAATTAAATGGAAAATGGGGAATTATAGATAAAAACGGGAAGTTCATTATAGAACCTAAATTTGATGATATTAGTTATTTTGAAGAAGGATTAGCTAAAGTTAAATTAAAATGGAGAATATGATTTTATAAATAAAAATGGAGAATTTATGATAGAGCTTATAGTTTCAACAAAGGATTAGCGGAAGTCAATTTAAACGGAGAATGGGTATATATTGACAAAAGAGGCAATATTGCATTCAAAGATTAAATTATTATATTAGGGATTGAAAAACAAAAATATAATACAGCAAAAACTTTTAGAAATTTAAAACAATTAGGAATGGTTGTAAATCAAATGCTACATCCATTCTTTAGAATATTCTAAATATTCTTTATTGCTATTTAATACCACTAAAGCTTCTTTAGCTCTTGTTAATGCAACATAAGTTCTAAAATCATTATAAATACTACTTTTATTTTCACTAATATAAATAATTACTTTATTTTCCATACCTTTAAAACTATTTATGGTGGATATTGTCACAGCATCATTTTCTAATGAGAAATCATCTTTATTATCAAACATATGCTCGATGTTTATATTGTTTTTAACTAAAAAACACATCATATTACACCCTATATTTTTATTGGATACTAAAATACTTATATCTTTTAGTTTATATTTTTCATTTATGAAAAACCTACAATAATATAAAATTTTATTATACAGATCTTTTTCTTCAATATTCTCCCAAATCAACGAATATAAATCTAAAGTATTTTCATTTACAATAATTTCTGAATTTAACAAATCACCAAAGTTCTTATCAGGATGATTTTCTAAATAATCCTTTAAAAATGTTTCAAAAAATAGATTAGTCTTGTGGATTAAACTTGGTAAACGAGTGGATCTTTTCACTTCTTTTAAAACACCCCAAGCACCTTTAAATTTGTATTTATATCCACTCATATTTTTTTCAATCCATGATATATTTCTGTTGTACAAATTTTGTCTATCATCAGCTGCCAGTAAAACTTCACTATTTTCGCCTAAAAAATAAAGCAAAATATCAAACCACTCTTTTTTAAAATCCTGTGCTTCGTCTATTAATATTGCATCGTATTTTCTATTTTTAGAATTTGATTTTTCATTTTGAAGTTTTAAAACCTGCTCTATTAAAGCACATTCATATGAATCAAAATTACCATATTTTCTTACTTCTAATCCATTTTCTTCTACATATAATTTAATAAATTCATGAAAATGATTATATTCTATAAATTTCCAATCAAAATCTTTACATGTTTTATTTATTTGGTCTCTTATATATCTTTTTAATGTTCTATTAAAACAAATAATTAATACTTTTTTGTTAGCTATTGCTATATTTACCGCTTTTTGTGCAACAACCAAAGTTTTTCCACTTCCTGCAACCCCTTTCAATCTTCTCCATGTTTTTGGAGTATGTTCTATAAGTCTTTTTTGCTGTTGTGTTAAATTTATATATTCTCCATTTTCCTTTTTGTGTTTTTTTGGAAGTAAAAAATCTCTTATTTCGTCTGGTGATTTTATAAAGCTATTTGGGTAATTTATTATAAATTTAATTAAGTTATATTTTTTATCACATCCAAAAATTTCTATACCTCTTTCCCCTATAAAGTCAATCACATCTTGAGTGTAGCTATTATAAAAATAATGGACACAAACAACAGGAAGTTGCTTAAAATAATTAAATTGAGTTTTATATCTTCTAAGCTGAGAATTTGGATTAGCTATTTCGGAACGTTTACCATTAATATATTTATAATATTTATTCTTTCCGCTCTCTTTTTCAAATCTTTCTAATTTCCAATCTTTAATCTCGATAATAAATACACCTTTATACTCATGAAAAAGAATAATATCAGGTCTATTTCCGTTTAAATTAGGTTGGACATAAATTTCATAATCTTCTGGTAAATTATCATTTAAATATTTAATTAAGAATTTTTCACCATCAGTAGATTTATTATTTGAATTTACAATAAAACATCTCATACAATATCCCTAAATCTCTATTATCTCCACTTTATCTTTTAAAACATATACCAAAAATGCTTTAGTAGAAGTCTTAGCTAAGATTTTTTCTATAGCTTCTTTATAAAGCAAAACTTGATTTTTATGCTCATTTAAATTTAAACCTGTTTTATAGTCTATAATGATAGCTTCATCATCGCTAAGTGCTAACATATCTAGTTGTTTTTGCTCACCATTATAAGTGATAATTTGCTCTTTTAATAGTGTCTTTTTTGTTAAAAGCTTATTAAAATTTTCATTTTCTAAAAGCATCATAAGCCTTTTAAAAAGATCTTTAAAACTTTCATCATCTAAGAAAAAACGATATTTTTTATATATCATTTGTTTACAAAATTCAAAATTATTTTTTTCATCAAAATCAAAATATTGTAAAAATTCGTGCAAAGCTAAACCAAAATAAATTTGTTTACTTGAAAGGTGGTTTTTTATCTTGATCTCTTGTAAATTCACCTTTTGAAATTTTTCAAATTCTTCAATTTGTTCTAAATTTTTTAATTTTTCTTCTTCTTGAGGTTTATTTTCCAAAACGCCAATTTGCTTTTCTTCATAATCCTTAAAATAACTCTTAAAAGTTTTAAAACTCTCATCATTTTTTATAATAAAAAGAGAATTTTTAGCCCTAGTTAATGCTACATACAAACAATTTATTTCATCTTCTGCTTGAAGTTTTTTTCTTTTCATTAAAAAAGCATTATAGTTTTCATCTTCTAGATATTTTCTCACACTATGTCTATATCTTACTTCCCAACCTTGTTCTAAATCATATTCAAACATTAAAGTTTGAGTATCATTACTATCCTTACTAAGTCTATCAAGCACAATTAAATTTTCAAATTCAAGCCCTTTGGATTTGTGCACTGTCATAATGCTTACTCCATTATCTTGAGCTTGTAAAGATTTTAACTCGCAAGGATAAAATAAAAAATCTATGAAATTATCAAAAGTGCTTGCGTATTCTAAATACGCGATTAAATTTATATCACTTAAATCAAGCTTTAAAATATGGATTAAATAATTTAAAATTTCACTTACACCACGATTTAAATCAAGCTCGGTATATGAAAGGTCTTTTTCTAAAATACTATTTACAAAATACAAACTAAACTCATCTTTAAGCACACAAGCTTTAGCATACTCAAAAAGCACTCTTACACTAATACAATCCATTAAAGCAACACTACTTTGTGTATAAGCTTTGATACTATTTTTTTCAAGAAATTCTTTCATTAAAGTGGCATCTTTATTGATCCATACTAAAATACAAATTTCACTAAGTTTAATTCCTTTTTCTAAAAGTTTTTGAATAATTTTTAAAACTTCTTTTCCACTTGCTTCATGTAAATCAGTTTTTGATGGGATTTGATTTTGTAAAATTTCTACATATCCGCCTTCTTTAATGCTTTTTTGCAAAGTAAAATTAGGCTGATTAAAACTATCAAAAAATTTATCTTTAAAAACTTCATTTACATAATCAACTATAATTTTTTTACTGCGATAATTTGTATCTAAATGTTCTAATTTAATTTGTGGAAAATCTTTTAAAAGCTTGTCAAAAAGCTCCTTTTTCCCTCCTCTAAAACCATATATGCTTTGTTTTTTATCACCCACATAAAAAAAACTTCTATTTTTTTTCACACCCTCGCCTGAGACAAGTTCGGCTATGATAGGTTTTAAAATTTGGTATTGTAAAACATTGGTATCTTGAAATTCATCGATTAATAAATGTGAAATATAGCCATCGAGTCTAAAATAAATTAAATCTTTATTTGCATCATCGCTAATTAACTCATAGCATTTTAAGGCTATATCTGAGAAAGTTAAAGCATTTTGCTTAATATTATCTTCATTTCTTGCCTCTTTAAAGTGTGCTAAAAGTCTAGCAAGGATATTGATACGATAATTTTCCATTTGGATAAAATACTCTTTTGCATTTTGTAAAAATTCGGCTCTTTTTTGTAAAAATTCACTATCTATGATTTTTTCAAAATATTTTTTCTCTAAATCACAAATAATAGGCTTAGCAAAAAAATCTTCTATACTTTCAAAATCAAAATTTTTCTGATAATTTTTATCAGTGCTTAAAGTTTTTGCATAAGATATAAATTTATTAAGACTTTCCTCTAAAGAGGCTTTATTTGGAAAATGAGCATTTTTGATAGTTTTAATCTCGCAAGATTTTTCATATAAACTCTCAATATTTTTCAAAAAATCGCTTTTACTTTTAGTTTGGATTATATAATACGCTAAAGTATTTAACTCTTCTTTATTTAGCTTGTTAATGAAATTTTTATAGCTATCTTGATTTTGTATGATTTCAAAATCACTCATAAGACCTAAATTTAAAGCAAAAGAACGAATAATTTGAGAAAAAAAACTGTCAAAAGTATAAATATTAAGTTTTGATCTTAGAAAATCTTCTTTGTATTTTTCTCTTAAAATTATGAGTTCATCTTTGCTTTTATTTAGCATTTTCATAAGCTCTTTGCACTCTGCTTTATCATCACCATTTTCAAATCTATCAAATTCTAAAAAAGTTTTAAAAACTCTTTCTTTCATCTCGCTTGTAGCTTTATTG
This sequence comes from Campylobacter novaezeelandiae, assembly GCF_004323845.1. GTDB lineage: Bacteria > Campylobacterota > Campylobacteria > Campylobacterales > Campylobacteraceae > Campylobacter_D > Campylobacter_D novaezeelandiae. Next base: position 55,348 of record NZ_QPGR01000003.1, on the reverse strand, counting down.
GTAAAAGTAAGAGCTAAAATTTCATTAATTTTAGCACCCATCAAAACTAAGGCCACAAAACGCACACTTAAGGCAAAAGTTTTTCCACTTCCTGCACTAGCCTCTAAAGCTAAAAAAGGCTCAAATTTAGAACTCAAAGTTTAAACTCCTTTTTATAAAGCATAACATAAGGACTATAAGTATTGTCATTTTTTTGATTATAAAATTCTTTTTCTAGTGGCTCTTTGGCAAGCTCATTAAACAAATCTTCAAGCTCTTGTACACTTTTGCTTTTGGCATTCTCATTTATAATCTTAATATCTTTTAGATCGTAAAAACAAGCTTTTATATTTTCTAATGGATATTTACCCTCCAATAAAAACTTATAAAAAGCAAGTTGATAGGATTTATCATCTACTTTGCCGCTTTTATAATCTATAATCATTTTTTCTTTATCATTACAATCTATCCTATCTAAACGACCATAAGTATTAATCTTTACTCCATCATCTGTAATAAATTCTCTTGATAAAGGAAGCTCACATTTTTCCACCATATAACCTTGCTTAAAGTGTTCATTTTCAAGCATTTGAAATTCTTTAAATATAGCTTCAATGAGAGCAAAACTTAATGCATCTATGTTATATTGTTTTGCGTTCTTGATTATTTGCATAAAAACTTCATAATTAAAATGATTGTTTGAAACTTCAGTATAATAAATTTCTAAAGCTTTATGGATAAAACTTCCAAATTCATTTGCTTTAAGTGTATCATTTAAATTTTTTGGTTCTTTTAAACGTAAAACATACTTATAATAATAATCCAAACCATAATTAATCAAAAGATGAAGTCTTGAAAAAGATAAAATTTCTTTAAAATAATCATGCTTTGCTTTTATATGTGTAATAGGCTCAAGATTGAAAGAGCATTTATAGGTTTGAAAATATTTCAAATAAGCATTATTGCTATAAATTTTATCTTCATGTAAAGCAAATTCAAGCTCGTTTAAAAATCTTGATTTGATTTTTTCCTCATTTTCCACAAAAGAAATGCCTACTAATTTTGCCTTAGCTATTAGTGTATAATAATAATGTCTTTGTAAATTTTCTCTTTGAGTGTGCGTTATAAGTCCTGCTTTTTTGCGAATTTCATTATTTAAAAATAATTCGCTTGAAACTCTTTTTGGGATAAAATCATCATTAAAATCAACTATGATCACCCCATCAAAACTAAGACCTCTGCTCTCCAAAAGACCCATAACAGTGACTTCTCCGCCTCCCACACTGCTCAATTTTATATTATCTATTTGCATAAAAAATAATTCTAAAATCTGTGAAAAATCTAGCTTATGGGTTTTAATAAGTTCTTTAATAAAAATAAGCTCTTGTGTAATATAGTCTTTTAGTTCATTTTCACTATCTTCTAATAATTGATGTATAAGACTTTCAAAAAACTCAAAAGAAACATTTTCATTAAATTTTTTTTTAAATTCTTGAAAATCTATACTAGAAAAAAAATGCAAATTACACAAACGCTTATTTAAATTCTGCTCATTATAAAAATCATCATTTCTCTCATATTCAAACTCATCATCTTTAGCACCCTCATAAAGAGCTCTTAATTTATGATAAAAATGTGTGTTTTTAATACTCTTTCCACTTGCAAAATTTAAAACATTGTCCCTATCATACAATCTTAAAATATCCACAAACTTTTCATCAGGTGTAATCACCACAATATCTTTTGCACTAATACCTGCTTTTAAAAAAGTATTAATTTTTTCAAATACAAAGGCAGCTTGTAGAGATCTTAGATTAAAACTTTTATAACTAATTTTACTTTCTTTTAGAAAAAAATATTCTTTTAAAATTTGATTTTGGTTTAAATCATATAAATAAGAATAATTTTCTTTAAAATCAAATCCTTGCAAAAAACTAAGAGAATTTAAAAAATCTTTATTAAACTTAGTGCAATTAAATTGCACTTTAATAGGAATTAGTTTTTTAGTCTCTAATAAAAGTTCAACCTCAAAAGCATTTAAAAATCCTTGAAAATCAAAAATAATTTCATTATAGTTTTTTAAAAAATCAACATTAATTTTATAATCTAGTGGCAATGAAATTTCATCATATAAATTATGCTCTTTTAACAAAGTTAAATAATTTTTAAAAAGTTCTTCTAAAATTTGCAAATGCTCATCATATTGAGCATAAGCGTCATGAAATTTTAGTTCATTAATATCTTTTTTTTCTAAACTTAATTCTTTAAAAAAGCTAAACAAATAAGCATTATTTTTTAAAAATGCAAAAAAATTACTTGGTATTTTTAAACTCTGTTCCAAATTTTTAGTTTGCTCACAAGCTTTTTGCATCAAAAGCAAACACTCATAACGTGTAGCTTCAAAATACTCAGAAAATACTAACTTTTGTATAAATTCAGCTATACTCATAGCTGGATTCACTAAAGTATTTTCTTGTAATTTTTCCTCATAATATTTTCTTAAAGCTCTTAAAGAGCTAAATACAAAAAGTTTCATTGTTTAGTTTTCAAAAAGAATTTAAAAAAACCTATACTATTTTCATTTTGAGTAATTTTTAAAAGTAATTGCCAATTACCTTTTTCTTTAACATTAAAATCAAAAACTAATTCATTAGCATCTAGCTTTACTTGTAATTTTTCATCATTTTTATTTGTATGTGGACGTGAAAGTAAAGCTTCAATTTGAAGTTTATTTAAATCATAATTTTTTAAATTTTCAATAAAAATTCTAAATTCATTTTGCCCTTCATTAATATAATAAACCAATTTTCTTTTATATATAAAACTTTCTTTATCTTTAATATGTAATTTAAAATTTTCATCAAAGTGCTTTTGATTGTTTTGAATTTTATTATAGTTTGATTCTACGTTTTGATAGGTATCAAAATAAAAATTATCCTCATACACAGGATAATCACTTGCTATAACGATCGTAGTAATACAAGCTATAACAATAGCTAATATAGAAAGCAAAATTCCATAAGGCCAAAAAGTCTTTTTAACCATTTCTCTTCCTCTTCATTTTTCTTTGCACAAAATAGAGTAATGAAAAACAAATAAATCCATAAATTAAAATTCTTAAAATATTTATAGTATCACGATTTGCATTGCCTATAGAATTCTCAAGCTCTAGATTAAAATACTTTGCAATTTTATCACAGATATCAGCATATCCATTTAAAACAGCAGCATTAAAAACATCTTTTCCCTTACTAGAAGTAAGAATAGGAAGTATAGTGCCCGTGCCAGAATAAGGACTTAAAACTTTATTTTTATCAAAAAAAAGCAAAGAATCTTTAGTCCCTATAATATCAACTTTATGAGAAATCTTTGATAATATTAATAAAACATTAGGTTTAATAAGTTGTTCTTGAAGCTTAAATAAATCCTCAAAAGGAGTTTGATCCGCTATAGCAACACCTACAAAAATACCCGTTTTATCGTAAAGTTCTTTTCCTATAAGGTTTATTTCTTTAATCACTTTATCATTTAAAACATTTTCATTTAAAACAATTGCATTAAAAGCAAAAATTTTATAAGGAAAAAAAAATAAAAAGGCAAAAAAAATGCCTTTTAAGACAGTTCTCATCCTATATTTAAATGATTAATACTCAAAACAGACCAAGCTGTAATAGCTGCTGTAACCAAAAGACCAATAACTACTAAATATTCTAAAACCTTATTCATTATTTTCCTTTATCATTTTAAAATCCTCAACCTTAGAGCCTAGCATTTTAATTTCTTGTGTATTTTTTAAAGTGTATGGTTTTTGCATAACTTCTTGTTGTGCTTTAATGCCCCATATAGTAAGAGCAACCAAAATGACAATTAAAAGCAAGGTTGCAATTAGCAAACCAGTTACTCCAGACAGTGAAAATACAGATCTTTTAATATTTTCCATTATTCACTCCTTGAAAGAGAAATTACATATTCACCAACAGCTTGTTTTTGAATACTATTTAAAGTTGGAAATGAAGGCATAGAACCAATAAAACCTTTTTTTCCTCTATTTAACACATCTACAACAAAAGAAGCTGAACCATATTTTGTTAAATCAGGAAAAATCCCATCTTGTCCTTTTCCATCTTCTCCATGACAGGCTGCACAACTTGCATAAGCTTCTTTGCCCTTTGCAACCAAATCCTCATTATTGGTTTTTTTAATAGCAGAAAGCTCTTTAGCAACATAAGCAGCAATTGCTTTTATATCATCATCTTCTATACCTAAATCAGAAGCCGCTGGCATTTCCCCACCTGCAAAATTCATCCCTTTAGATCCAGTTTTTATTACTTCAACTATCCCTTCTTCTGAACCCCAGATATTTAAATTTTGAGCTTTTCCATTTATTCCATCTGCAGTTATTCCATGGCAAGCTGAACATTGCACTAAAAATATATTTTCTCCCATAGTAATTCTATCTTGTTCGCTTAAATTTTTAAATTTTTCTTCAAATTTGGCATTGTGTAAAGCTACTTCTTCATTATATTCTCCTATCCTTGAATACGAATTTAAAGGATAGCCCCATAAAAAATACCATATAGCCCAAACAATAGTTAAAACATAAACTACTAACCATCCTATAGGAATATTATTCTTATATTCTTTTATATCATCCCAACTATGCTCACTTAATTCTAAATCTTCTTTCTTTTTCTCTTTAATTTGTTTAAAAATTCTATTTACTACTATTAGAGTAATTAAAATAATTAAAACTGCGCCTATTAAAGATAAAAGATTGACATTATCTTCTAAATTTAACCATTGCATTAAGCACTCCTTTTACTTTCTAAAACGCTATCGTTAATATCATCATTCAAAGCAAGTTTTGCATATTTCTCATAATTTCTTTCACCCATCTTTTCTCTTTTATAAAGATGAAAATAATACGCATACAAAACAATAGCTAAAAAAACAACAAATACAAAAAAACCATATCCTTGAAAAATCTGCCATTCATCTTTAGAAATAGCAGATAAATCAAAAACGATAAGATTTTTAAAAACATCAAATATTATTATTAAATCTTTCATATCTTTACTTTAAACTATTTAAATAAGCAATTAAAGCTACAATTTCTTTTATTTCTCCTCTGGCAAAAGCATCTTTTACTTCTTGATCTTTCATCTCATCTACTATACTCTTAGCCTCAAGCTTAACTTCTTCTTGTGCTTCTTCCCAAGTTCCAAGTTTAGTTTGACCCTCTTTATCATAAGGAACATTAAAAACTTTTTTAACAGTTAAAGCTTCTGCATAAGCAGTTTCTATATCTGCATTATTAACAAACATATGTTTATAAGAAGGCATAATAGATCCAGGAACTACAGAAGTTGGATCTAACATATGATTTTCGTGCCAGTCTGTAGTTCTATAATTCCCTACACGTGCAAGATCTGGTCCTGTTCTTTTTGAACCCCAAAGAAAAGGTCTATCATAAGCAAATTCACCACTTAAAGAATACATTCCATAGCGATCTGTTTCAGATTTAAAAGGACGGATAAGCTGTGAATGGCATGCATTGCAACTTTCTTTAATATAAACTGATCTTCCTGCAAGTTGTAAAACAGTATAAGGTTTTTTACCCTCGATCGGTCTTGCACTTTCTGCAAAATTTGGCAAAACTTCAACTATCCCAGCATAAGCAATTACAATAAAAACCGCTACAGCAAAAAAGAATGGATTTTTTTCTAACCAACTAAACATTTTTTCTCCTTATATTGCCATAGGTGAAGCATTTTTAGGCTCTTTATTAAGCACTTTTCCACAAGTAATAGATTTATAAATATTATAAACAAATATGAAAAATCCTACCAAATATAATAATCCTCCAATAGCTCTAATCCAATAATAAGGAATAATAGCCTCAACAGTATCTATAAAAGCATAAAGAAGATTTCCATACTCATCAGTAGCTCTCCACATCATCCCTTGTGTAATACCTGCTATCCACATTGAACTAAAATAAAGCACAATTCCTATTGTTTGTATCCAAAACTGAGCTTCCATCAAAGATTTGCTATAAAGTTCTCTTTTAAAAATTCTAGGAGTCATATGATAAAGTGCTGCCATAGTCATAAAACCAACCCAACCTAATGTTCCATCATGAACGTGACCTGGAATCCAATCAGTAAAATGAGCTAAAGCATTTACAGATTTTATAGAAAGAATAGGACCTTCAAGAGTTGAAAACATATAAAAAGTTGAAGCAAGAATCATAAATTTAATCAATGGACTTTCTCTTAATTGTTCCCATTCACCTTTCATAGTAAGCAATATATTAATTGCTGATCCCCAAGAAGGTAATATAAGTATAATAGAAAAAATAGAACCCATAGTTTGCATCCAATCAGGAACAGTAGAATAAAGCAAATGATGGCCTCCAGCCCAAAGATAAACAAACATTAAACCCCAAAATGCAAATAAAGAAAGCTTATAAGAAAAAATAGGTTGTCCGCTCTCTTTTGGTAAAAAATAATAAATTTGAGCAATAATTCCTACAGTAAAAACAAAAGCAACCGCATTATGTCCATACCACCATTGAACCAAAGCATCATTTGTTCCAGCATACATAGAGACACTATGCCACCATTTTCCCATACCAGAAACAAAGTATGTAGGAACAGCCATATTGTTAAAAAGATAAAGCATTGCTATACCTAAAAAGGTTGCAATATAATACCAAAGGGATATATAAAGAGTTTTTTCTCTACGAATTCCAATAAGACCAAAGATGCTAACACCCCATAAAACCCAAACCAAAACAACCATAATATCAAGAGGCCATTCAAGTTCAGCATATTCTTTAGAAGTTGTAACGCCAGCAAACAAAGAAATAATAGCAATAAGCATAGTTATGACATAAAGCCAAAAATGTAATTTACCTATAGTCATTAAAAAACGAGATTCTGCCATACTAACCTTAAGAACACGTTGTCCTATATAATACCAAGTTGCCCAAATACCTGAAAGCATAAAACCAAAAATAACTCCAGAAGTATGCAAAGGTCTTAATCTCGAAAATGTAGCATACTCTCCTGCTAAATAATTTAAATCAGGATATGCCATTTGAAAAGCTATTAGAGTTCCTATAGCCATACCGACTATCCCAAAGATTATGGTAGTAAACATAAAATATTTAGCAACCGTATAATCGTAATTTAACATATTACCTGGGTGCATCAATTCTCCTTAGAATTTTTATAGTTAATTATTATAAAACAATAACAATAGATTTTTTCTTAAAAAATTCAAATAGTTAATGATTTGTTACAAATTAGAAATTTTTAAAACCTATAAAAGATAAATATAATCCATAAAATATAATGGCAAAATAAGCAATATAATTAAAAATATTTCTAAACAAATCACTTAAAAATTTAGCCATTAGCGAAAAAAGAAATAAAGCAGGTAAGGTAGAAAGACCAAAAATAAACATAATCAAAGCACTTTCTAAAATATTTTGCCTACTCATAGCTGAAGCTATAAAAAAATATACCAAACCACAAGGTATAAAACCGTTAAAAAAACCTAAAAATATGGCTGATTTCACACCTTTATAAGTTTTAGCTTTCTGAAATATTTTTATAATAAATTTTTCGTAAAAAATATGATTTTCAATCAAAAATAAAATTTTACCTCTAAATATTAAGGCAAAACCTAAAAAAATCATTAATAAGCCTATAATAAAAAAAAACAGATTTTGAATTGTAGTATCAATGAGAAAAAAATTTCCAATTAGACTAAATAAAACACCCAAAAAAATATAAGTCAAAATTCTAAAAAAATGAAAAATTATTTGTAGAATAAATAAATTCTTTGCTTCTTTATTTAAATTTAAAAAAAGCAAAACAAAACCTCCGCACATTGAATAACAATGTCCAAAGCTTGATAAAAAGGCAATGCTTATAAAGACTAAAAGATCTAAGTTCACATTAAATTCATAAATTCTTTAAAAATATATTTACTCTCATGAGGTCCTGATGAACTTTCTGGATGATGTTGAACTGAGATAATGGGATAATCTTTATATCTAACACCTTCTACATTATCTCCAAACAAATTTCTATGCGTAATAATAGCTACTTCGCAAAGTTCTTCTGGAACATTATAATTATGGTTTTGAGCAGTAATCTCTATTTTTTTATTTTCTAAATTTAACACAGGATGATTAGCCCCATGTTGACCAAATTTCATTTTATAAGTTTCATAACCAAAAGCATTGCTTAAAAGTTGATGTCCTAAGCAAATTCCAAGTATTGGAATTTTGGCTTTTACAAGTTTTTTAATTTCTAGTATCTCATCTTTCAAAATTTTTGGTTCACCTGGGCCATTAGAGAGAAATACTCCATGGATTTTTTTTTGTTCATATAAAGCAATTAGATCTTTAGCTTTAGTATTATAAGGGAAAACATCTACCTCAAAACCTACTTCAACAAGTTCATTAAGAATATTTTTTTTCACGCCATAATCAATAACAGCAAGTTTTTTAGAATTTTTTTGCGAAGGATTAAATTTTTTAGTATTGTGATTCCAAGCGCCATTTTTATGAGAATATATTTTTTTAGTACTTACATTTTTTACAAAATTAATTTGATCAAATTTAGCACTTAAATTTAGTTTCTCTTTTAATTCTTCTTTATTAGAAATTTCGGTTGAAATAATAGCTCTTAAATTTCCATTATCTCTTATCATTTTAACTAAAAATCTTGTATCTATATCGTAAATGCCAATTTTATTATGTTTTTTAAGATAGGTCTGTAAACTTTCTTTGGCTCTAAAATTAGAAAAATAATTATTTAATTCTCTAATAACTATTCCACTAGCAAAAATTTCTTCGCTTTCATTATCATCATCATTTGTCCCTACTATACCAATTTCTGGCATAGAAAAAACGATAAATTGTCCTGCATATGAAGGATCTGAAATAATCTCTTGATATCCTGTTAAAGAAGTATTAAAAACAAGCTCTCCTAAAAAAGTTCCACTAGCTCCAAAAGCCTTAGCATTCAAAAAAATACCATTTTCTAAATACACATAAGCCTTCATTAAAACATTCCCTTTTTTCTAAGCTCTTCTTGATAAAGTTTTTCAAAGATAAGTTCATATTCTTCACTTCCTGGTATAGGTTTGGTTTTATAATTACTTATTTTTTCATAAACCTCATCTTCAATCTCTTCATAAATTTTTAAATATCCTTCTATGCTTGAAAAAATCAAATTTTTTACTCTATTTTCCGAAACAAGAAAATTTATATAATCATTATCAATCAATTCACTTAAAATCTCATGAGCCAAATTATTATGTCTATCTTCTGAATTTAAAATCACTTTAAATTCATTTGCCAGTCTTTTTTTAATAAGCCAAAACATATTTTTACGATCTATTTGCATAAATTCTATTTCTTCTTCTTGCTCTTCTAAAATTTTTTTCACTCTCTCATCTAATTTTCTTTCATTTAATACATCATTTTCTAAAACATTTTTTATACATAAATTAATTTTTTCTAATTGATCTTTAACTTCAATAAAAGAACAATGCATAATATCTAATGTTATTTTATTAGCGATATAAGGAATATGTGGTAGTTTTATACGCATTCTTTAAGCCTTTTAAAAATAATTTTACAATAATAGCTTATTTTAGGTAAAAGAATATTAAAATAAGTCTTAATTTGAACTTGTATTATTATCCATATTTTTAAGCAATAATGTAAGTTCAGATGCTTTCTTAGGATCCATTTTTGAAAGAACTCCTGAAATTTTTCTCGACTCTAAAGAAAGCATTATTTTACTCGCATCTTCAGCATCCATTTGACTTAATACATTGGCAATAGCAGCATCTTTCATTTGAGAATAAATTTCTTTTACTCTTCCTTCTGTTTTTTCATTAATAGTGTCTAATATTTTTTTCTTTTCTTCTAAAAGCCTAGCATTTTCTTTTTTTAAACTATCAATCTGTGCTAAAGTAGCATTTACTTCTGCTTCTTTTGTGGCTAGTTCTTGCATTTTTTCTTTTTGTAAGGCTTCAAAAGAAGCTTTAAAAGCTTCTAAAGACTGTCTTGCTTCATCAAATTCTCTTGTCTGAAGTTCTAATTGAGCTTTTTTTGATTCAAAATATTGTTCACAATTTTGTTCAGCTTGTAAAGATAAAACCAATAAAAAAAATGAAAATATTATCCTACTCATCTTTTTCCTTTTTAACAAATCTACTTATAGCCAATTCATCGAGAAATTTTTCTTCAACTTTTTGCATTTCTTTAAGTTTCTTCTTTATTTCTTGTGTATTTAAAATTTTTATTTTTTCATAATCTAAATGAGCTTTTTTATATAAAAACTCATAATGGTTCATTTCTTTTTTAGACAACTCAACTTTTTCTTTTGCTCTTTTTAAAGCCTCTTTTGCAATGCTAGCTATTTGAAGTTTTGATCTTAATTCTTGAACATTTCCTGATTTAGGCAAGACATTTAAATCATAAAACTCTTGCCTAGAAAGTTCAAAATTTTTTTCATTTTCTAATTTTCTTTGTTTAGCTTGACTTAAATTTAGCTCAGCTTTATCAAGTTGTTGTTTTCTTACCTCAACAATTGAACTATATTTACTCTTCATAAAATAATAGTATCATCCCTCTCAGGACTTGTAGAAATAAATTTTACTTTAACTCCTACAAGCTCTTCTAATCTTGCTATATACTCTTTAGCTTCTTTAGGTAATAAATCATAATCTTTTATTCCAAAAACTTTATCCCAACCTTGTAATTCTTCATAAATAGGTTTAACATTTTCTAAGTCATTTGGTATATAATCAATAACATCACCGTTATATTCATAGGCTTTGCAAATTTTAATTTTTTCAAAACCATCTAAAACATCTAGTTTCGTTAAAGCTAAAAAATCAAGTCCATTTAATCTTGCTGCATACTTAACAGCTATAGCATCAAACCAACCGCAGCGTCTTTTGCGTCCAGTGCTTACGCCAATTTCTTTACCAATCTGAGCAATCTTCTCACCCTCTTGCGTTTTATCTTCTGTTGGAAAAGCTCCATTGCCAACTCTTGTAGCATATGCTTTAATAATACCTATGATTGATCCTATTTCTTTAGGATTTAAACCAAGTCCAGTAAGCGCTCCTGCTGAAATAGTATTTGAGCTTGTAACATAAGGATAAGTTCCATGATCTATATCAAGCATAGAACCTTGGGCTCCTTCTAAAAGAACTTTCTTATCTTCATCTAAAGCCTTCCAGAGCATTCTTGTAGTATCTGTAATATAAGGAGATAAAATTTCACTAAAACGTTTTAAATCCTCAAATAAAATTTTTTCCGTTGGAATTTCTACATTAAGAAATTCCAAAAAAATTTTATTTTCATTAAAATATTTTATTAAATCATCACACAATCTTCTTGGATTTAAAAGCTCTCCTACCCTATGACCAGTTCGATTAATTTTATCTGCATAGGATGGACCTATACCTTTACCCGTTGTTCCAATAGCGTTTTTACCTTTTAATTTTTCCTTAGCAATATCTATTAAAGAGTGATGTTTTAAATTTAAATGCGCCTTATCGCTAATATACAATCTTCCTTTTAAATTATCAAATTGGGCCATTTCTGTGATAAGTACTTCGGGAGAAACAACAACACCATTTCCAATGATATTAATACTCCTTGGATGTAAGATTCCAGAAGGTATAAGATGAAGAGCATAACGAATTCCATTTACCCATATAGTATGACCTGCGTTATGTCCTCCTGCACTTCTACAAACAAAATCATAATTTTCACATAATTTATCAACTATTTTGCCTTTTCCCTCATCACCCCATTGCACACCAACAACAATATCTGCTTTACTCATTTTTTATCCTTATTTGCATGGCGAGAAGATGAGAGAATCGAACTCCCCAAAGAATAGCCAGCTATTCTTTCATCTGATTTGAAGTCAGTGGCGATCACCAGATACACTTATCTTCCGTTGTTATTATAACCAAATAAAAAACAAAATATTATTAAAGTTATTTCTAGTTAAATTATTAAAATCTATATTAAATTATAAATTTTTGACAACTTTACCGATTTAACATATAATTTTTGTCTTTAGTATCAAGGTTTTGATAATTACAATTAGGAATTTTCTTATGAATTATTTCAAACAAAAATATTTAATTTCTTTTTGGAATAATACTCACGTTTTCATTTTACTTGGAATTTTAAGTGCTGTATATTTTGGAATTTTTGGCAATGTTTGGGCAGTTACTGGAGAATTTACACGATTAGGTGGAGAATTCTTAGAATTCTTAGGTATAAATTTGGAAAAATACTCATACTATCAAAAACAAAATTTAGAAGGCAATATTTTCACCAGAATAGATGGAATTATGATTCTTGGTATGTTTATGGGTTGTTTTATTGCAGCTTTATTATCTAATAAATTTAAAATTCGCTTTCCAGCTAGCAAAATACGTATCTTTCAAGCCATTGTAGGAGGAATTCTCTCAGGTTATGGCGCTAGACTTGCTTTTGGATGCAATCTTGCCAATTTTTTTACAGGACTTCCTTATTTTTCCTTTCATACTTGGATTTTTACTTTTTTTATGATTTTAGGTATTTATGCAGGTGTAAAAATTTGTAATATTTCTTTTTTTAAACCAAAAGCTAAATTAATACGTGTTGATAAAAAAAATAAACCCTTAAAAAATAATACCTTATTTGAAAAATTTTATTTTTTACTCGCAATAGTGTTATTTATAATGTTTTTATTCTTAGTAATTTATCTTTTTTTAAAAAATGGAGACATTAATCTTCAAAATAAAAAAAGTCTTTTAACTTTAGCTTTAATTTTTGGTTTTATTTTTGGTTTTTTGATAGCTAAAGGTCAAATTTGCTTTACCTCTTGTTTTAGAGATTTATTTTTATTCAAAAGAGACAATCCTTTAAAAGCAGCATTAATAGCAATGATGCTTGCAAGTATTATAGCCTTTGCTTTTATCTTGCAAGGACACACAAGCAAAATAATAGAAATTTCACCTGCTCTTATGTTAGGAGCTTTTTTATTTGGTTTTGGTATAGTCTTTGCAGGGGGTTGTGAGTGTGGTTGGACTTATAGAGCTTTTGAAGGACAAATTCACTTTATGATAGCAGGTGTTGCTAATATTGTAGGAACTATGATTTTAGCATTGAGCTATGATTTATTGCCTTATTATTTTATAAATGGTATAAAAATCAATCTATTAAATACTTTTGGAAATTTAGGGGGCTTAAGCATAAATCTTTTATTATTTTTATCACTTTTTATTTGGGCTATAATATATAAAAAATTTTTTTAAAAGGAGTATCAATGCAAAGAAAAATAGAAAAACTTATATGCGGAAGAGAAACTATAGATGGTGCTGGAGTAAAACTTACAAGAGTTTTAGGGCCACAAACTATAAAAGAATTTGATCCTATTTTAATGCTTGATTGTTTTGATAGTACAAATTTTAATGATTATAAAGCAAGTTTTCCTATGCATCCACATAGAGGCATTGAAACTATAAGTTATGTTTATGAAGGCTCTATGACTCACAAGGATAGTTTAGGAAATACAGATACTATACAAAATGGACAAGTTCAATGGATGAGTGCTGGAAGTGGAATTTTACACGAAGAAATTTTACATCCTTCTACAAGAATGCTAGGCGTACAACTATGGCTTAACTTACCTCAAAAAGATAAAATGAGTGATCCTTTTTATAAAAGCATTAAAGAAGATGAGATTAAAGAACTTGAGCTAGAAAATGGCAAAATGAGAATCTTAGCAGGAGAATATCAAGGTGAAAATGGATATAAAAGCAAATTTTTGCCTTTTGATTATTATGACATTCACTTAAATCCTAATGCAACACAAATGATTCATACAAAAAAAGACTATTTTGTTATGCTTTTTTTACTACAAGGAGACGCTTTTATTAATGATCAATTAGTGAAAGAAAAAACAGCAATAAAACTTAGTTTAGGAGAGTATTTTGAACTAAAAAGTACGGATAAAAAAGCTCAAATTCTTTTTATGAGTTCTACACCTTTAAATGAGCCTTGTGAATGGGGTGGGCCTATAGTTATGAATACCAAAGAAGAGTTAAATTTGGCTTTTGAAGAGCTAAGAAATGGAACTTTTTTAAAAACAAATACTAATTATTAAAAATGAAAATGATTTATAAGCCTATTTAAATCATTTTAAAAAATATTTTTATTAAAAGGATAAGAATGATTATAAATTATACCCTAAATTTAGAAGGCGAAGCTTGTCCTTATCCAGCTATTGCTACTTTAGAAATCTTGCCTCAGCTTAAAAGTGGCGAGATTTTAGAAGTTTTATGTGATTGTCCTCAAAGTATTAATTCTATACCTAAAGATGCTCAAAATCGCGGTTTTAATGTGCTTAAAATCGAACAAAGCGGACCTACTTTAAGGTTTTTAATCCAAAAACCTTAAATTCCTTCAAGCTCAGCTACTAGACTATTAATTTGCTCCCTTAAAATGCTTTGACGTTTTATTTTGTTAATTTATTTAGAATTTAAAATCAATAAAATATTTTATTTTTACTCTATTTTTCACTTTGCTAATGACATAATTTTATTTAAAAAGAAAACTTTCTTTTTGTTTTGATAAAACCTTTGCTATGATACTAGCCTCAATACCTTCATCTTTTAAATTTTTTAAAAGATCTAAAGCTTCATTTTCATCAACAGAAATCAAAAGCCCTCCTGAAGTTTGAGGATCGCATAAAATAAGCTCTTCTTCTGTAATCAAAGGATAAAAATCTTTAATAAATTCAAAATTTTTATAAGCTCCATTTGGGATTAATCCCATATCAAAATACTCTTTTGCTCCACTTAAATAAGGAATTTGGTCTTTGAAAATTTCAAAACTAATTTGATTATTTAACATTTCTTTTAAATGACCCAAAAGTCCAAAACCAGTCACATCACTCATAGCATTTATTTTAAATTTTAAGGCAATCCTTGAAGCCTTTAAATTTAAACACATCATACTTTCAAGCATATCATTTAAATATTTAGTTTTTAAAAGCTTAGCTTTTAAAGCTGTACTTAAAATACCCGTTCCCAAAGGTTTGGTTAAGATAATTAAATCGCCTATTTTAGAAGTATTATTAGCTATAAATTTATTAGGATGAACTTTACCAGTAACGCTAAGACCGAAAAAAAGCTCATTGCTCTCTATAGTATGTCCTCCAGTAACCAATCCTCCACACTCTTTAACTTTATCATTTGCTCCTTCTAAAATTTCTTTTAAAACATCTAAAGAGTGATTTTTACTGTCAAAACCTACAATATTTAAAGCATTAGCCACTTCTGCACCCATGGCAAAAATATCACTTAAAGCATTTGCAGCAGCTATGGCACCAAAATGATACGCACTATCTACTATAGGGGTAATAAAATCTAAAGTTTGCACTAAAGCTAAATCATCATTTAGCTTATATACACTTGCATCTTCATTATTATCAATACCACTTAGCAAACAAGGAGAGCTTTGCATAAAACTTAAAATTGTTTTAAGACCACCCGGGTTTAGTTTTGCTGCTCAACCTGCTGCTTTAACAAAATATGTTAAATTTTGATTTTTATACTGCTTCAAAATACACCTTATAAAGTAATAATTTTTGCTTTACCAAAAAGCTCATTTAAAATTTCATAAGCATTGCCAATATTGCCTATTTTAAGTTCATTTGTTTTACCGAAAAACTCTAAACAAGCTCCACAACTAATAATTTCAACACCTAAATTTTCCAATTCTTTCATAACCTTATAAGCTTTATGATTTTCATCTGTATTAATTAAAACACTTTCATTAACACAAAGAATTTTACTTGGAATATAATCTATATTTTTTAAATTATCCAAAAAACCAACAAATAACTTTTCTCCTAATTCTCCAGATCCTATTTTATCAGTTTTTAAAAACAAGACATTATACTCATTTACATTTGCTTGATTTAAATTTATATCCCTTTTATAAACTTTGATATAGCTTTCATTTTTAAAATCTTCAACACTAGGATTTAAATTTAAAGAAGTTAAAAATTTTAATATATTGTTTTTTGAAACAGAAGAATTTATAAGAATTTCTAAAACTTCACCCTCATTGAGGTTTTCTAAAGCATTTTTGGTTTCAACTACTGGCATAGGACAAGTAAGATCACGACAATCAATTTTCATAATTTCCCTTAAATCATATGAAAACTAAAAAAGTAATTTCAATTTAAAAATATTAAAATATCCGCTTAAAGCGGATAAAAATTAGAATTTTTTCTTATTAACATCATCTAAAATAGCATTTGAAATTTTATCAACTTGATTAGCAATATCATTTGTTGCATTGGTTACTCCAACATTTTCTTTAGTAATACTTTCAAGTTTAGCTATAGCTTCATTAATTTGAGAAATTCCTTCTGTTTGCTCTTTAACGGACTCTGAAACTTCATTAACGCTTTGAACAAGTATATTAATATTTGCTTCAATTTCAGAAAGACTTTTTCCAGTTCTTTCAGCCAATTGTCTTACCTCATCAGCAACAACAGCAAAGCCTCTTCCATGCTCTCCTGCACGTGCTGCTTCAATAGCTGCATTTAATGCCAAAAGATTGGTTTGATCTGCTATATCTTTAATCACGCTTACAATATTTTTAATATCTTCTGCTTGACTTGCAACATCAACTGTTTTTGAACTAACACTATGCATTGATGAACTAATTTGCTCAACTGCTGCAGCAGATTGTTCTAAAGAATTTGCCTGCAAATTGGAACCTTCAGTTAATTTGTGCATTGAAGTTTTTAATTCTTGAGATTGACTTGCCAATTCTTTAGCAAAATCTGAAGAAGCAACAAGCATTTTTTTAATCTCTTCTCCTAGAATATTAGTTGTAATTTCAACTTCACCTTTAGCATTTTTTACTTCAGTAGTAAAATTTAGTGCTTTATAACTATCAAAAACACGGTTAATTTCATTCATATTTGAACCAATTTTATTTTGTAAAACATCAAGCATTTTATTTAATACATTCTTAAGTTCAACAAGCTGAGGATTAGCTGGATTTTTAGTAATTCTAGCCGTTAAATTACCAAGTTCTATTTCTTTTGCTGTTTGAGCTGATTCTTTAATGGCATCTTCATCTTGCATCAAAGAGCTTTTTGTTTTTTCGATATTTGCATTGATAATCTCACTCATTTTACCAAGTTCATCATTAGCTCTTACTTTAATTGTTTGAAGTTGAACTTTTTCATGATTTAAAAAGCGGAAAAATAATTCTAAAGAATTTAAAATAATAGGAAGTCTTGAACCAACTATTTTTTGCACACAATAATATACAACTGCTAAAACAAAGATAACAAAAAATAAAGAAGCTCCAATAATCATTAATTGTATTTTCTTTAAAGGCTCAAATACAGAATATTTAGGAGATACAACCATTACGCTCCATAATTTATCTCCGATTTTAAAAGGACTAATACTTAAATATGATTCAAGTCCGGTTGTAGAAATATAATTATTATAAATTCGATTTTCACCTTGTTTAATAGCTTGATAAATTTTATCATTTTCTTTTACATTATTAACTTCTTGAAGTTTTTTAAGGATTAAATTTTTATTTGGATGAATAGCTATTTCTCCATCAGAATTTAAAACTAATCTTAATTCTCCATCGTATAGTTGTGATTTTGGATCCAAAAGATATGATGCTACTTGATCAAAATCTAAAGTCATGCCTATAATTCCCACAACTTTATCTTTTTTATCAAAAATTGGAGAAGCTATATTTATTCCAAAAAACTCAGTATCTCCAAGTTTTATTTTAAGAGGTGCATTGCTATATATTTTATCCTCTCCATACCGAGCATTTTGTAGTATATCTTTTGTTGTTGGAAAATTTATAATTTCATCTGTAGCTTGAAGTATTTTAATACCACCTTTTTTAACATCTTCATCCTCATACAACATAACAAATTTACCACTTTGAGTTTTAAAAAATTTACTTTCTTCTTTAAAATATTCAGGTGGATCTAAAAGATATAAATAAGTAATATCAGCATTTGCACCATTATCAAGAACATTGGTAATAATATTTGTAATATTATCAATATCTAAATCATCTTTGCTTGTTGATCTAAACATATCTGTTAAAGTACTTGCTGCACTCTTATTTAAAGAGATGATCTCATCAATTATACCTTGAGTATGAGTAGCATATCCTTTAGAATTTGATTCGATAATATTTTCAGTATCTTTAATGATATTACTACTTACTTGTTTAGTAATAAGCATAATTAAAATAACTAAACCTAGTATTACAATAGCAGCTACTGATAAAACAAGCTTTAAACCTATATTTAAAGACTTAAACATTATTTCCTCCAGTAAAACTAATATTTACAACCCTAAATTATATAGCAATAAAAAGCAAAAAAAGCTTAAAATGAAATATTATTTTTTCTTACTAAGAAATAATTCTTTAAAACGTTTATTAGCATACTCTTCTATATCTTTTTGCAAAATACCAAAATTTTCCATAAGTTCTATAGCTTTAGGAGTTAATTTTGTTCCAGATTGTTTCGATCGTCCTTGTTTTGAGCTTACTAAAATCTCTTGAGAATTTTTTTGTAAAATCTGTAAATGCATCCAAGCTTTTTTATAATTTATTCCCATAAGTTTTGAAGCATTTAAAAGACTTCCTGTTTGCCCTATAAGCTCAAGAAGCTCTGTTTTTCCTTTGCCAAAAAGCAAATCTCCATCAGCATTTTCAATCCATGTCTTAGTTCTAACTATAAATTGTTTTCCCTTTTTTTCTTTAAAACAACCAAGTTTACAATACTTTACATCAACTTTATAAGTTTTCAATGCTGAGCGCATCGCTTTTAATCCACAACCTTCTTTAGCAACTTCTCTTGCTTTGCTACAAAAAATACGACGTTTTTCATCAAGATAAGGTTCAATTGATTTTAAAACCTCAATTTTTGCCTTTTCAAAATCTAAATGCCCAAATTGTCCCAACTCGCAATTATCAATCTTAATGCTATTTTCGTTGGCAATTTGTCCTATTTCTTCAATAGTTTTTGAAAATTTTTTAGCAATCTTAAAAGCTGTTCCACAATCTAATCTTTCGTTGCTGTTTAACATTTCTTTCATATAAGAAACAATTTGTTTATTTTGTATCAATTCTAAATTCCCCGCTATAAATATTGATTTTATTTTCTCTTGCAAAACCACAAAGTGTTAAATTAAATTTTCTTGCTATCATTACACCTAGACAAGTAGGTGCTGTTCTTGAAACAAGGATTGGAATCTTATGCATAACAGCCTTTGCAACCATTTCAGAGCTAAGTCTTCCACTTACCATTAAAAAACATTGACTTAAATCTACCCCAGCAAGTCTTGCCTTGCCTAAAGCTTTATCAATAGTATTATGTTGAGCTATATCTTCACCTATAAAAAAGGTATTTTCATCTACAAAAAGTTTTGCTGTATGCACACAACCTGTTTTTTCATAAAGATCACATTGAGTATAAAATTCGCTCATTTGTTTTAAAATTTCGTCTTTGCTAAAGCTAGTGGAACTTGCAATCTTACTTGCCTCAATAGCATTTGGATCAATATTTGCTGTATGAGCTCTACCACAACCGCTTATCACTACACCTTGTGCATTTAATTTAGCTAAATTTTCTTGATCAATCTTTGCTTTTATATGCACACTCATACCATCATCTTTGCTTTCTATGCTTTCAATATCTTTGGTTTTAGCAATGATGTTTTCACTCATTAAGTACCCTATAGCTAAGGCTTGTTCATCCACAGGAGTCGCCATTAAAGCTCCTACTTTTTCATCATTGACAAAAATCTCAAGTTTGATTTCTCTGACTAAAGTATCATCACAAGTAAAAACTTCATCGCCTTTGTATTTTAAAATCTGTGTTGTAAATAAAGGATCCATTAAAACTTCTTTAATCTAATTTTAAAGTATTATAGCAAAAAAGTATAAATAAATAGAGCTAACATTTTCTCTTGGTAAAATCATAGCCCTACTTTCAAGCTAATTAAATTTTAATCAAATAGTAAAATTAATTGGAAATATAAAAATTTAAATACCGCCAATCAAAGAAGTCATATGTTAGCAATATATTTTTAATCAATATTGACATTCTTAAACTTATATCACAACTTGATAGATTGCTTATGCTTTAGATTTAACTTTACCAATCATTATTTAGCATACAAGCAAATTTAGAAGCAAGATTTTTATTTACAATATGTTAAAATATATTTTTCATTATAAAATCATTTTAGGGCTAAAAATGCAGCTATCAGAACAAGATACAAGATCTAAACTTATAGATGAAAAATTAAAATTAGCTTCATGGAAAGAAGAAAATATCATAAGAGATTACTATTTTACCGATGGTCGCAAACTTATAGGCAATAAAAGAGCTAAGAGAAAATTTGCAGATTATTTGCTTAAATTTCAAAATAACAATCTTGCCATCATAGAAGCTAAAAAACAAAGTAAAGACGCTCTAGATGGCTTAACTCAAGGCATAGAATATGCCAGAATCTTAAATGTGCCCTTTGTTTATAGCAGTAATGGCGATAAAATTTATGAATACGATTTAAGAGTTTCAAGAGGTGAGTATATAGAAAAATTTCCAAGTCCAAGCGAACTTTTTGAGAGAATCTATGGAAACTTAAAAGAATGGCAATATAAACTTTTAACCCAAAGAGAATTATATCTACCACAAAAAACATTAAGATACTATCAAAAAATAGCCATAGATAAAGTCATAGAGGCTTTAATCAATGGCAAAGATAGAATTTTACTCACTCTTGCTACTGGCACAGGTAAGACGACCATAGCTTTTAATCTATGCTATCGCTTGCTTGAAGCAAGATGGAATAAAGAAAACAAAGATCAAAAACCTAAGATATTGTTTTTATGCGATAGAGTGAGTTTAAGAGATCAAGCCTTAGGAGAATTTAATCCTATAGAAAGCGATTGTAAAGCAATCAGTGCTGAAGAGATAAAGAAAAATGGTGGAAAAATCATAACAAATGCAAATGTTTTCTTTGGGATTTATCAAAGCTTAGCTGCAAATTCCAAAGAACAAGAAAATATCCAAGAAGAACAAGAGAGTAAATTTTATCTTCAATACCCAAAAGATTTTTTTGATCTTATTGTCATTGATGAGTGTCATAGAGGTGGAGCAAATGAAGAAGGAAGCTGGAGAGCTGTGCTTGAGTATTTTTCTTATGCGACTCAGCTTGGCTTAACAGCCACTCCAAAAAAAGAAGAAAATATAGACACTTATGAGTATTTTGGTGAGAGTGTTTATGACTATAGTCTTAAAAGTGGCATTGAAGATGGATTTTTAACCCCTTATAAAGTTAAACTCATAAAAACAACTTTGAGCGATGGCTACACTTATAACCCCGATGATTTGATACAAGGTGAGCTTGAAAAAGGCTTTTATAAACAAAGTGAATTTGAAAGAAATATCTTTTTACCAAACTATAATGACTTTATTGCTAAAAAAAATTTTAGAGCTTATAGACTCTATGGATAAAACTATCATCTTTTGTGTCAATCAAGCTCACGCAAGTGATATAAAAAGAGCTATAGATAAATACAAAAGTGTTAAAAGAGATGATTATTGCATAAGAGTTACAAGCGATGAAGATAAAATAGGGCTTGAGTATTTGAAACTGTTTCAAGATAATGATAAAAGCTATCCTGTCATACTAACAAGCTCTAAAATGCTCACAACCGGAGTAGATGCAAAAAATGTGCGAAATATAGTATTGCTAGCAAATATAGGCTCTATAGTAGAATTTAAGCAAATCATCGGGCGTGGCACTAGGGTCTATGAAGGTAAAGACTTTTTTACTATTTTTGATTTTGTCGGAGTTAGTAAGCTCTTTTATGATCCAAAATGGGATGGTGAAAAAATAGAAGAGTTAAAAGAAAAAGATGAAAAAGAAAAAATCATTAAAGAACATACAAAACAAACAAAAGAAGAAAACAAAGAGAAAAAGAGCGTAACCATACACCTAAAAGGCACAAAACTCAAGGTTTTAGATATCACAACAAGTTATGTAGGAGCACAAGATAAGCCACTTAGCACTAAGGAGTTTTTGGAATTTTTGATAGGAAAGCTTGGTGAGTATTATGATGATGAAGCAAAATTGCGTGAAATTTGGAGTGATCAAAAAAATAGAGAAAGATTTTTAAAAGCCCTTGCAAATGATGGAGTTGATGAAGATGCTTTAAAAGATCTTAGAGAAATTTTTCAAAAAGATTGTGATATATATGATGTTTTAGCACATTTAAGCTTTAATAGCGAGATAAAAACAAGACAAGAACGCGTTTTGCAAGTAGAAAATAGCGAGTTTTTAAAACGCTTCCAAAAAGAAAAGGCTATCAAATTTATAGAATTTTTACTAGATAGATATCAACAATACGGCATAAAAGATTTTGATGAAGGGCTAGCTCCTTTAATCGAGCTTAGTTCTTTGGGCAATATAAGAGAATTGGCCAATGAATTTGGTGGCTTAGAAATTCTAAAACAAAGTTTTGATGATTTGCAAAGGAAGATTTATGCAGGATAAAGAGATAGAAAATATAACAATAATAAATACCTATGTGAAAAATAAAAATGATGTTACTTTTGAGATTTGCCTTGATTCTGCAATTGATGATTCGTGCAGTAGATTTTTATTATCTTTAATTAATGATTATGAGGAAGGTAAGTGGAGATTTGAGAAATTTAATGATTATATAATGGATACATTAGCTGAGACTGCTTTATCAAAAAAAGAGAGAGAAGCCTTAGGAGAAAGATCATATTCCCTAATAAAACAATCTATTAAAAATTTAAATAAAAAAAAAAGGAGAAATAGGAGAAATTTTTCTTTATGGTATTATGAAGAAATACTATAACGCTTTACCTATTGTGCCTAAGATTTTTTATAAACAAAATACCAATGATTATGCAAAAGGTGCAGATAGTGTTCATCTAACTATAGAAAATCAAGAATGCCATTTATGGCTAGGTGAATCTAAAATTTATACAAATATAAAAAGTGCAATTGATGAGGCTATTGAATCTATTCAAGAACTTTTACAAAAAAATAAATTAAATAAAGAAAAGTCTATTATTACCAATTTAAATGATTTAGAGTTATATATGAAAGATAAAAAAGATGAAATTTCCGAAAAAAATATTAACAAGATTAAAAAGATTTTAAAACAAGAAGCTTCTATGGATGAATTAAAAAAAATTTTACATATTCCTATATCAATTATTTATCAGTGCTATATAACTAATCAGTACGATGAATTATCAGAAGAATATAAACAAAAAATAGCAAATTTTCACAAAGACCAAGCAAAAATAATAATTAAAAAAATTGCTGAAAAATTAGGTAGTATACACAACATACATGAAATAAAATTTCATATTATCTTATTTCCTGTACCTGAAAAAAATAAAATAGAAAATGACTTCATTAAAAATTTAGGAGCCTTTTCAAATGACTAGTGAGCAAATTTTTGATAAATGTGTAGAAATATATGAAATTTTAAATGATAACAACAAAGAAACAGAGGCTAAGAGAGGGCTTTTTTACTTGCTTGATGAAATTCAAGATAAAGCTTTATATCCACCTATACTAAATCATCTCATCAGGCAATTTGGTTTATATCCTTATATGAATCAATCCACTTCAATTTTAGAAGATAGATTCTTACTAGAATGTTTTAAAACAAATATAGGAGAAGATGAACCAAAGGTTTTACATAGGGAGCAATCAAGGGTTTTAAAAAGACTTTTAAGTAATGATAGTCTTATTTTATCTGCTCCAACAAGCTTTGGCAAAAGTTTTATTATTGATGCTTTAATAGCTATAAAAAAACCAAAAAATATACTAATCATTGTACCTACCATTTCTTTATTGGATGAGATAAGAAGAAGACTTGTAAAGAAATTTTACGACTATAAAATAATTACAACTACACAACAAACCGATCTTGAAAATAATAATATCTTTATTTTTTCTCCAGAAAGAGCAGTTGAATATTTTTTATTTATTCGCAAAGAAAATATAAGGCTTGATTTTTTTATTGTTGATGAGTTTTATAAGATATCAAAAGAATACGAAAATGAAAGATTTGCCCCATTGCAAAATGCTATTTTGAAATACACAAATATCTCCAGTCAAAGATATTATGTTTGCCCTAATATAGATAAGATAAATAATAAAAATAGTATTCTTTGTGAAGGAATGGAATTTGAATGCCTGAATTTTAATACTGTTTTTATCAATATTAATAAATGCTACAAGGAGCAAAATTTTAAAAAAGAACAAAAAATTATAGATATAATAAAAAGAGACGAAAAAACTCTAGTTTATACTAAAAGTCAAAATAGTATAAAGAATGTTTATACTATTTTATCAAAAAATGATGTTATAGAAAATTCAAATACTTTATTAGAAAATTTTTCAAAATGGCTATCAAAATATTATGGAAAGCATTACCTTAATGATGCATTAAAAATTGGTATAGGGATACATCATGGAAAGCTTCATAGATGCCTATCACAATTGCAAGTAAAACTATTTGATGAAAAGGATTTGTTAAAAACTATCATTTCCACCTCTTCTTTAATAGAGGGAATTAATATTCCAGCAAAAAATCTTATTTTATGGGATAATAAAAATGGATCAAAAATTATAAACCATTTGACTTATAAAAATATTATAGGCAGAAGCGGAAGAATGTTTAAATATTTTATAGGTGAAGTATATTTATTTGAATCTCCAAATGAAGATAATAATCAAGAAAAAATATTAGATGTAGAAATCAAATCAGAATCTTTGTCTATTAATGATGAAATAAACAATGAAATTCCGAATAATATACAAGTAGAAGTTGAAAATAATCAACTAAAAATAATAAAATTAATAGGAAAAGATAAATTCAATTTGCTTAAAAAAGAAGCTTCACTGAAAAATGATTTAGAAGTTATTATAAAAATAATTCAAATACTACAAAGTGAAGATTTTAATAGTGAAATTTTTACATATTTATTTAATGATGAACCGGATAAATGGTATATATTGTCTAAAATTGCAACTATAAGAGAGTTTCATTGTAAAAATATTAATGATATTAATAATGTTGAGTTAGTAAAAAAAATATCACGAAATTGGATTAAACCATTGCCAGAACTTATTAAAGATATGCAAATTGATTTAGATGATTTTTTTAAATTTGAAAACCATGTGGCTTTTAAAGTTGCATCGTTATTTTCTGATATTAACATTTTGCAAAAGATACTTTATCCTGAAAAGTGGATAGATATTTCAAGTTTTGTTGCAAAACTTTCAAATGCTTTTTTACCATCTGTGGTATATACTCTTGAAGAATTTGGGTTGCCTAGAATTATTTCTAAAAAACTTCATGAATGCAAATTTATAGATTTTGAAAATAAAGAATTAACACTAGAGCAAGTACTAGATAAATTTAAAGAATATACAACTGGTGATATAATTAATATATTAAAAGAAAATAATCTTTACGATGATTTTGAAGACTATATATTAAATTATTTTTATGATGGATTAGGAAAATAAAATGACAAATTTACCGCAGGGTTGGAAGAATTTTAATTTCGATAATATTTTTTACAGCCCAAGTTCTAAAAATTATCAATTAAATACTAAGGATTATTTAAACAAAGGTTGTATACCCATAATAGATCAATCTAAAAAATTTATTATTGGATATTCAAATAATTATGAAAAAGTATTTAAAATAAATAATTGTAATAACCATGCATAATTTTTGGCGATCACATTAGGGTTTTAAAATTTATAGATTTTGATTTTATTGTTGGTGCAGATGGGGTAAAATATTATTAAATAAAGACATAGAAAGATTTAATACAAAATTTTTATTTTTTCAACTATTATACAAAGAAATTCCATTATTAGGATATCGAAGGCATTTTAGTGTGCTCAAACAAAATACTTCAGTATTCCACCCCTTAAAGAGCAAGAAAGGATAGCAGGGATTTTAGATGAGAGTTTTGCAAATATAGATGAGAGTATAAAAGTTTTAGAGCAGGATTTGCTAAATTTAGATGAATTAATGCAAAGTGCATTGCAAAAAGCTTTTAATCCTTTAAAAGACAATGCTAAGGAAAATTATCAACTTCCGCAAAATTGGGAATGGAAAAGCTTAGGTGAAATTTGTTATATTACAGATGGTGCTCACAAAACTCCGCAATACATAGAAAATGGAATACCTTTTTTATCTGTAAAAAATATTTCTAAAGGTTTTTTTGATTTAAGTGATGTAAAATATATTTCACTAGAAGAACATAATAAGCTTATAAAAAGAGCTAAACCAGAATTTGGAGATATTTTAATTTGTCGTATTGGAACTTTAGGAAAAGCTATAAAAATTTCTTTAGAATTTGAATTTAGTATTTTCGTCAGTTTGGGGCTTTTAAAACCAAAAGTTAAAATCATAAGTGATTATTTGGCTTATTTTTTAAATTCTTATTTTATTGAAGGGTGGATTAATAATAAAGTTGGCGGTGGAACACATACTGCCAAATTAAATTTAAATATTCTGGAAAAATGCCCTATTGCACTTCCTCCACTAAAAGAACAAGAGCAAATCGTTTCGTATTTAGATGAACTTTCTTTAAATATAAAAAATTTAAAGCAAAATTATCAAACACAGATAAAAGATTTACAAGAACTTAAACAATCCTTGCTTGATAAAGCTTTTAAGGGAGAATTATAATGTTAAAAAATTTACCAAATTTTAACACATCAGCTTGACATGTTAAAAATTTTTGATTTTTTTAACATATTTTTTTATAATGTTAAAATTTTTAGAAAAAATTAACATATTGGAAAATTATGAAAGAATTTATACCTCAAAAATTGCCTTTAAATATAGAATTAAATGCAAATATTTATAAATTTACTATTAGAGCTTCTAGAAAATTAGCAGAGTTAAATGGACTTAGTAAAAGCATACCAAATCCAAGTATTTTAATCAATGCTTTGATTTTACAAGAAGCAAAAGATTCGAGTGAGATAGAAAATATCATCACAACACATGATGAACTTTTTTTATCTGATGTTGATGAAAACAAACTCACAAGAGCAGCAAAAGAAGTGAAAGATTATGAAAGTGCTTTGAAAAAAGGATATGAGTTATTAAAAAAAGAGCAATTATTAAGAAATGGACATATTTTAGAAATTCAAAAAAGATTAGAAAGAAATAATGCAGGTTTTAGAAAACAAAGTGGAACTATGCTTAAAAATCGTACCACAGGAGAAGTTAAACACATACCACCCCAAAATCCTAATGATATACAGGAACTTATGGGAAATTTGGAACTATACATTAACGATGATAGTTTAGATGAATTTGATTTTTTAGTAAAGATGGCAATTATACATTATCAATTTGAAAGCATTCATCCTTTTTATGATGGCAATGGCAGAACGGGTAGGATTATAAATATACTTTATTTAGTATATAAAGGACTTTTGGACTTTCCTATTTTATATCTTAGTGCTTACATAGTAAAAAATAAAGATGAGTATTATAAGCTTTTGCAAAAAGTGCGCGATGAAGGGGCGATTTTAGAGTGGATAGAATATATACTTAAAGGCATAGAGCAAACCGCTGTAAAAACTATTGAAACTATTATTAAGATAGAAAAAATGATGTCTAATGTAGGTGAAATTTTACAAAATAAAACAAATTTTTATAGTAAAGATTTTGTTGAGCTTTTGTTTTCTCATCCTTATACAAAGATAGATTTTTTAATAAAAAAATTAGACATTTCAAGACAAAGTGCTTCCAAATATCTTAAAATTTGTGAAAATTTAGGAATATTAGAGTGTATTAAAATGGGTAGAAGTAATTATTATATAAATATAGAACTTTTAAGACTTTTTAGAAAAGGGATTTTTTAAATGCAAAATAAAATAAATAAAATCACAGATATATTAAGACGTGATGATGGTATAAGTGGTGCTATGCATTATAGTGAGCAAATCAGCTGGATATTATTTTTAAAATTTTTAGATGATTATGAAGAAGAATTAAAACTAGAAGCTATCTTAGATGCGAAAAATTATAAAAGTATTTTAGAAGAAAAATTCAGCTGGAAAGCATGGGCAGCACCCAAAACAAACGAAGGTAAGCTTGATGTAAAAAATGCTTTGAGTGGAAGTGATTTGCTTAGTTTTGTCAATAATGAGCTTTTTCCCTATCTAAAAAGCTTTAAAGATAATGAAAATTTCAAAAGTATAGAGTATAAAATAGGCGGAATTTTTGAATTTATAGACAACCGCATAGCCAACGGACATACTCTAAGAGAGGTTATAAATTTAGTCGATGAGCTTAGCTTTAGCAAAGAAAGTGATGTATTTGCCTTAGGAGAAGTTTATGAAAAACTTTTAAAAGATATGGGAAGTGATGGAGGAAATAGTGGGGAATTTTACACTCCGCGTCCTTTAATAAAAGCTATAGTTGAAGTGATAAATCCTAAAGCAAAAGAAAGGATTTATGATCCTGCGTGCGGAAGTTGTGGGTTTTTAGTAGAAAGTTTTTTACATATTTTGTATGAAGATAGAACTAAAAATAAAAAGGCGAATTTAAGCGTAGAAGAGCTTGAATTTTTGCAAAATGAAGCATTATTTGGCAAAGAAAAAACTCCACTAAGCTATGCAATGGGTGTGATGAATATGATCTTACACGAAGTAAAATCCCCTAATATTATCAAAACCAACACCTTAAATAAAAAAATCACTGATATAACACAAAGTGAAAGATATGAAGTGATTTTGGCAAATCCACCCTTTGGTGGAAAAGAAAAAGAACAAATTCAAAACAATTTTCCTGTAAAGTCAAATGCTACTGAGCTTTTATTTTTACAACATATCTTAAAATCTTTAAACAACAATGGAAGATGTGCTATTATCGTGCCTGAAGGTGTGCTTTTTCAAAATTCCAATGCTTTTATAAGCGTAAAAAAAGATTTATTAGAAAATTTCAATCTCGAGTGTGTTTTAAGCCTGCCAAGTGGGGTATTTTTGCCTTATAGTGCAGTAAAAACTAATGTATTGTTTTTTTCAAAAGGAAAAAGTTGTATTTGTAGCGATGATGATAAGGTGTATTATTATGAACTTATACCACCTTTTAAACTCACTAAAAATAAGCCTTTAGAATACGCACATTTTAAAGAATTTCTAAAATGCTACAAAGAAAGAAAAATCACTGCTAATTCTTGGCTTGTTAGCAAAAAAGAGTTTGAAGAAAGAAATTATGATTTAAGTGCTAAAAATCCAAATTTAAAAGAAGAAAAAATCCTAAGAACTAGCGAAGAGATTTTAAATTCTTTAGAAGAAAATCTAAAAACACAACAAGAATATCTAAATGAGCTTAAAAGCATATTGAAGTGATTGCAAGTTTTTTGATAAAAACTAATTTACAAATAACTTCTAAGCTCAATTTACAATAAATATTTATTGCTTGCATTCTACTTTTTAATATCATCAAGCAAATTTAGAGCATTTAAAGCCTTTGGATAGCCAATATATGGAATAAGAGCTGCAATGACATTTAGCAACTCTTTTCTACTTTGTCCCATATTTAAATTTCCTTGTATATGGGCTCTTGTTTGATTTTCTAAACCACCATGAGAAATAAGATACACAAGTGTTAAAAGTTCTCTTGTCTTTAAGTCTAAACCTTTTCTCGTGTAATAATCTCCAAAACAATTTGCACTTAAAAAATCATTTATAAAAGCTTTGTCTTTTGGAGTAGATTCTATCATTTTAGTGATATTTGTCTTGCCAAATATAGTATCTTGTATTTCTCTTCCTTTCTCTTTACGATGATTAGATCTTATAGTCACATCTTGTGATTCTAGCGGTATAGCAACACCAGCTTCCTTAAATATATTATTACAAAGTATAAGAAAATCAAGCACTTTGGAAAAACCTATATAAGGCGTAGCCTGATAAATTGTCTCTTTAATTTCTACAGGTTTTATATTGTTTTTTATTGCAGTTTTTACAAAAATAGAAAATTCATTTCTTCCGCCAGAAGCAAGAGTAGAAGCGATAACAATAAGAAAATAATCTCTTTCTTTTAAATTTGCCTTTATAAAACTCTCGCCAAATGCAAAATTAATATAATTTGTAAAATACTCTTTATCACTTTGCATAAGTGATAAATTTTCCACTTTTCCAAAAAATCTTTCAAAAATTTCTTTTGCTTTTTGTATTAATTGCATAGTCTTCCTTTGATATTGTGCTGTTTATAAAATATGAGAAAAAGCAATTTGATAATCCTAATAATATAAAAGTTTTTAAACTTAAATTAAAAAACTTCTACGATTTACTATTTTCAAATCTTTTTATCTTCTCAATCTTTATAAAGCAATGATTAAAATCTTGACACTATTTCTTAAATAAAAAGAACTTGCCAAAAAATCTAAAATTCTTTATTTAATCGCATATTAGGACTTAAAGCCTCCAATGGAATAAATTTCAAGCTTTTTACCATATGCAAAGTGCTTTGTTTATATCTTTGAAAATGTTTGCTTTCTATATGCTTTTGATAACTTTTTTCATCTTTATAAGATTCTACAATACTAAATTTGCAAGGATTATCTTTATGGGATAGAGCATAAAGTACTAAAACTCCATCTTCTTCTCTTACACTTAATTCACTTTCTTCTTTTAGAATTTTTTTGTATTCTTCTAAATATCTACAATCAATTTCTATTTCTGAAATTTTAACACTCATAAATTCTTGTGCTTGCATATTAACTCCTAAAATAAAAAATAAAGCTAACGCCATTAATTTTATAATTTTATTTTTTTGCTTCATCTAATGCCTCCTTATATTCTTCATCGCTTACAAGCTCAAGCCATTCTACATTTTTGCCATCTTTTTCACCCGTAAGTGCTATATGCGCCCCACTACTTGTATTGGTTGCACCATGAAAATGTTTTACCCCTATAGGACAACTTATCACATCACCTTTTTTGGCAATAAATGCTTTTTGCCCTGGTACTTTTGTAAGAATTTCTCCGTTTGTAACAATTAAAGTTTGTCCTTGTGGATGTGTATGCCACGCACTTCTTGCACTAGGCTCAAATTCAACTAAGGCTCCGCTAAAATTCCTCCACTCATTTGACTTAAACATCATAGAAATTTTTACATTTCCACTAAAAATTTTATTATCTCCTTTAAAATTTCCATGGATTCCTTTACTTTCAAGCTCTTGCATTTGTACTCCTTTAACAAAACTATATAAAATCATTATAAGAAATAAACTTTTATTTCCCAACTCTAAGAGCTGCTTCACCTGCATAGCGATCCCCTTTGATTGTTATTTTGTTTAAGATACTTTTTAGGTGATTTAATTCTTCTTGGGTAAAATTAATATTAACAGCGTTAATGTTTTCTTCTAATCTTTGCAAATTTGTTGTTCCAAAAATAGGTGCAATAAATGTCTTTTGCGCTAAAACCCAAGCAAGAGCAATTTGTGCTAAAGTGGCATTTTTAGATTTTGCTATATCTTCTAATGCATAAACTAAATCTAAATTAGCTTTTAAATTCTCACTTTTAAAACGTGGAACTTGTGATCTAAAGTCATTATTTTCAAAAGTAGAATTTGCATTAAATTTACCTGCTAAAAATCCTTTTCCTAAAGGAGAAAAAGGAACAAAACCTATATTTAATTCTTCTAAAACTTTTAAAAGTTCATTTTCTGGTTCTCTCCACCATAAAGAATACTCACTTTGCACCGCACTAAGCGGGAATACTGCATGGGCTTTTTTAATACTTTGAATTCCTGCTTCACTCATACCCCAAGCTTTAATTTTTCCTTCTTTATAAAACTCGCTCATTAAATTAGCAACTTCTTCAACTGGAACATTTGTATCAACTCTATGTTGATAATAAAGATCTATACAATCTGTTTGCAAACGCTTCAAACTGCCTTCTAAACTTTGTCTGATTTTACTAAGTGTGCTATCGACAATTTGCTTAGTGCCCTCAATCCTAATGCCAAATTTTGTTGCTAATACCACTTCATTTCTAAAAGATTTTATTGCTTTGCCTACTAATTCTTCGTTAGTAAAAGGACCATATACTTCGGCTGTATCAAAAAAATCAATACCAAGATCCTTTGCCTTATGAATAAGTGTTATCATCTCTTTTTCATCTTTAGCTTCTCCATAACCAAAGCTCATTCCCATACAACCAAGTCCTAAAGCACTCACTTCCAAATTTCTTAATTTTCTTTTTTGCATTTTTATTCCTTTTATGATTATAAAAATAGCCTTTATTTTGCGACTTTTAAAAAGCTTTTTTGAGTAAAGATAAACTTAATAACTTATAACAAAAACTATTTTGAATTAATAAATATTAATCTATACCAAGCACTTTTTTATAAGTATTTAAGTCAAGAGTATTAATGTTTGCATTAAAAATAGCATAGGGCTTAACACTCTTACAGCCTAAATACTCAAAACTATAATAAATAGGTTTTAAAAGCTCTTCTAAAGTAGCACCATAATGCCCATCATAGCTTTGCTCGGCACCGCCTAAAGTTGTAATAACTTGAAAAAATTTACCTTTTAAAAGCTCTTTTTCGCCATATAAAATTGCACTTAAAACTCTATCTTGCCACTCTTTAAGTAAACTTGGAGTGCTAAACCAAAAAAGAGGAAATTGAAAGATGATTTTATCTGTTTCTTTTAACAAAATAAGTTCTTTATCAATATCAATTTTTCCATCATTATAACTTGTACTAAGATTGTGAATTTTTAAATTATTTTTATCTTTTATGCTTTCTAATAAAGCACGATTTACTTTTGAATCTTTCCAAAAAGTATGAGCAAAAACAATTAAAGTTTTCATTTTATCTCCTTCTAGTATAAAATATAAGGTTATTAAATTTTAAAATTAAAATCTTAATTTCATTTTTTCTACCCTCCTTCTTAATAAAATCATTACAATTCCTAAAATCAACAAAAAAATAGTGCTTATAACAATAAAGCGCGTATTACTCAAAGATACAACTATTCCACAAATAGCAGTTCCACTGCTCAACCCTATGTTAGCTACACTTATAAAAAGCCCATTACTAAAATCAGGGGCTTTTGGAAAAGGATGATTTATCATAAAATGTGTGCCATTATTCATTATTCCACCCAAAATTCCCAATATAAAAGCAAACATTACTAATATAATTTGATCATAAAAATTAAAAAGTAAAATATAAATTATTATCATAAGCAAAGGTGTTAAAAGCAAAGTAAAATGTGCATTTTTAACAAGAGTTTTTCCTGCTATATAATTACCTATAATGTTTGAAAAACCATAAATAGCCAATACAACACTAATGAAAGTAAAATTCATCTTTGCTACACTATACAAAAAATCAGAAAAATAAGAATAAAATCCCCAAATTCCCGCATTTATACAGATAACACAAAGAATACTAATCCACAAAAGTGGGTATCTTAAGATAAGTAGTTGCTTGGTTATTTTAACAGAATTTACCCTTTTAAAATCAGGCACAAATAACAAAGTTGCTATAAAAGATAAACAATTTAAAATACAAAAAAATAACATTGCTACTTCAAAACTAAAATTTCCACCAAAATAACTAGTCATAGGCACACCCAAAACCATCCCTGCACTCACTGCTGTAAAAATCTTAGCCGTAGCTTTTGGGACTTCTTTTTTATCTTCAACTAAATTAGCAACCATACTTAAAACAAGAGCAATATAAATAGGATGAAAAAAAGCAGGAATAATTCTAAAAATGAGCAATTGCCAAAACTCATTTACAAAAGCACTCGCAAAAGAAGAAAATACAAAAACTAAAAGACAAATAAGCATTAATTTTTTAGGATTGAAATTTGCACAAAGCAAAGGAACTATAGGCGCACAAAAAGTTATCACGAGCGCAAAAACACTCACGCTCCAACCCGCATCAGAAATACTCACATGAAAATTTTCAGATACTACAGGAATAATCCCCATCATTCCAAGCTCTGTGCTTAAAATTCCAAATACACCTAAGCAAAATACTAAAATAATTTGAGAATTAGGTATTTTATCCCTATTTAGAGTTAGCATTTTATCCTTTCAATTTTTAAATTTTTAAAAGTATAAAACCTAACACTTAGTGTAAGTCAAGGGTAATTTAAATTTTTACCCGTTTTTTACGTTTGATATAATCTTTACTCAAGGGATTTAGCTCATCTTTATCTTCTATAATCATTTTTTCATAAAGGTCTATTTTAAAATTGAGTTTTTCTAAAATACTCTGAAATTTTTTTATATCTTGTAGAATTTTTCCTTTTAATTTTAAAATAATCTCTAATCTCTCTTTTGCAGTGCTCTTTCCTTTAGCACATAAAAAAATATATCTTTTAAGATCCTCAATACTCATACCAATTTGTCTATAACAATCCACCCAAATCACCCATTCTAAATCTTTTTCACTAAAATAACGCACTCCATTTTTATCTTTTTCTACAAAAGGAAATAAACCTTTATCTAGCCAAAACCTAAGCGTTCTACTAGAAACCCCTGTTTTTCTTTCTACCTCTATAATTGTATAAGCCATTTTTTTCCTTTAATTGTTTATATTAAAGAATTTATTGCAAGTTGTTTTTTATTCTAGTAAAACATTATAAACGAAATTAACATAATAAATCGAGAAAAAATAAGATATAAAAGACTTTCTAAAATTTTTTAGAAAGTCAAAAGAATTTAAAATTTAACACTAGGATCATAAGAAAAACTAGGTTCAATCTGTTTTTTACCACTTAACTCTTTATACCAATAAGAATGAAGTATATAAACCTCTTCTTCTTCTTTATAACCACTAATCATAGAATGAATGCTACCTTTGATTGCAAATACTGCCATATAAATATGCACGCCAAAAAATACTGCACAAACTATACCTAAGAAATTATGCACTATAGCTGAAATTCTTAAAAGTTCAATTTGAGTTAAGCCAAAAAGATTTTGAATAGCTGTGGAATTAAAATCAAGAAAATACATAAATCCACCTGTAATAATCATCAAAAAGCCACCAAATACAGCAATGTAATACCATGATTTTTGACCAAAATTAAATTTGCCTGCGGGCACAGGACGTTTTACTTTGCTTAAATAACCTCCAACTATCATCATCCATCTAATATCATAACTTGCAGGAAGCATTCTTTTAATCCAGCATAAAAACATAGGAATAATAGAAATAATAAATAAAATCGTTGCAAAAGCATGTAAATTTTTACAAACTCTTACAAAAACTCCGCCTCCAAAATAAGATCCAAACATCATAACAAAACCTGTTGGAACCAAAATAACCCAAGAGATAGCTGCTATAAAATGAAAAAGTCTTTCAAATAAAGTAAAAGCATAGATTTTCTTTCCATCATGAGAAAACTGCTTAGGGCCTATAACCATATAATGTAAAGCAAATGCGGCCAATACAGCAATTACAGCTATTAAGGCTATAGTCGCTATGTATTCACCTTGTAAAGTTGTCCAAAGCTTACCAAAGGTATCGTAATTTGAAATATTTGTGATACGGTGAAAATCCCAAATTTGAGTATCTTGTCCCATTCTCTCATTGCCATAAGCAAATAAACTTACAAAACTTGCTAAAAGCATTGTAAATACTTTTATCATAAACGCTCCTTTCCTGTATAGGCGATTTTCCACTCTATGCTTTCTGAAGGATTTAAAATACCATAATTTCTATTCATAAGCCTATTATGATAAATTTCTTCAATCTTCGAGCTCTCTCCTACTAAAAGTGCTTTTGTTGAACACATAGCTGCACATACAGGAACTTTACCTTCTGCGATACGATTTTGTCCATAAAGCTCTCTTTCTTTTTCTGAATTGGTTTCTTCAGGACCTCCTGCGCACATAGTACATTTATCCATAATACCTTTATTTCCAAAAACACTATCTTTTGGAAATTGAGGTGCGCCAAAAGGACAAGCATAAAGACAATACCCACAACCTATACAAATTTCTTTATCATGCAAAACAATACCATCAGCACGGATATAAAAACAATCCACAGGACAAACAATAGAACAAGGCGCATCATCACAATGCATACAAGAAATAGAAGTTGAAACCTCTTTTCCTTGAATTCCTTCATTTAAAGTAATCACACGACGACGACGGATATTAATAGGAAGTTCATGCGCCTCATCACAAGCTACTGCACAACCATTACAGTCAATACAACGTTCGTTATCACAAAAGAATTTTAAACGTTCTTTTTCTAAATTTGCAAAATTTACCTTACTCATTTTCCATCCTTACTGATTCTACAAAGACCACCTTTAGTCTCTGGAATCTGACACATAATATCATAACCATAATTTGTTACAGTGTTAGCACTTTCTCCACT
Organism: Campylobacter novaezeelandiae; assembly: GCF_004323845.1. Lineage (GTDB taxonomy): Bacteria > Campylobacterota > Campylobacteria > Campylobacterales > Campylobacteraceae > Campylobacter_D > Campylobacter_D novaezeelandiae. Next base: position 18,788 of record NZ_QPGR01000003.1, on the reverse strand, counting down.
TGCATAAGGCTTAGTTCCTTTAGGGAAATTATGCGTTAAATCTACCCCTTGCATAACCCCTGTAAAATGGAAAGGCAAGAATATCATATCTTTTGCTACACTTGGATTAACCTTTACTCTGACATGAATTTTAGTTCCCTCTGGAGAATGTACCCAAATCATATCCCCTGCTTTAATGTTTTGTTCTTTTGCTAACTCAGGATTAATCTCGCAAAACATTTCAGGTGTTAAACGTGTTAAATACATAGATGCTCTATTTTCCATACCTGCACCATTTAAATTTACAAGCCTTGCAGTAACAAGATTAAGTGGAAATTCTTTAGAATAATCTTTGGCTTGTTGCACAGAAATAAATTTAGTATCCACACGATAAAGTGCTTTTTGATCTTCAAAGCTAGGATATTTTTGCACTAAATCATTTCTTGGAGAATGCAAAGGTTCGCGGTGAAGTGGAATTTTGTCTTTAAAGGTCCAAACCACAGCTCTAGCTTTAGCATTTCCATAAGGAACTATGCCTTTTTCTATACATTTAGTTGCTATGATATTACTATCATCATAAGACCAAGTAGAACCCATTTTAGCTTTTTCCTCTGCACTTAAAGTGATACCTAGAACTTTTTCTATATTATCTTTGGTTATTTGTGGATAACCTGTATTAATAGGAGAATTTAAAGGTGCATTTTTAGCTAATAAACTTTCACCTTCATATTCAAGTCCAAAATTATTTCTAAAGCCCATACCACCTTTTGCTACTTCGATATCAGTATTGTAAAGCACAGGAGAACCTGGATGTTTATCACTCCAACAAGGCCAAGGAAGTCCATAATATTCACCTGCAACTTCATCTTTACCTTCCAAAGTTACCTCATCAAATTTATCCCAGTATAAAGTATGTTTTTTAAGTCTTTCAGGGCTCCAGCCATTAAGTCCTATACTTCTAACTGCTTTAGCAATTTCTCTTGTAGCATTTTCAGGCCAAAGAATTTCACCTTTTTCATCACGCAAGGTCTTAGTAAAATCTTCATAAAAACCAAGTCTTTTAGAAAGTTCAAATAAAATTTCTTGATCTTCCATGCTTTCATAAAGCGGGTCTATAACTTTAAATCTCCACTGTCCACTACGATTTGTCGCTGTTACACTTCCACTTGTTTCAAACTGAGTTGCTGCAGGTAAAAGATAAATTCCATCTTTTCTTTCTGCAATAATTCCTGCTTCATTCACAAAAGGATCAGCTAAAACTAAAAGCTCTAAAGCCTCTAAACCTTCTTTTACTTTAACTTGCTGTGCAGTTGAAGTGATACCATTTCCCATAACTACTAAAGCTTTTAAAGGTGTTCCTGCATTATCAATAGCATCATTTCCATCTTTACCATTTAAAGCTGCTGCCCACCATCTAGCAAGTGAAAGCCCAGTTTTATGCATCCAATCTTTGCTTACAAAATTTCCCAAAAGCCACTCATAATCTACGCCCCAAATTTTGGCATAATATCTCCAAGTCGCCTCATTTAAGGGATAATAGCCTGGCAAATTTTCACTCAAACACGCCATATCTGAAGCACCTTGAACATTGTCATGCCCGCGTAAGATATTAACTCCGCCACCAAATTTACCTATATTTCCAAGTACCATTTGCACAATAGGAGCTAAACGCGTATTTGAAGTTCCTACTGTATGTTGGGTTAAACCCATAGCCCAAATAAGCGTAGTTGGTTTATTTTTAGCCACTTCATGAGTAATTTGCACTAAAAGTTCTTTTGAAATTCCTGTGACATTTTCTACTTCTTCAGCTGTCCATTTTGCTGCCTCTTCACGGATTTTATCAATCCCAAAAACTCTTTCATCAAGATATTTTGTATCTTCTAAACCTTCATCGAAAATAATTTTTAGCATTCCATACATAAAGGCAATATCAGTTCCTGGGCGAATTCTTGCATAAATATCCGCTTTAGCTGCACTTTTTGTAAACCTAGGATCCACAACGATAAGTTTTGCTCCCTTTTCTTTTGCTTTTAAAAAATGTCTAAAGCCTACAGGATGATTTACAGCTGGATTTGCTCCAATAATAATAATACATTTACTTCTTTGTATATCTCCAAGATGGTTTGTCATAGCGCCATAACCAAATGTATTCGCCACACCGGCGACTGTTGCGCTGTGTCAAATTCTAGCTTGATGATCTATATTATTTGTTCCAAAAAATGCTGCAAATTTACGCACATAATAAGCTTGCTCATTGCTCATTTTTGCAGAACCTAAAAACATAACACTTTCAGGATTTTCTTTGCGATAAGAAGCTAATTTTTCTCCAATTTCATTTAAAGCTTGTTCATAGCTTATGCGTTTCCACTCTCCATTTTCTTTTTTCATAGGATATTTTAAACGCACATGTGAACGCACCATATCAATCATATCAGAGCCTTTGCAACAGTGTCCTCCTGAGCTTATAGGATGATCTTGAGCGATTTCTTGACGCACCCAAACACCATTTTTTACCTCTGCAATGATTCCACAACCAACAGAACAAGCTGTGCAAACTGTTTTTACTTTCTTGCTACCTTCATAAGCTTCTTTTAATTCACTCTCGCTTGCCTCTCTGATACTCTCACTTCTTGCTAAAAGAGGTGTTGCTAAAGAAGAGAGTGCAGCCATCTTTAAAAAGTTACGACGATTAAGTTTGATATTTTCATTTATACTTGACATCACTCAGCCTTTATATAATAATTTTCCCAATTAGCACTTCTTTGAAAAAGTATTTCTTTTTTTTTACTCTTACCCTTGATTAAATCCTTACGATCTTCATCTTTAGCTAAAGCTAAATTTACACCAGACAATAAACTAACGCCACCTAAAGCTAACGCTGATCGCTTAAGAAACTCTCTACGATTTTTCACCTACCCTCCTTTTTTTATTTGCCTCTCTTCTTAAGAATTCAGATCTAGATAAATCATTTTGTACTTTTTTAGAAATAGTCTTTGTATTTTTACTAAGTTTAAAACAAGACCTTTCAAATTCTATAAAAGCACCTAGAATATAAGCTATTTCTTTATAAAGCTTTGCTTCTTGGTGCTCCAAAATTAAAATAATAAACTCATCAATACTTTGATTAATAACCTTTTCAAATAGTTCTTTTGCTAAAAGCTCTTCTTGTTTTAAAAATTCACTCATTAAAAAAAAGCAAAAACCTATATTATCTTCGCTATCTTTGAAAAAATTCTCATTGCGTCTTATTTTGCTTTTCATAAGAATTTCCCTAACACAAATAAGTGCCCTTGAATTTTCAAAACCCTCCTCAAGATAAGAAAAAGTCGTAGGAATAGAATTTTTAAAAGATAAGAAAAGATTATCATATTCATTAAAAAATAAATTTAATTTTGTTTTAGAATTTTCGAGCAAAATATCAAAACTATCAATCAAACTTTCATCAAATAAATTTTCTTTCATTACTTTTAAACAGTCATTTAAAGAAGCTAATCTCTGTTTAGAAAAAGAAAATATAAAAAGCTCTCCGAAACATTGATAATAAAGACTTCTAGCTAGTCTTAATTTGTCTAAATCCATACAAAATCCTAGATAAAATTCTTTGTTAAAATTTAGGAAATAAAATAAGTTTTTATTATGCAAATATGGCTTAATATTTGATTCTACCTTATTTTATACAAAATTTATCTTAGTATTATTTGTTTTAAAAAAAACTGAATTTTATAAAAAAATTAGAAGCCAAAATTAATTCAAACAACTAAAACATAGGCATTGATTAATCTAAATCATCATTATAAGCGCTCAAATAAAATATAAATTAAAATATATAAACATTCATTGATATAGATTATTTTATGCTATTTGGAAATAATATTAATTCCTTCTAGCATAGTCTTCATAAGAAAATTCTCTTACCATTTGAAGCTTATTTTTTTGATTTATAAGCATTAAATTAGGAAGTATTACTCCATTAAATGTAGTATTTTTAACTATAGAATAATGAATTTGATCTAAAAATACTACTTTATCTCCCCGTTTTAATTCTTTTTTAAAAGCATATTCACCCATTACATCTCCAGCCAAACAAGTATTTCCTGTTAAAAGATAAGCAAACTCTCCTTTTTGCAAATTTGAAATCTTTTCGTTTTCTCTTGTTGTTAAGATCCTTGCATCTAAAACCTCACTTGTATAAGGCATTATAATAGTATCTGGCATATGAGCTTCACTTGAGACATCTAAAATAGCTATTTTTTTCTCATTTTCAACTATATCAACTACACTTGCTAATAAAACACCGCTTTGCCAGCCAACTGCTTCGCCAGGTTCAAGATAAACTTGCACACCGTATTTATCGCTAAAATTTTTACATAAAGTAATGATTTTTTCAACATCATAACCCTTTTTTGTAATATGATGTCCACCACCAAAATTAACCCATTGCATTTTTTTAATCCATTTGCCAAATTTTGTTTCAAATACTTTTAAAACGGCTTCTAAGGCATTAGCACTTTCTTCACAGAGCGCATGAAAATGAAGTCCTTTTATGCCATCTAAATCCACATTTTCTAAATCTTTACTTAGAATTCCAAGTCTTGAATATCTTCCACAAGGGTTATAAAGCTCTTTTGGTGCTAAAGAAAATTCCAAATTACAACGAAGTCCTAAAGAATTTTTAGAGCATAAATTTTTAAATTTTTCAAACTGATACAAAGAATTAAACACTATATGATGAGATAAATCCGAAATTTGCTTTATCTCATCATCCTTAAAAGCAGGAGAATAAGTATGAATTTCTTTATCCATATATTCTTTAGCAAATTTTGCCTCCCAAAGTCCACTACACGTGCAACCTTGCAAATATTCTCCTACTATTTTCAAAGCTCCTGAAAACGCAAAACCTTTTAAAGCCAACAATACCTTAACACCACTTTTTTCACCTACACTTGCTAAAAGTTCGCAATTTTTTCTTAATTTATTCTCTTCTAAAATATAAGCTGGAGTTTTCACATCAAAATCAAACATTTCATTACCTTAATAAAAATATTTCATAATGCATATTTTAACATTTACTAACATTTAAATTTTAAATAATATAATCAAAAACCCAAGCAAAAAGGATAAATAATGAATAGAAGACAATTTTTAAAATTTAATATTTTAACAGGTGTTAGTGCAAGTATAGCTTATGCTGCAAATTCTCACAATATGCATAACATGCATTCTATGAATTTAACAAATTCCTCAAATATAGATACAAGCTTTATAAAATTAAGCAAAAATGTAAATTTAATAGATGAAAAAAAATTTCCAGCTCATCAAAATTTAAATGCCTTAAAACTTCTCAAAAATGAAAGCAAAGAAAAAAATTTTTTTAGAGCCACTATAGAAATTAAAGAAAGTCAATTAGAAATTATTAAAGGTTTTAAAACCAAATTCTATACCTATAATGATCTTATCCCTGGACCCAAAATAGAAGTTTATGAAGGAGATACTATAGAAATTCTTGTTAAAAATAAACTCAAAGAACCAACTACGATTCATTGGCACGGGCTTCCAGTACCACCTGATCAAGATGGCAATCCTCATGATCCTATTCTAGCAGGAAGAGAGAGAATTTACCGTTTTACTTTACCACAAAATTGTGCAGGAACTTACTGGTATCACCCGCACCCTCACTACATCACAGCCAAACAAGTTTTTATGGGTTTAGCTGGAGTCTTTGTAGTAAAAGCTAAAAAAGATGCCTTATCTCATCTAGAAGAAAAAGATTTAGTTATTAGCGATCTACGTTTAGATGATAAAGCTCAAATTCCTGAAAATAATTTAAATGATTGGCTCAATGGAAGAGAAGGTGAAATCGTTTTAATCAACGGACAATTAAAACCTAAAATTACAATTAATGCAGAAAGAATACGTATTTATAATTTTTGCTCAGCAAGATATTTAAATTTAAAGATTCAAAATGCAAAATTCATTCTTGTTGGCACAGACGGTGGACTTATAGAAAAACCTATAGAACAAGAAGAATTATTCTTATCTCCTGCATCTAGAGTTGAAGTTCTAATAAAAGCTGATAAACTAGGAGAATTTAAACTAGAAAGTCTTTATTATGATAGAGATAAAATGCTCATAAAAGAAGAACCTAAAAATTTATTTTTAGCAGATATTAAAATAGAAAAAAATCCTAACAATATCCCTTCAACTTTAAAAAAATTCAAAAAACAAGAAGAGCCTAAGAATTTTAAAGAAGTCATTATGAGCGAAGATCACATGCAAATGCATGGTATAGACAAAAAAAGTGAAGATGAGATAAAAAAATCTCTTGCTTCTATGTTTTTACTAAATGGAAAAGTTTTTGATATGAAACGTATTGATCTTAAATCAAAATTAAATGAAGTAGAAGATTGGGTCATTATAAATAAATCTCATATGGATCATCCTTTTCATATACACGGAACACAATTTGAACTTATAAGCTCTAAACTAAATGGCAAAACTGCAAAAGCAAATTTTAGAGCCTTAAGAGATACTATTAACGTGCGTCCAAATGAAGAATTAAGGCTTAGAATGGTGCAAAATTATGAAGGTATTAGAATGTATCATTGTCATATCTTAGAACATGAAGATTTAGGTATGATGGGTATCTTAGAAATACAAAAATAACTTTCAATACCTTTTTTGGTATTGAAATTCCAAAAATAATTTTAATCTACAATTTTTCACCAAAACTCTACAAAATTCAAATTTATAACTATATTTAAGCTTATTTTTATGGGGTGGGGTATAATGGAATTTTTATTTTTAAATAAAGGATAAATATGAGATTAATAATTTGTTTTATCTTGCCTTGGCTTGGTTTTTAACCATTAAAAGACCTTTTGCTGCTTTAATTTGTCTTATTTTGCAAATCACTCTTATTGGTTGGTTGCTATGATTTAGACTATTTATGCTCTTAATCAATATAAAGTTGAACAAAAAATCTCAAAAGCTTTAAAAGATAAACAATAAGGAGAATTTTATGAAATACATTTTATGGATTTTCTTAGGACTTAGCTTAAGTGCTTGTTATCAAAAGGATTAGAAGTTAATCAAAATAAATTAGATGCAATTATTATAGGAAAAAGCACGCAAGAAGATATAGAAAAAATTATAGGCTATCCTATAAGAAAAACAAATATAGGCAATAAAGAAATATGGTATTATGATTTTACTAGAATTACTTCTTTACCTGGATTTGATAAAGATGAAAGCACTGTTTTTGAATTTAATAAAAGAGGCATAGTAGTTAAAAAATATAAAACCCAAGGCTCAGAAAATAGTAATCCTTTACTCAACTAAAATAAATATTTGCAATAAAGGAATTTTTCTAATAGAATAAACTCTATTAGAAAAATTTAATCAATCAAGCAAACAATCAAAACTTATACTTAAGCCCTATTTGTCCGCTTATATAAGTTTCATTTTTATTATCTACTTTACCTGCTAATATTTGTTTAGCACCAAACCCAGCATTAAAACTTAATCTTTCATTGATGTTTAAATTTCCACCTAATACTACTTGAGCATAAGTTTTTTTCTTATCATTTGCCTTTACACTTGTAAAAAAAGCGTTATTTACAGCTAGATTTGCCACATAATCATCTCCATTATTAATAATAAATTGCTCTATTTTTGGAGTGATAAAAAGATAAGAATTTTCATTCATGTATTTTCTAAATTCAGCTCCTATTTCAAGAGAAAAAGAATTATTACTCATAGAATCAATATTTTTAGAAATAATCCCTTTGTCTATATAAGATGGAGTATAGCTATAATAATAATTTACACCCGCAAAAGGCTTAATAAATGAAGTATTATCGCTAAAATCAAAAATACGACCTAAATTAGCACTAAGCCCAAAGAATTTACTTGTATAATCAGCCTTATAAGCTCCATCAACTAAAACATTATTTTGCTTAGTAGGTGAAATTTGCCCATAAGCTCTTAAATTTAACTCCGTTTTAGGGCTTAAATTGATTATAGAATAAAAACCTAATTGAAAATTATCGCTTTTTTGTTCTAAAGGTTTATCTTTAATAGTTGATTTTGCATAAGTAAAATAAGTCCCTAGTAAAACATTATCTTTTGCTTGTCTATCAGCACCTATAGTTGCACCATATAAAGCCGCACTATCTCCATCGATAATGTTAGCTCCACCAAAAGCATTTGCCCATATACTATTAGCATAATCATTTATATAATTTGGTCTCATATCGCTTTCTAAAGCGGCAAATTTTAGATTGCTCATTTTTAAAGCATAATTTCCATAAGGATTATTAAGCATTGCTATTCTTTGAGTAATAGCTACATCATTAGATACATTTATAGTAGTATTGGTTGCATTAGAAGCTGAGTTGAGATTAGATATATTTTTTCCAGTATTATCTGTATCTTTTTTAATATTTAGTGCCAATTCCACACCTTCTCTACTGGCTAAATCAGCTCCTATTGCTCCCAATAAAGTAGCCGCATCTCTTAAAACTAAAACCGCACTTTTATCATTTCCTGCTAAATTTGGCGCTATGGTTTGTAAATATTTATTATCATCTATCTTACCACCATTTTTATTTGCTTCATCAATAAGTTTTTGAATTTCACTTTTTTGATTTTCAAGATCTACTTTTGCTAACTCATAACCTTGAGCACTTGTATCTAGTTCAGCCAATAGTGCATCTAGGGCAACTATATCTACTTTTAATTGAGTAAGAAGATTTTTAGCATTAGCATTTGCCCCTCCATTAATAACCAAACATTTATCACCACTACAATTTTTAATATCAAATTTATAATCAACAAGAGATCCAAAAGAATTATCCGGAGCTGAAATATCTATAGTGTAGCCAGTATGAAGAATATCTTTATATTTGTTTTTATCCTTTAAAATTTCATTATTGGTACTTAAATAAGAATTTAAATCTTTAAATAAAACAGCTCCAGCCGCATTATTGGCACTCTTATCCAAAATATCACTATTAAATTCTTTTGCTCTTATTAAAACAAAATCATTTGCCTCAAGTTCACTATAAGTTGTTCTTAAAATACCAAAATTTGAATTTTTAATAGTAGCTGTTCCATTTACTTTAAAAGCATTTTCTACATTAGATAAAATCAAAGTTTTAGAAGCATTAAAATTTCCATTGATAGTTAAAGAACCTGTATTAATTTGATTAGCAAAAGAAGCACCTCCTCCTCCTATACTTATAACCGAACCTGTTTCTTCATCATTTACTGGAGCATCTTCTGTTGTGCCTACTACACTAAAATCTGCATTAATCGTTGAAGGTTTTGTGAAATGAAATATAATATCAGTAGCTTCAACTTTTTTAGCGCTGGCATTAAGATTATTTATATTAACTGGATTCTTTTGTTCTGCTAGTAATTTTTTATTGTTATTATTAAAAGTTAAAGTTTTATCCTTGGCTAATTCAATATTTAATTTCATTTCTTCTTGATAAATTTCATCATTTCCATCATAATCAGGAAAATCCCAAATTCCAATATTTATAATAGTATCTTCATTTAATCCAAAAGTAGGAGTCCAAGTTTGAGTATTTTTATCATATTGGAATTTATCTTGGAAATTGCTCCCTGATTCTGTATAATTTATATCAATAGTTTGACTTACTAATGCATTTGCATTTAAAATAGCCCCCAAACTTAATCCCAATAAAACTTTGTTTGCATAAAATGAGGTTTTAACCATAAATTTTCTCCTTAAAAAAATAAAAAATGATTATACCCCCCCCCTTAAAGCTATTTTAAAATCAACTATTTTTATAACGAATTTCAATAAAATATATAAATCAATTTTTTAAATTTAAAATTTAATATTATGAAGATTGATATTAAAAATATTTTAGTATCATATAGAATAAAAACGGAGTAGATATGGTTAAAATAGAATTTTTAGGACCCATTAATAAAGAAAGTATAGAACTTAAAGTCTCCAATCTTAAAGAATTAAAAGAAATTTTAAAACAAGATGAGAGTCTAAAGGAATGGCTTGGGCTTTGTGCGGTTGCCTTAAATGATAAAATCATTTTTGATGAAAATCAAGTTTTAAATTCAGGAGATAAAATTTCACTTTTGCCTCCTGTAGGTGGTGGTTGATGCAAAATTTTATACTCACTCAAGGAGCTTTAAATATCCCTGAAATTTATGCAAAATGGTATGAATTTAGCGTGAGACAAAATTGTGGAGCTTTACTTACTTTTTGTGGCATAGTAAGAGATGATAACAATATAGAAGCCTTAAGTTTTGACATTTATGAGCCTTTGCTTAAATCTTGGTTTAATACTTGGCAAGAAAAATTTCAAAATGAAACTATAAAATTTATGTTTGCACACTCCATTGGCGATGTTAAAATAGGAGAAAGCTCATATCTTGCAGGAATTTTAAGCAAGCAAAGAAAACTAGGACTTAAGCTTATTAATGATTTTGTAGAAGATTTTAAAGCAAATGCTCCTATTTGGAAATATGATGTAATTAACAAAAAAAGAATTTATGCAAAAGATAGATCGAGCAAATTACAAGGTGCTGGTCTTTTGCAATGATTTAAAACCAAAAAATAATATAGCATAATTTTTAAACACATTTCTATGATGAAATCAAGTATGACAAATTTATGTAACTATATAAAATTAGCATTAAGGATAATTTATGTTGATGTCTTATGAAGAGAGTTTAAAAATTCTACACTCTCATATTAAAACCTATGAAAAGGTTGAAAAGATAGCTCTTACAGAGTGCTTAGGGCGTATTTTAGCAACTGATATCAAAGCGGATAAAAATCAACCTGAATTTTTAACATCAGCCATGGACGGTTATGCAATTAAATTTGAAGATCAAGAAAAACCTTTAAAAATTTTAGGTATTACTCCTGCAGGAAAAATGCCTGAATTTAAAGTTTTAAATGGCACTTGTGTTAAAACCTTTACTGGCTCACTTATGAGTGAAGGAAGCGATACTTTAGTGCCTGTTGAAAATATACGCATAGAAAATAACATGCTTTATATAGAAAAAAAAGTTCCTAAAAATTTTGCGGTTAGAGAGATTGGAGAAAATTATAAAAAAGATGAAATTTTACTAAAAAAAGGCACTAAGCTAAATTATAGCGAGGTAGCACTTTTGGCTGAACTTGGATTTTTTCATATTAGTGTATTTATAAAGCCTATTATAGGTATTTTAAGCAGCGGAAGCGAGATTAAAGATCTAGGAGAAGCTTTAGAAAATCCTGCTCAAATTAGATCATCAAATCATATAGCTATAGCAAATTTAGCCAAAAAGTTAAATTGCGACACCAGAGTTTTCCCGCTTTTAAAAGATGATGAAAAAGCTACTTTTTCCACCCTTAAAAGTGCTTTACAAAGCTGTGATATTTTGGTTACAACGGGTGGAGTTTCTATGGGGGATTTTGATTTCTTAAAAAAGGCTATTCAAGAATATGAACTTATTATCAATAAAGCTGATATAAAGCCTGGACGTCATATCAAAATAGCCAAAGCAAATGAAAAATTTATCATCGCTCTACCTGGTTTTCCTTATTCAGCTATGGTAATGTTCAATCTTTATGCAAGAGAAATTTTAAATGCTTGGCTGCTTCAACCAAAAGATTATATTTGCAAAGCCTTTTTGCAAGGCAATTATAAGAAAAAAACGCCTTATTTAGAATTTATAGCTTGCAATGTAGAATTTAAAAATGGACGTATTTTGGCAAATTTAGAAGGCAAAAAAGAAGGCTCTAGTGCCATCATTAATAATCTTAATAATAAAGCCGCATTAATGATAGCGCCAAAAGAATGTGAAATTTTAGAAAATGGGAGCTTAGTAGATATTGTTTTTATGCCTTAATGCTCATTTTACAAGTAAAACAAGTACAGGAATCTCCACCAAAGGACTAAAATTTGAAAAAATTTGGTCTAAATTTAGCCCAAAGGTAGCAATGCAAATAATAATAGCTAGTTCAAAATTATTTCCACTTGCACTAAAACATAAAGAACAAGTTGAGGATATGAAATTTTATTTTTCTTGGAAATAAACCAAGCAAGAAAAAACACGACAAGAAATACAACGCCGAAATAAAGGTTATTTTAAGATCTCCAAAGGTAAGTGAAATATCTTATCACTTTTTATAGAACATATAATAATAGTTAATAACAAATTGCTTAGAGTTATATTGAATTTGGTAAAAAATGTTTTTATACCATTGTTTATTATTGTATTTTAAAAGTAAAAATCTTGTTAAAAACCCAGTTAAAAAAGGAATCCCCAAATAAATCAAGACATTTTTACTAATCTATAGAAAAATTAACACTTAAATAAATGGCTAAATTTTGATCAAAAAGACTTGGGAAAAACCCAAAAAAAAAATATAAGCTAAAGTAGAAAAAAGGAAAATTTGAAAAATATTATTTATTGTCACTAAGATACCTATAAATTCTTTATTGCCTTGCACTAGATCTTCCATACAACAACCATAGTAATACATCTTGCCAGATTTATAATAATATCTTGCATATATAAAGGATCATCTTTAAAATAAAAGCCAAAAATAAACATCAACAAAAATTCAATAATCTAGTTTAAAATCATAAAAAGCACTTTTGCTTTCTATGATTAAATACTTTTAAAAATTTAATATAATCAACTTTTGCCAAAGGTGGGCACATCATAAAATAAGACATAAAGTTAATGATATATTTATAAATAAATTCCAAAATAAAGCAATATCAGGAAAAAATAATATCTAAAATTAATCCCAAAAAAATAGCTAAAAATATCCAAAGTGTAAGAAATCCATCAATAAAATTTAACATTCTTTATTATCGTATAGATTTTTTTCTAAAACTAAATTTTTCATATCTAAAGCATTGATATTTTTTAAAATATCACTATGCAATAAACTAAATTGATCATTGATACCATAATAAGCCCAAGTTCCTTTGCGTCTAACATATAAAAATCCCGCATCTTTTAAAATTTTTAAATGTCTTGATAGTCTTGATTGTCCCATATTTAAAAGCTCTTGTAGATTACATACACAAAGTTCTTTATGTCTCAAAAGATAATATAAAATAAGCACTCTACTTTCATCATTTATCGCCGAAATAACATTTAAAAATCTATTCATTATTACTCCTTTAAATAATATTGATAAAAATTCCAAAAGATATAGCCACGCTTAAAATAATTACCACAAATAAAAATAAAAATTTCATCTTAAACATTTGTTTTAGTAAAATAAGCTCAGGCAAAGAACATCCAGCACCTGCTATCAAAAAACTCATAATCACCCCTTGTGAAATTCCCATTTGTAAAAGCACTAAGCCTATAGGAATAATAGTTTCAACTCTTAAATAAAGCAAAACCCCAAGGAATGCTGCCAAGATAATACTTACAATTTCATTGCCATTTAGGTATTTTTGCAAAGTTTCTTGCGGGATAAAATCATGAATAAAAGCTCCCACAAGCATGGCAATAACAATATAAGGCAATATTTTTTTATAATTTCTAAAACTTTCTTTAAAAAGCTTTTTAAAATTTATTTTGTGCTGTTCTTTATTTTGGCTATTGACACAGCAAGAACTTTGCTTAAAAACAACTTTATTAAAATTTTTAGCATTTTGAGTAAAAATGTTTGGCGTAGAATACTTAGTAGTTATTTTTAAAAAATCCTCTTCTTTAAATTTAGAAAAAATAAAAGAAATAATAAAAATAAAAACTACCAAAAAAATTACATAAATTAAACTAAGTTTTAAACCAAAAGCAACAAAAAGCATAGCAAAAATTATAGGATTTATAAGTGGCGAGGTAAAAAGATAAGCTAAACATACGCTAAGTTTTACTTTTGCTTCTAAAAATGCTTTTAAAAGCGGTATAGTAGAACAAGAGCAAAATGGCGTCAAAGCTCCCAAAAATATAGCTTTAAAATAGCTAGAAATTTTATCATTGCCTAGTTGTTTTTTGAAAATTCCTTCGTATTTTTGATTAACTATAGAAATTAAAAAAGAAATACTCAAAAAAAGCACAGAGATTTCCATAAATAAATATAAAAATTCTTTAAAAATATCTAAAAACATCATTTCTCCTAAAAATATTTTTATAAAAATAATAACATAAATTAATCAATATATATTTATATATTGATTTAATGGTGATTAACTCGATTATTAATCACTTAAGAATAATTTGATATAATCCCTTTCTAAGAATTTTTAAGGGTGTTTAATGAATTTTGCGGATATCTTTTCAAGAATTAGAAAAAAACAACCTAGCCCAAATGAAATGCCAGAGCATTGGGTTAAATGTCCAAATTGTCATGCTTTAATGTATTATAAGGAAATTAAAACTTGCTTTAATGTATGCCCTAAATGCGATTTTCATATGAGAATTTCACCCCAAGAAAGGATCGAACTTTTATGTGATGAGAAAAGTTTTATAGAGTTTGATCAAAATCTAGAAGCAAATGACCCTTTAAAATTTGTTGATAGCAAATCTTATAAAAAAAGACTAGCCGAAAGCGAAAGCAAAACCGGAAGAAAAAGTGCCGTTGTGAGTGGAGAATGTCTAATAAACACTCTTAAAGTGCAACTTGTAATTTTTGACTTTGCTTTTATGGGAGGTAGTCTTGGATCTGTTGAAGGCGAAAAAATTGTTCGCGCTGTTCAAAGATCTATTGTAAGTAAAAGCCCTTTAGTAATAGTTTGTGCCTCAGGTGGAGCTAGAATGCAAGAAAGTAGCTATTCCTTAATGCAAATGAGTAAAACAAGTGCTGCTTTAAAACTTCTCTCTAAAGAAAAAATTCCTTATATATCTGTTTTAACTGATCCTACAATGGGCGGAGTTTCTGCTTCATTTGCATGGCTTGGGGATATCATTATCGCAGAACCTGGCGCTTTAATAGGGTTTGCTGGTGCAAGAGTGATAAAACAAACCATAGGTGCTGAACTTCCAGAAGGTTTTCAAAAGTCCGAATTTTTATTAGAACATGGACTTATAGATGCTATAGTTCCAAGAAGCGAACAAAAAAAATATCTTAGCGATATTTTAAAATTTTTAAGCGGAAAATAAATTTGCGTGTAAACATCATTTGTATACAAAAAAAAGACGAGCTTAAAGAACTTACAAAAAAATACACCAAATTAATTTCTAATTATTCTCAAATTAAAGAATTTAACCTTTTTAATCAAAAAATATCTCTTGCACAAAATATTAGTCCTTTAGAGGCCCAAAAAAGCTATGAAAAAGCTTTTGAACCTTATAAAAAAAACTTTTCAATAGCATTAGATGAAAGAGGTAAAAATCTTAATAGCTTAGAATTTGCTAGATTATTAAAAGATAAAAATGAGGTTAATTTTTTTATAGGTGGAGCTTTTGGCTTACGTAAAGAATTTATTGATACTTTAGATTTGAGTCTTTGTTTTAGTTCTTTTACTTTGGCTCATCAACTTGTGAAAATTTTATTATTGGAACAAATTTATAGAGCTTTTTGTATTAATTTTAATCACCCTTACCACAAATAGGAATCAACATGAATAAAAATGATTTAAATTTTTTAAAGAAATTTCTCGAAAAACGCAAAAGTTTTATTATAGAAAATTTACATAGTAACTCAGCGGAAATTGAAGCTTTACACAATAGCGCACCAAGTGATAGCATTGATTTTTCAGTTATAGAAACAAACTCGCAAATTGATTTAGCTATTAGTGCAAATTTAAAAGAAGAATTAAATGAAATTTTAGACGCTTTAGAAAAAATTAAAAATAATATTTATGGCACATGCGAACTTTGTGAAGATGATATTGGCATAGAAAGATTAAAAATTAAACCGCATGCAAAATACTGTATCACTTGTAGAGAAATCATAGAAAAAGGCAAAAACAATGAAAATTAGTCTTTTTATATTTGCGTCTTTAATATATACCATTTTTATAATGCTGTTTATGTTTTATCTTGATCTTGGAACTTATACTTTAAATATTTTTAGTTACTCTATAGAACTTCCTGTTATGACTTGGTTTGCTATCGTCCTTGTTATATTTATAATTTTTACAATTTTACATATAAGCTTTTATAGTTTTTTAAATTATTTGAAATTTAAATATTTTTTAAAAGATAGTAATAAATTTGAAAATTTTATTATTGACTTACTTTTGGAAAAAGAAACAAAAATTAACTTTCAAACAAAAGAATTTAAGCAGGTTGCTAATTTAACAAAAATTCTAAAAACCCATCAAAAAGACAAACCAAATTCCAAAATAAATGATATTTTAGATCTCATTGATGGTATAAAACGTGGAGAATACCGCAATCTTAATAAATTTAAACTTGAAAAAAATAATATTTTATTCTTGCAAAATGAAAAAAACCATATGGCAAATGATATAAATTATGCTTATAATAAAATAAAATATCTTGAACAAATAGAAGATGAACTCTCAGAATATGCTTTTGATATACTTATAAAAAAAGGCACATATGAACAAATAAAAAATATCAAGATAAATAAAACCCAAGATCAAATTTTAACTATCATTAATCGTTTTAAAAATCAAGAGCTAAAGTTAAGCTTGGCCGAATTTGAAGTATTAATCAATAGATCTGATTTAAATGAAAGCGAATTCCTGCAAATTGCAAAATCAAGCACTGTATCTTTAAATCCTGATGCAATTTTAAATATTTTTAAAAAAATAAAAGATAATCACAACGAAGCTTTAAAAGCGTATTTATATCTTTTAGCTCATTTTTCTATGTTTGATGAATTATTAAATGAAATTAAAAATGATGAAAAGAAATTTAGCGACTTTACTAATATTCTTTTATTAAGAGAACATCATAAAAAATTTGATCTTGATAAATTAATTGTATGATTGATTTTAATAATAAACCTTTATTTTTAGCTCCTATGGCAGGGTTTTCAGATTTGCCATTTAGAAATGTTGTTAAAAAATTCGGTGCTGATGTAACCATTAGTGAAATGATAAGTTCTAATGCTTTAGTTTATGAAAATAAAAAAACTCTACATATGTTAAAAAAAGCAGAACTTGAAAAACCTTATATAGTTCAAATTGCAGGAAGTGATGCTGAAATTATTAAAAAAGCGGTATTGATATTAAATGAAATTGATTTTATAGACGGGATTGATTTTAATTGCGGATGCCCAGTAAATAAAGTTGTAAAACAATGTGCAGGCAGCGCCTTGCTAAAAGATTTAGATCTTTTTAAAAAACTTGTTGCAACCATTAAAGAGCACAACAAAAAATCTCTAACTAGTGTCAAATTTCGCTTAGGATTTGATGATAAATATCCTGAAAAAATGGCTAAAATTTGTGAAGAACTTGAAATAAATTTTATAAGTATTCATGGACGCACAAGAAAGGCTCTTTATAGCGGGGATGCAGATTATAAATCTATAGCTTATGCTAAAAGTCAAGTAAAAATTCCAGTTATTGCAAATGGTGATATTAATGCTTCAAATGCCAATGAAGTATTTAATATCACAAAATGTGATGGTTTAATGATAGGTAGAGCAAGCGTTGGAAATCCTTGGATTTTTTATGAAATCAAAGAAGGAAAAAAAATAGATAAGGCTTTAAAAAAAGAAATTATTTTATTTCATTTTGATGAGATTATAAAACATTATGGAAATTTAGGAGTAAATATTTTTAAAAAACATCTACACGAATATTCTAAAACACACAAGAATGCTTGTGCATTTAGATCTGAAATCAATCATTACACCAAAGCTTTAGAAATGAGAAATAGTATAGAAAATTTTTTCTAACTTTTATCTTTATATGCCTCTAAAGCCATCAAGCTCAAAATTTCAAATAGTTCTTTATCATTATTAATACTATCTTTAATAGCTGAATTCAAACATCTCATAAACAAATCATTTTTCATTCCGTCAAATAAAGGATTATAAAGTTCTTTTGAAATTAAAGTCAAAACAATAATGTTAATAAGTTTAGTAGACTTTATAAGAGGAATATTTTCTATAATTTCTTCAATTTGTTTTCTTTCTAAACTAGAATTTTGATCAAAATTAATCTTTTTTTGATTTTGTTTTAATTCTTTAAAATTTTGTCTTATAAGCTCTAAAAGATCTTGGTATCCAAATAACTTACTATCTTGGATTTGTAGTGTATCGCTTTTTTGTTCTTTATCTTTAACAAAATCTAAATTATTTTTAGCTTTAATATTTTCTTTTATATTGTCGTTAAGATCAATATTAACTTTAAATCTAGGCTCTATAGCAATTTCTAATTCATTATGTCTTGGTATATCTTCTATTTTAAGCTTAGCCTCTATAGCCTCATTATCAATATCACTAATATCAGCAAAACGGAATTTTAAATCCCCTATTTTGAAAGTATCCCCTTTGTTAATAATCACATCAAAACCGCTTTGTAATTTTGAAAAAGACTCATTATAAAAAATTACAGAATCATCAATAGGGCAAATTGTAAAAAACCCTTCTTCAAATTTAATTTGAACATGTTTATCTTTAATTTGTTTTTTTAAATCCTGTACGCTAAAAGAACACTCAGGATCAGAGCCTATAACTCCACCATTTTCATCAAAAATATGCACTCTATTTTTGCCTAAACTATCTTCAATATTTTCAAGCAAAATTCCCATCTTTTCCATTTTCACCCCTTCACCCTTTTAATCATTTTAAAATCATCTAATATTTTAATAATATCATTAACACTAGCTCCACTTATTAACATAAAATCAAAATATCTCTCTTTATTATCAAATAAAATGCT
>NZ_QPGR01000029.1 GCF_004323845.1 Campylobacter novaezeelandiae | reverse complement strand
CTCACTAAACAACTACCCATTCTAAAAGAATATCAAAACAAAGCCACAATATTTTGTGCAGATAGTGCTTATGCTATATTAGCTAAACATGGTATTAAGCCTGATTATGTTTGTATGTTGGAAAGAAAAGAGATTACAGCAGAATTTTTCAATAATGATTTTAAAGAATTTGATGAGGGAATAACTTTTATATTAAAATCTGTAGTTCACCCAAAAGCACTTTCTTATCTTGATCAAAATAAGCGTTCTTATATGGTAATTTCTACTTGGGCAAATTTTATTAATTATGTTGCTATGGATAAATTTGGATATTTTAATATGGGTCATAGCGTGGCTAATGTTAATTTTGCTTTAGCATTTTTTTTAAAACACAAAAATATCATCTTAATAGGACAAGACTTAGCCTATGATGAAAAAGGAAATTCTCATCCTAGTGATTATAAACACGGATCAAATTTTGAAAGTAAAAGATTTAAGAATTTTGATAAGGTCTTATCTTATGGAGGTAAAAAACTAATTAACACACACCAAGCTTGGACTCTTTTTCGCCAAGAATTTGAAAGCGATATACAATTTACCAAAGAACAAGGAATAACCACCTACAACTGCACAGAGGGTGGAGCAAGAATAGAAGGAAGCTTAGAAAAACCCTTTAAAGAAGTATGTGAAGAATTACTGATTAAAGATTTAAATAAACCCTTTAAAAAACTAAATTCTTTAAATAAAAACAAACAAGATGAATTATTACTTAAAGCCTATGCAAAAATTATAAAAGCCATAAAACACTCTAATACTTTTAAAAATGATTGTTTAAAAGAATACGAAGAGCTTAATGAGCTTTATTTAAGTTTAAATCATACAGAAAATCAAAGTTTATTAGATATTATAATACAAAGAATTGATAAGTATAAGGTAAAAACTGAAGATTTAAAAGAACTAGCTCAAGCTGTTGGGGCTTTTTTAATCCAATTTGAATTAAATTTAGCTAGAATTTATGTCTTAAAAGCAAAAACAAAAGAAGATTCTTTTAATAAATCATTAATTTGGATCAAAGAACATTTAGAATGGCTTAAAATGATATATGCACATATTAATGCACTTGAACTTGCTTTAATAAAAAACATTAAGCCTTTAGAAGAAGAGTTATATAAAAGGGGACTTGAGAAATGGATGAGGCAAAAGAGCTATTTTTAAAAAATACAGCAGCACTTTTTGAGGTTGATCAAGTTTTAGCTTATAAACTTAGATCCTTAGAAAATTTTTCTCAATTTAATATGGACGAAGATGCTAATTTCATAAGAAATGATAATAATAAAATTTACGAAAATGTGAATGAGGAACTAAATAAAAGTTTAGAATTCTTTAAAAATGATTTTTCTAAATATCCTGTTTTATTTTTTTATGGTTTTGGAAATGGAAAGCTTTATAAATTTTTATGTAAAAATAAAAATCATAAAGCTATAGTTGTATTTGAAGATGAGCTTGAAATTCTGGCTTTAGCTTTTCATCTGTTTGATTTTTCCAAAGAAATTAAAAATGAAAAACTGATACTTTTTTATACTAAAGATCTTAATCTAGCTTCTTTAAATGCTTTATTTTCTTTTGAATTTATAAAAAAGAGTATTAAAATTTATAATCTTCATATCCATAGTTCTTTTTATGCAAAGTATTATTATGATAAAATCGAAAGCCTAAACAAAGATTTAATGGAAATTATAAGATTTATAGTATTAAATCATGGCAATGATCCTATAGACTCTATGACAGGGATAGAACATACTTTAAATAATATCCCAAACATGTTAAGTCATGGGATTTTTCAAGAATTTTTAAAAGCAAGAAGGGCAAAACTTGAAAATGCCATAGTGGTTTCAACAGGACCTTCGCTTACTAAGCAACTTCCTTTGCTTAAAAAGTATCAAAATAAAGTTGCTATTTTTTGTGCTGATAGTTCTTATCCAATTTTAGCAAAACACAATATAAAGCCTGATTATGTTTTATCTTTAGAAAGGGTTGTTTTAACTTCTGAATTTTTTAATAATGATTTTGGAGATTTTGATAAAGATATACTTTTTATCTTAGCTTCTGTGGTTTATAAGAAAAGTATAGAATATTTAGAAAAAAATCATAGAAGATATATGCTAGTGCATCGCCCTTTAAATTCAGCAGGTTCTTTAAAACTAGATGAGTATGGTTATCTTGGTGTGGGAATGAGTGTTGCTAATATGATTTATGAGTTAATCGGCGCACTGAGATTTAAAAATGTGATTTTAATTGGTCAGGATTTAGCCTATGCTGATGATGGGAAGAGCCACGCTGTAGAACATATTTTTGGAGAGCAAGGTGATGAAGTAAGAGATAATCTTTATACCTTAGCTTATGGGGGTAAAGGAGAAGTTAGAACTCAGCTTTCTTGGCAACTTTTTAGACAGCATTTTGAAAAAGATATTTTTTTTACTAAAACTAAATTAGGCATCACTACTTATAATTGCACAGAAGGCGGAGCAAGGATAGAAGGAACTATAGAAAAACCTTTCAAAGAAGTATGCGAAGAGCTTTTAAAAAGTGATCTTCAAAAGCCTTTTGAATTTCCAAAAACCTTAAGTTTAAATGAGATGAGAGAAAAATTAAAAAAAACCAAGAAAAATATTGAAAAAAATGTAAGCGAGAGTGAAAATTACATTAAAAAATGCAAAAATGAGCTTAAAAAATTAGATTATGAATTTAGCAAAGAGCAAAAGAATTTACAAACTCTAAGAAAAATTAAAGATAACTTGCTTAAATTTTTTAAAGAATTAAAAACATTAAAATTATTTAATGAGCTTTCTCAGGCTATGTATTTTCATAATGAATGCGAAGTGATGAAGTATGAAGTTTTAAATTCTTTAAAACAAGATGAAAAATTGATAGATTTTCTTTCTTCTCAAAATCTTTGGTTTTTGCAAATTTTAGATTATTTAAAAGCTCAAAATGAAACTATTAATAAAGCTATAAAAGAATGGGGGATTAAATGAATCCCTCTTTATTCCTAAAAAACCTAAATGCTCTAAATAATACTTTCTTAAAAGAAGAACTAAAGAAAATAAAATCAAATCTTAAATTTGAACTTATACAAGGTAAGGATAATTTAGATATAA
>NZ_QPGR01000028.1 GCF_004323845.1 Campylobacter novaezeelandiae | reverse complement strand
AGCTTTTTTTATATATTTTTCTACATTAAAAGTTGGAAGTATAATAGAGACTTTAGGCATATTTAACCTTTATAGTTATTTGATTTGTCAAAATTTAAATTTTAAAAAATTTTTATAAAATTTAAATGTATATTTTATAAAAAAAAAAAAAAAATAAATTTTTTAAATAAAAAATAAATAATTTAATTTTATTTATGATTAAAAAATATTAAAATTAATCTTTTATTTAAAAGGAAAAAAATGGATTTTTCTAAAATAAGCGTGATTATGATAGTTAAAGATGCTGAGTCTACTTTAAAAGAATGTTTGAATTCTTTGCTTTGTTTTGATGAGATTATTTTAGTGGATAATCAAAGTTCTGATAATACTTTAAAAATTGCTTATGAATTTAAAGAAAAATTCCCCGCTTTACACATCAAACAAAGCGAATTTATAGGCTTTGGACCTTTAAAAAATTTAGCACTTTCTTATGCTACAAATGATTGGATATTAAGCATTGATGCAGATGAGGTTTTAGAAAAAGAATGTATTGAAGAATTAAGAAAGCTTGAACTAAAAGAGCAAAACATTTTAGCTTTATCGCGTAAAAATCTTTATAAAGGAGAATGGATTAAAGCTTGTGGATGGTGGCCTGATTATGTTTTGCGTGTATTTAATAAAAACTTTACTAAATTTAATGATAATTTAGTCCATGAAAGCCTTATTTTGCCTCCAAAAGCCTTAAAAATTTACCTTAAAAATGGATTTAAACATTATGCTTTTAATAATATTTCACATCTACTTGATAAAATGCAAAGGTATTCTTCGCTTTGGGCAGAGCAAAATATGCATAAGCAAAGTGGTGTATTTTTAGCAAGCTTAAAAGGAATTTGGACTTTTTGTAGGAATTATTTTTTTAAAAAAGGTTTTTTATATGGATATAAGGGCTTTATTATTAGTGCTTGTAATGCTTTGGGAGCTTTTTTTAAGTATATGAAACTTTATGAGTTTTTAAAGCAAAAACCAAAAACTTGTGCTTTAATTATCACTACTTATAATGAACCAAAACGTTTAGCCCTTGTGCTTGATAGTGTTAAAAATCTTAGTTTAATGCCTGATGAGGTTATTATCGCAGATGATGGATCTAAAGAGGATACAAAAAATTTAGTTAAGGAATACCAAAAAAAATTTCCTTGCCCTTTAAAACACTCTTGGCAAGAAGATAAGGGTTATAGACTTAGTAAAAATCGTAATGAGGCTATTAAAAAAGCTAAGAGTGAATACATTATTATTATAGATGGGGATATGATTTTAGAAAAAGATTTTATCAAAGATCATTTAAAATTTTCTCAAAAAAACTTATTTTTGCAAGGTTCTAGAACTATTTTAAACGAAAATGAAAGTAAAAAAATCTTAGAAAAAAAGGATTTTAGTCTAGCTTTTGATAAAAAAGGCTTTAAAAATAAAAAAAATAATCTTTTAGCCTATTTCATTTATAAATTTTCAAAGATTAATAAAAAAATTTTCAAAAAAAAGATAATCATAAAAGGCATAAGAGGTTGTAATATGAGTTTTTATAAAAGTGATTGGCAAGCTATCGGTGGTTTTAATGAAAATTTTGTTGGTTGGGGTAGAGAAGATAGTGAATTTGTAGCAAGATTTTTGTTTAATAATGGCAAATTTAAAAGAGTGAAATTTAGCGCCTTGGCTTATCATATTTATCATAAAGAAAATATTAAAAATATGCTTGAAATTAATCATCAGATTTATTTAGATACTATAAAAAATAAAAAAACAGATTGGAGATAAATGAAAATTTTACTTATCATTGGAGATATTACCTTAAAAGGAGGAGCTGAAAGGGTTGTGAGCAATTTGGCAAATCTTTTTTATGATAAAGGCTTAGATGTTGAAATTTTAAGTTTTTATAAAAAGAATGAAAAGTCTTATTTTTTTATCAATCCTGATATAAAAATCAGCTTTTTTCATCAAAAAGGTCATGATGAGATTAAAAAGGGATTTTATAAACTTGTTTATAAGTATTATGAAAGTTTTATTATCAAAAATAGATATAAAGATAAAGATTATATTATTTATAATAATTGCACTCAATTTCCTTTTTTTAAAAACAAAAATACACGTTATTTAAAAATTCAGCATTCTAAACTCAAAATACTTAAAAGGGATAAATTCTTTGATACTTTGATAATTCTTTCTTCTAAA
This sequence comes from Campylobacter novaezeelandiae, assembly GCF_004323845.1. Taxonomy (GTDB): domain Bacteria; phylum Campylobacterota; class Campylobacteria; order Campylobacterales; family Campylobacteraceae; genus Campylobacter_D; species Campylobacter_D novaezeelandiae. The sequence goes on along the minus strand of NZ_QPGR01000028.1, from coordinate 1,422 downwards.
GAGCTTAATATTTGGAAAAAGTATTATAAAGATGTAAGGCTTATACCCAACTTTTTATCATCTTTGCCAAAAGAAAATGCAAATTTAGAACAAAAGATTATACTTTCTATAGGCAGAATGACAAATGAAGATACAAAAGGTTTTTTTAGACTTTTAGATATATGGAAAGTTATTCAAAAAGAAAATAGTGGGGCGAGGTATAGGCTTCATATAGTAGGAGAAGGTGAAGCTAGAGAAAAGCTCTTAGATAAAATCAAACAAGAAAAAATTGAAAATGTAATGATAAAGCCTTTTGTCAAAGAAATTGAAAAGGAATATTTAAGTGCAAGTATTTATGCGATGGCGAGTTATTTTGAAGGTTTGCCTATGAGTTTGCTTGAGGCCTCTTCTTTTGCTTTACCTTGTATAGCTTTTGATGTAAATTCTGGTCCTAGTGACATTATAGAAGATGGAAAAAGTGGCTTTTTGATTAAAGATGGAGATTTAAAAGAATTTGCTTTAAAATTACAACTTTTAATGAATGATTTAAATTTGCGTAAAAGTATGGGACAAAAAGCAAAAGAGCTTATAGAGCTTAAGTTTTCTAAAGAAGTAGTTTTTAAAAAATGGCAAGAAAATTTATCTTAATTTGCACTTTAGTTTTCTTAAAAAATTATAGAGTTTTATTTTTTTCTTAAGAAATTTATATCTTAAATAAGAAAGTTCGTTTAAATCATAAGATAATTTAAAAATTTCTTTTTCAAGATAAAAATCGAATTCTTTAATGATAAATTTTTCTAAATTTGAATTTTTTATTATTTTTGAAATTGTTTTAAAATCTTGCAAATTTCTTTGTAAATGTTCTTTTGTTTTTTTGTGTGGATTTGAAAGAGAACTCTCGTTAAAATTATAAAAATATCCTATAAAATTAGCAGTTTTTATACTAGGGTTAATAAGAAATGCAAAGGCTAAAAGGTCTTCCGCCATATTTATTTTATAAGAAGATAGATGTCTTATAGTATCAAGATAAAAATCTTTTTTGAATAAAATACTCCAGATATTCCATAAATACTTATATGAGGATTGTTTGATAATATTTTTTAATTCTTCATAATCCTTATAATTAGGCAGATTTTCTTCTATACCCCCCCCCCATCTCATCAATCTTAGCAAAACCAAATCTAAGCAAATTGGCTTCTTTAATCTCTTTTAAAGCTAACTCACAAGCATTTAAAGCTAAGGTATCATCAGGATCTAAAAAAGTGATATAGGGTGAATTTGCGTTTAGAGCCCCTTGATATCTAGCAGCTAGTAGACCTAAATTCTTCTCATTATGAACAATTTTAATTCTTTTATCTTTTAAAGCTTCTTCTTTAGCTATTTTAATACTATTATCACTTCCTAAATCATCTACCACAATAATCTCTATATCTTTAAGACTTT
>NZ_QPGR01000027.1 GCF_004323845.1 Campylobacter novaezeelandiae | reverse complement strand
TTAATGTGAAATATTTAATTTTAATATAATAAAGTTTAAATTCAAAAAAATTTATTGTAAATTATATGTTTTGTTGAATTTATTGGTTAATGTTAAGACTTAAAAAATAAAACATTGCAGGGATAAAAGCGTATAAAATAAAAAATATTTTTAAAAAAATGATTATATAAATAATTTTTATTTTTTATTAATAATTTTTATCAATTAATATTATTTTTACTTTTAAAGAATATAATAATTTTAATGAATTATTTTTTTATAAAGGAGAAATTATGAGAAAATTAACAAATGATTTTGGAAATATTGTTGCTGATAATCAAAACTCTTTAAGTGCAGGTGTTAAAGGGCCATTGCTTATGCAAGATTATATTTTGCTTGAAAAGCTTGCCCATCAAAATAGAGAAAGAATTCCTGAAAGAACAGTTCATGCCAAAGGAAGTGCAGCTTATGGAGAAATGAAAATAACAGCTGATTTAAGTGCATATACTAAAGCAAAAGTATTTCAAAAAGGAGAAGTTACTCCACTTTTTTTACGCTTTTCAACTGTTGCAGGAGAAGCAGGAGCGGCTGATGCTGAAAGAGATGTTCGCGGTTTTGCGATTAAATTTTACACTAAAGAAGGAAACTGGGATTTAGTAGGTAATAATACTCCGACCTTTTTTATCCGTGATGCTTATAAATTCCCTGATTTTATCCATACTCAAAAAAGGGATCCACGCACTCATTTAAGAAGTAATAATGCTGCATGGGATTTTTGGACGCTTTGTCCTGAAAGCTTGCATCAGGTAACTATTTTAATGAGCGATAGAGGAATTCCTGCGAGTTATCGCCATATGCATGGTTTTGGAAGTCATACTTATAGTTTTATCAACGATAAAAATGAAAGATTTTGGGTGAAGTTTCATTTTAAAACTATGCAAGGTATTAAAAATTTAACCAATGAAGAAGCGGCTAATTTGATAGCAAAAGATAGAGAGAGTCATCAAAGAGATCTTTATGAGGCTATTGAGAGAAAAGAATTTCCAAAATGGAAAGTTCAGCTTCAAATTTTAGCTGAAAAAGATATAGAAAAACTTGGTTTTAATCCTTTTGATTTAACTAAAATTTGGCCTCATAAAATTGTTCCTTTAATGGATGTAGGTGAAATGATCTTAAATAAAAATGTTGATAATTATTTTAATGAAGTAGAACAAGCTGCTTTTAGTCCTAGTAATATAGTTTCAGGGATTGGTTTTAGTCCAGATAAAATGCTTCAAGCAAGAATTTTCTCTTATCCAGATGCGCAAAGATATAGAATAGGGACAAATTATCACCTTTTACCAGTAAATCGTGCTAGAAGTGAAGTAAATACTTATAATGTTGCGGGTGCTATGAATTTTGATACTTATAAAAACGGTAAAGCTTATTATGAGCCAAATAGTTATAATGATAGCCCAAAAGAAGATAAAAGCTATCTTGAGCCTGATTTGATTTTAGAAGGTAATGCTCAAAGATATAAACCAATGGATGATGATTTTTATAGTCAACCTCGTGCTTTATTTGATTTGATGAATGAAGAACAAAAAAAACAACTTTTTAATAATATTGCATCTTCTATGGATGGGGTTGAAGAAGCGATTATCAATAAAGCTTTAAATCATTTTGAAAAAATTTCACCTGCTTATGCAGATGGTGTTAAAAAAGCTTTAAATAAGTAATCTTTACTTGCCTCTTTTTGGAGGCAAACTAAAGGTTATTGAAAGGATAAATTATGCAACTTAGCTTAGAAGAAGAAAAAAGATTTGCCGAACTTTGCAAAATGGCGTTTGATTTTGCAAGAAATAATGACTATGAAAATTTAAAAATAATGTTAGATGCGGGTTTAAATATAAATTTAAAAACACACAAAGGAGATACTTTGCTTATGCTTGCTGCTTATAATAATTCTTATGAGTGTGCAAAAATGCTTTTAGAAAAAGGTGCAAAAGTTGATGAGAAAAATGATCGCGGACAAACGCCTTTAGCTGGGGCATGTTTTAAGGGATATTTGCCTATGTGTAAACTTTTGGTTAAATATGGGGCCGATATTGATGAAAATAATGGTTTAGGAATGACTCCTTATACTTTTGCATTAATGTTTGCAAGAAAAGAAATCGCTGAGTTTTTGCTTCAAAATTCTAAAAAAAGCTTTTTAAAAAGGATAAGTTTAAATATTTTAAAGATATTTAAAAAATAGGTTTAAATTATTTTTAGACATAAAGGCTAATTTTTAACGAGAATATATTCTAAATAGCATTTTATTGTGTTTATTTGTTTTTTATTGATGTTAAATTATAATTATCCCTTTGTTTTTTTAAAGGGATAATAATGAAAAAAATATCTAGAAGAAAATTTATTTCTTTTGCTGCTATATCAGCCCTTGGCTTTCCTTTGTCAATAAATGCTTCTCAAGATAAAAAAAATAATGAAAAATTTGATGAATATTACGATGTTATTGTTGTTGGAAGTGGAATTAGTGCACATATTTGTGCAACCTATCTTGCAAAAAATAAAATTAATGTTCTTATGATAGAGAAAATGGATAGAATTGGCGGAAATTCTGCTTTATCTCAACAAGATTTTGCTGTAATGGGTTCTGATCTTCAAAAAAAAGAAAATATACAAGATAGTGTAGAACTTTTTTTAAAGGATCTAAATAAAGCTGGTGAGGGATATAATCATAAAGAGCAAAGTTTAAGATTGATTAAATATTCTAATGAAGCTTATGAATTTGCTAAATCTTGCGGGATTAAATACAGTGATAAATTAAAATTTTTAGGAGGCCATAGCGTCCCAAGAACTATTCAAACTATAGGTGGAGGCGGAAAGGCTATACAAACTATCCATAATACCTTTTTAAAAGAGGGTGGAAAATTCAAAAAAGAAACAAAATGTGATGAAATTATTAAAAATGATAAAGGTGAGGTTGTAGGGATAGAAGTAAGAGAAAATTATCGTTTTGATCGAAATTTAAAAAATGATGATAGAGAAAATAAAACAGGAATTAAAAAAAGATATTGTGCAAGAATGGCGGTAGTTTTTGCTACGGGTGGATTTAGTAGAGATGTTGAATATAGAAGCATAGAAAATCCAAGATTAAAACGTGCCTATACTCCATCAAATCTTGGACAAACTGCTGGAGCTTTAAAAACTATGGCAAAGGCTGGAGCAAACCCTGTGCAAGTTTCTTTAAGTCGCTTTTCTTTTGGCATTCCTACAGAAGACTTAATTTATGGAATTATTGTAGATAAAAATGCACAAAGATTTATGAATGAAGATGGAGATCGTCAAGTTCTTTCAAATAAAATTTTAGCACATATGGATAATTTGGAAACTGATATTTATCCAATTGTTATTTTTGATTCTAATGGATTTTCAAATTCGCATGATCCAAGAAGAATGCAAAGTTTTATTAGTTCTGGAAAGATGTTTCGTTTTGAAAATTTAGAAGAATTAAGTAATTTTTTTGATCTTGATTTAAATGAGCTTAAAAAAACGATTAATGAATATGAACAAGGTTTAAGCAATCAAAAAGATAAATTTGAAAAAGATCTTAGCAAATCAAAAAATTCAGGAATTAATAAAGCCCCATTTTATGCTATGAAAGCTATGCCAAGTTTAAGCTATACACCTGGTGGAATTTTTATAGATACAAATATGAAAGTTTTATCTATTGAAAATAATCAGCCTATTAAAAATCTTTACGCTATAGGAGAAGCTACAGGAGGGGTGCATGGGGCTAGTAGGCTTACAAGTTGTTCTATACCTGATTGTATGACTTCTGGGTTACTTTGTGCAAAAAATATTATAAGTGAAAAATTAATATGAGAAAAATAATTATTTTATTATTGTTTTGTTTTATTTTTGAAAATTCCTATTCAGATGAACAAAATAGAACCATAAAGCCTCATCATAAAGAAGTTTTGATAGATTGTAGAGATTGCCATGGGCAGATTGATAAAAAGGATTTTAAACCAGTTAAGACTCCTGTTTGTCTTGAGTGTCATAAAAGTAAGCAAAGTTTAGCGGAAAAATTGGATTTTTTAAAGGGTAAAAATCCTCATAATTCTATACATGATGGCTTAAATCTTAATTGTTATTCTTGTCATAGCGAACACAAACCATCTTACAATATGTGCAAAGATTGTCATAATACTTCAACTTGGATGAGGGATATAAAATGAAGAAAATAATTTTTCTTGTATTTTGCGGTTTCTTAATAGGACTTATAACTATATTTTTTGCACAAAAGATGATTAAAATTACTGGAGATTTGCCATTTTGTGGAGCTTGTCATGTTATGGAGCCTATGGAAAATTCTTACTTAAAAGATGTTCATTCTGGTATAGGATCAAGCGGTATTAAAGCAGCTTGTGTAGATTGTCATTTACCTCATGATAATTTAATCAATTATCTTACAACTAAAATTCACAATGGCGTTAAAGAAGTGTTTATAACAGCTATTAATCATGATGAAAATATAAATTGGTTAGAGAAATTAGAAAATAGAAAAAAATTTGTTTATGATTCTGGATGTTTAAATTGTCACTCTAATATAAAAGATAATCTTTTAGCATCGACAAAACAAAATTTAATGCATAAAAAATATTTTGATTCAAATCAAACTTTAAGTTGTGTTAGTTGTCATAAGCACGTTGGACACAAAGGAATAAGAGGAGAATTAAATCAGTTTGATGCGCAAAAATACCCTTTATTTAAATAAGGGTATTTATTTTCATATGTTTTATTTTTAAATCTCTTGCTTAGTTTTTATGATTTTTATTTAATTTCTTATAGTTAGATTGTCTATATTTTATATTTTTATTTTTTAAGAATATATTTTAAGATAATATTTTATATATAAAACAAAATTATAATCCGTGTATTTTTTAAATGAAAATTAACTT
>NZ_QPGR01000026.1 GCF_004323845.1 Campylobacter novaezeelandiae | reverse complement strand
TTGTGAAAATATTCCCACAAGTCATACTTCTACCTTCCATATATTCTTGTTGCAAATTACTAAGACTTGCTATGATAACTATGATTTAAAGCTAAAGCAACGCTATACAATGAAGCAATAATCACTAAATTTAGATAACTTTTTTCATTTTTATCCAGCTTTTTAAAACATAATTATAAATTATATTTTAAACATAATAAATTTAAATAATCTTAACCCTCTCATTCATTAGATAATACCTATCTTAACCATTCCATAAACCATTAAAAACAAACATTCTAAAATAACTAAAAATATAAAAAACAATTAGAATTTAATTAAATATAAACATTAAACTTAATATATTAAACAAACAATCCTAAATAATCTTTTTAAAAACCTTAATATTGAAATTATTATTTATAATTAGTAGTATGTAGTATAAGAAGTAAATTAACAAGTCCGCAATGAGCTACTTTCCCCCTGCCAGTAAGGCGTAGTATCATCACCCACGATGTGCTTAGCTTCTTGGTTCGGGATGGAGCAAGGCGTTTCCACATCTGTATAATCACGGACATTGTTATTTAAATATTCTTTATTCTATCTTTAATATTATTTATAAAAGACAATGATTAATTTACACATTTATTATTTAAGTAAGAATACTTAAAAAACAATGTTAAAAGCAAGTTTAAAACCTTACTCATTTAAAGGTGTAAAACCTTAACAAGGAAGTGATGCTTTATTTAAGATAAGCCAAACGCTCTATTAGTACTGGTCAGCTAAAGGACTTTCATCCATTACACACCCAGCCTATCAAACTAGTAGTCTTCTAGAGAGCTTAGAGAAGATTCATCTTAGAGTTGGCTTCACGCTTAGATGCTTTCAGCGTTTATCCTTTCCAAACTTAGCTACGCTGCGATGCTCTTGGCAGAACAACAGCTACACCAGTGGTTTGTTCAACCCGGTCCTCTCGTACTAGGGTCAAATCTCTTCAATCTTCTTACGCCCACGGCAGATAGGGACCGAACTGTCTCACGACGTTCTGAACCCAGCTCGCGTACCGCTTTAAATGGCGAACAGCCATACCCTTGGGACCTGCTCCAGCCCCAGGATGCGATGAGCCGACATCGAGGTGCCAAACCTCCCCGTCGATGTGAGCTCTTGGGGGAGATCAGCCTGTTATCCCCGGGGTACCTTTTATCCTTTGAGCGATGGCCCTTCCACACAGAACCACCGGATCACTAAGACCGACTTTCGTCTCTGCTTGACTTGTATGTCTTGCAGTTAAGCTGGCTTATACCTTTATACTCTACTAGCGATTTCCAACCGCTATGAGCCAACCTTTGTAAGCCTCCGTTATTATTTGGGAGGCGACCGCCCCAGTCAAACTACCCACCAGACATTGTCCCACTTGAGGATAACTCAAGCTGGTTAGCTACCCAAATAAGAAAGAGTGGTATCTCAACAATGGCTCATAATAAACTGGCGTCTATTACTCAAAGCCTCCCACCTATCCTGCACATTCTTATCCAAGTAGCAGTGTCAAGCTGTAGTAAAGGTCCACGGGGTCTTTCCGTCTTGCCGCGGGTAGGAGGAATTTTCACCTCCACTACAATTTCACTGGATCCCTCTTTGAGACAGCTCCCATCTCGTTACGCCATTCATGCAGGTCGGTATTTAACCGACAAGGAATTTCGCTACCTTAGGACCGTTATAGTTACGGCCGCCGTTTACTCGGGCTTCGATCAAGAGCTTCGCTAATGCTAACCCCATCAATTAACCTTCGAGCACCGGGCAGGCGTCACACCCTATACATCCTCTTACGAGTTAGCAGAGTGCTGTGTTTTTGGTAAACAGTCGGGAGGGACTCTTTGTTGTAAGTTTCTTCGCTTTCGGAGTAAATCCTAATACGAAGCGAACCACACCTTATACCGAAGATACGGTGCTATTTTGCAGAGTTCCTTAAAGAGAGTTCTTCCACGCGCCTTAGAATACTCATCCCACCCACCTGTGTCGGTTTACGGTACGGGCAACATTAGCTAAACTTAGAAACTTTTCTTGGCTCGACGGCATCAGGGGTTCTCCTATCCATCCGAAGACTTCAAAGAGCCTTTCAGTTCTCAGAGTATTGTTATACGGATTTGCCTATATAACCTCCTACAACCTTAGACTAGCACTTCCATCCGCTAGCCCCCTTAGCCCTAAGCGTCCTTCCATCGCACACTAATGTTGGTATTGGAATATTAACCAATTTGCCATCACCTACCCCTTTCGGACTCGGCTTAGGACCCGACTAACCCTACGATGACGAGCATCGCGTAGGAAACCTTGGGTTTACGGCGTTAATGATTCTCACATTAATTATCGCTACTCATGCCTGCATGCTCACTTCTATTCGCTCCAGCACTCCTTACCGGTATACCTTCGACGCAAATAGAACGCTCTCCTACCACTTGACAAAGTCAAGTCTACAGCTTCGGTACTTACTTTAGCCCCGTTATATTTTCCGCGCAAAATCACTAGACCAGTGAGCTATTACGCTTTCTTTAAAGGATGGCTGCTTCTAAGCCAACCTCCTGGTTGTTTAAGTAACTTCACATCGTTTTCCACTTAAGTAAGATTTAGGGACCTTAGCTGGTAGTCTGGGTTGTTTCCCTCTTGACGACGGATTTTATCACTCGCCGCCTGACTGCTGTGATTACATATAAGGTATTCGGAGTTTGATAGGGTTTGGTACATTGGTGTATGCCCTAGCCCATTCAGTGCTCTACCCCCTTATATTACGACACAACGCTATACCTAAATATATTTCGGAGAGAACCAGCTATCACGAAGTTTGATTGGCCTTTCACCCCTATCCACAAGTCATCCCGGGGCTTTTCAACGCCTATGGGTTCAGTCCTCCACTAGTTCTTACACTAGCTTCAACTTGCTCATGGATAGATCACTTCGTTTCGGGTCTGCAGCATCTGACTAAAACGCCCTATTCAGACTCGCTTTCGCTACGGCTTCGCGTGTGCTTAACCTTGCCAGACACCACAACTCGCAGGCTCATTATGCAAAAGGCAGTCCATCACCCTGTATTGCTACATAGGGCTCTGAATGATTGTAAGCAAATGGTTTCAGGTTCTATTTCACTCTGATCACCTCAGTTCTTTTCACCTTTCCCTCACGGTACTTGTGCACTATCGATCTGGTAGTAGTATTTAGGGTTGGATCGTGGTCGACCCAGCTTCAGACAAAATTCCACGTGTTTCGCCCTACTCAGGATACTGCTAGTTAAAGTCAGCTTTTCGCATACGGGACTATCACCCTCTATGGCTATACTTTCCAGAATGTTCTGCTAAGCTTTTTTTATACATATTGCAGTCCTACAACCCCCAATGCAAGCATTGGGTTTGCCCTCTTACGCTTTCGCTCGCCGCTACTTACGCAATCTCTATTGATTTCTTTTCCTGAGGGTACTAAGATGTTTCAATTCCCCTCGTTCGCTCCTATTAAGGTAATGTATATCTCTATACATTGGGTTGCCCCATTCGGAAATCTACGGATCAAAGCTTCTTGACAGCTCCCCGTAGCTTATCGCAGTCTAGTACGTCCTTCATCGCCTTTACCAGTCAAGGCATCCACCATTCGCTCTTAGTAGCTTACCTTTTGACTTCTTTATAAAAAAGAAGTTTGCATAAAAGTTAGACTAGAATCTAACTTCTACCTTTTATTCTAAAACGCATCACTTCCTTGTTAAAGTTTTACAATAAGTCTTTTATATTCAAGACGGAAAGCATTTAATACTTACAAATAAATATTAAAACTCAACTTTAGATAATATTTATACTAAAGAAAAATATAAAATCTTATTCTTTAACAAGCTTAGTAAAATTGTTTTTTAAAACTTGCTTGTGACTCTTAACATTGATAAGTAAAAGAACATTTAGGTAAAACCTAAAGTAAATATATAAAAAATTATATAATTTAAATATACTTACTTTAGATTTAAACCTTTTTTCAAATCTTAATCCTATGGTGGGCCTAACAAGACTTGAACTTGTGACCTCACCCTTATCAGGGGTGCACTCTAACCAGCTGAGCTATAGGCCCTTATATGGTGGAGAATAGCGGGATCGAACCGCTGACCTCCTGCGTGCAAAGCAGGCGCTCTCCCAGCTGAGCTAATTCCCCAAAATTAGCTTTTCATCAATCTTTGAAATCTAAACAAGGATGATTGAGTTTGATTGAAGTAATAGTTGTGAGACTTATTACTTTAGTACTCTAGAAAGGAGGTGATCCAACCGCAGGTTCTCCTACGGTTACCTTGTTACGACTTCACCCCAGTCGCTGATTCCACTGTGGAAAGTAGCTATTTTAGCATCCTCGCTTCGAGTGAAATCAACTCCCATGGTGTGACGGGCGGTGAGTACAAGACCCGGGAACGTATTCACCGTAGCATGGCTGATCTACGATTACTAGCGATTCCGGCTTCATGCTCTCGAGTTGCAGAGAACAATCCGAACTGGGACATATTTTATAGATTTGCTCCACCTCGCGGTATTGCGTCTCATTGTATATGCCATTGTAGCACGTGTGTCGCCCTGGGCATAAGGGCCATGATGACTTGACGTCGTCCACACCTTCCTCCTCCTTACGAAGGCAGTCTATTTAGAGTGCTCGGCCGAACCGTTAGCAACTAAATACGTGGGTTGCGCTCGTTGCGGGACTTAACCCAACATCTCACGACACGAGCTGACGACAGCCGTGCAGCACCTGTCTCTAAGTTCTAGCAAGCTAGCACCCTCATATCTCTATAAGGTTCTTAGGATATCAAGCCCAGGTAAGGTTCTTCGCGTATCTTCGAATTAAACCACATGCTCCACCGCTTGTGCGGGTCCCCGTCTATTCCTTTGAGTTTTAATCTTGCGACCGTACTCCCCAGGCGGTATGCTTAATGCGTTAGCTGCATTACTGAGATGACTAGCACCCCAACAACTAGCATACATCGTTTAGGGCGTGGACTACCAGGGTATCTAATCCTGTTTGCTCCCCACGCTTTCGCGCCTTAGCGTCAGTTAAGTTCCAGCAGATCGCCTTCGCAATGGGTATTCTTGGTGATATCTACGGATTTTACCCCTACACCACCAATTCCATCTGCCTCTCCCTCACTCTAGATTACCAGTTTCCCAAGCAGTTTAATGGTTAAGCCATTAGATTTCACAAGAGACTTGATAATCCGCCTACGCGCCCTTTACGCCCAGTGATTCCGAGTAACGCTTGCACCCTCCGTATTACCGCGGCTGCTGGCACGGAGTTAGCCGGTGCTTATTCCTTAGGTACCGTCAGAATTCTTCCCTAAGAAAAGGAGTTTACGCTCCGAAAAGTGTCATCCTCCACGCGGCGTTGCTGCGTCAGGGTTTCCCCCATTGCGCAATATTCCCTACTGCTGCCTCCCGTAGGAGTCTGGACCGTGTCTCAGTTCCAGTGTGACTGATCATCCTCTCAGACCAGTTAAGCGTCATAGCCTTGGTAAGCCATTACCTTACCAACTAGCTGATACTATATAGTCTCATCCTACACCGAAAAAACTTTCCCTATTCAACTTATGTTAAATAGGAGTATGGGGTATTAGCACTCATTTCTAAGTGTTGTCCCCCAGTGTAGGGCAGATTAACTATACCTTACTCACCCGTGCGCCACTAATCCACTTCTAGCAAGCTAGAAGCTTCATCGTTCGACTTGCATGTATTAGGCACGCCGCCAGCGTTCACTCTGAGCCAGGATCAAACTCTCCATAATAATTTATAGATAGTTTAATCTTTTTCTTCAAAGAAAAAGTATTTGATTAAAAACTAGTTTAATCTTTATATTTTTTATAATTATAATCTGGCTCAATCGATCACTTATTTAGATTTCAAAGATTGACTATAAGATTTGAAAACAATATTAAATTAAAAGAACAAAACTTTTTTACTTAAAATAAAATAGTGAAAAAATTAAAAATAATATAATCCATAGTTTTTATTTTAAAAATAAAAAACTACTTTTTATCAAAGTATTATTTAATACAACTATTTTATTATTTTAAAAAATGCTTTTAAGGCTTTTTTGTAAAATGTAAAAAAGAAATGAGATTATATTCCTAATAAGCTTAAGGGGAGATTAAATGAG
>NZ_QPGR01000025.1 GCF_004323845.1 Campylobacter novaezeelandiae | reverse complement strand
TCAAAGAACATTTAGAATGGCTTAAAATGATATATGCACATATTAATGCACTTGAACTTGCTTTAATAAAAAACATTAAGCCTTTAGAAGAAGAGTTATATAAAAGGGGACTTGAGAAATGGATAAAGCAAAAGTAGATCTTTTTAAGAAAAACTTAGATGCTTTAGTGGGATCTAATTATATAGAGCTTAAAAAGAAATTGCAAAATATTAAAGAGCTTAAAAAATTTAATTATTTTTTAAAAAAAGATCCACTTGATATTAATATAACAAGAAAAAGCGATTTAAAAACTATTTTTAAAAATCCAAAAGAAGAGCTTGAAGATAAAATAAAGGCTTTTAAAGAATTTGCAAGATATCCATTTTTTTTCTTTTATGGTTTAGGGAATGGTATATTTTTTAAGGCACTTTTGCAAAATGATTTACATAAAAGAATAGTTGTTTTTGAAGCAGAGCTTGAAATCATTTATCTTGTTTTTCATTGGATAGATTTTGATTTAGAGTTAAGGCAAGGAAGATTTATTATAATGCATAGTAAAGAGATGGATTATGTTAAAGCCGACGTTCTTTGCTCTTTGCCACAAATTAGTATTTCTTTTAAACTTTATGATTTAAAAATTACTTGTGAATTTTATGAAAAATACTATAAAGAAGATATTGAAAGAATCAATGATCTTCTTATGAAAGCTATTACTAATATCACTCTAAGACAAGGAAATGATCCAAAAGATACTATGATAGGTATTGAACAAGCCGTTTATAATTTGCCAAAAGTTTTTACTCATCCAAGTTATGATGAATTAAAACAAAAAAGATCTAATAAAAATAAAGCAAGCGCTATTATAGTAGGGACAGGACCTTCACTCACTAAGCAACTTCCTTTACTTAAAGAGTATCAAGATAAAGCTGTAATTTTCTGTGCTGATAGTGCTTATTCTATATTAGTAAAGCAAGGTATTAAACCTGATTATGTTTGTATGTTAGAACGTGATGAGATAGTAAGTGAGTGTTTTAATAATGACTTTGGAGATTTTGATAAAGATATACTTTTTATCTTAGCTTCTTTGGTGAGTAAAAAAACTATAGATTATTTAGAAAAAAATCATAGAAAATATATGCTTGTAGCTAGGGCTTCTACTTATACAAACTATCTTGATTTATCTTCTTTTGGATATATAGGCGGGGGTATGAGCGTATCTCATATGGCTTGTGAATTAGCTTTGAAATTAGGATTTAAAAATATTATTTTAATAGGTCAAGATTTAGCCTATGCTAAAGATGGAAGTCATCATTCAAAAGGTTTTATTCATGATGATTATCATATAGGAGATTATGAAAGAGATTTTAATCGTTATACAACCATGGCTTATGGAGGCCAGGGTATAGTTCAAAGTTCTCAAGTATGGATTTTGTTTAAACAAATTTTTGAAAATTTTTGTGCTGCGAATTCCTATGCTAAGATTTATAATTGCACAGAAGGCGGTGCAAGGATAGAAGGAAGTATAGAAAAACCTTTTAAAGAGGCTTGTAAAGAGTTTTTAACCAAAGAACTTAAAAAACCTTTAGTAAAGCTTAAAAATCCTAGCAAAGAACAAAGAAATCATTTAATGCTAGAAAATTATAAAAGGGTAAAAAAAAGTATTACAATGGGAGAAAATTTCTTAAAACATTGTAAAAAAATTGATAGACGCATTAAAAAATTTATTTACTCTTCTAAGAGTAGATATAGCTTAGATGAGCTTGTAGATGAGCTTGATTTGATTAAAGAAAAATTAAATAGAAAAAAATATACCCATCTTAGCAATGTGCTTTCATCTTTATTGTATCATCATAATTTATTATCCTCAAAACTATATGTGCAAAATATAAACAACGAAAGCGATAAACAAAATAAGCTTTTAGCTTGGGTGTATTCTCATGAAAGTTGGCTTGAAGATATCATTGATATACTAGGTGTTCAAAATCAAAGATTAAAACAAGCAATTATTCCTTTACAAGATATCTTAGAGAAAAAGAATTTAATTTAAAATAGAATTTTTAAATAAGTATATAAGTTTTTAAGATAAATGATTAAAGCTTGAGAAGTTCTCAAGCTTTAAAATTATTGTAAAAGTTTTAATACATTTTGTTGCACAGCATTAGCTTGCGACATAGCATAAGAACCACTTTGTGCAAGAATATTGTATTTAGAAAAGTTAGCACTTTCTGCAGCAAAATCCACATCTCTTATGGTTGATTCAGCTGATTTGACATTTACTTGAGTAACTGTAATGTTATTGATAGTTACTTGAAGTTGATTTTGAACCGAACCAATATCAGCACGAATTTGATCAAGATTGGTAATAGCAGTTTCAGCTATATCCATAACAGCCATAGCGCCTTTAAGTGTTGTAACTCCTGCACTTTCAGGTGGGACATCAAAAGCTCCTGCACTTACTTTCATAGGAGCAAATTGTGATAAACCTGAACCACTTGAAAAACCACTTCCAGCAGAAACATTATACACAGCTGAAAGTTGAGAAGCTCCTGAAATAGGAACCAAACCAGCATTTTGTAAAGAGGCAGAATAGTTTTTACCACTTCCTATAGAAAAACCTGAACCACTTGAAAAACCACTTCCCTCGCTTGACATAAAGGCAGATATAGAAGAATATCCAGCTAAAATTGTTCCTTTATTAACACTACCAAAGCCCATAGCATCAGCTATTTGAGGATCAATTTGCCCTTTTGACTCTCTTAAAGATACTGAAGCTTGAGAGATAAATTGAGAAGCTCCAAATCCTGCATGAGAAAGTCCAGTTCCAACTATATTAATATCTTTTCCATCATTTTTTACTAAAGATAAACGTCCGTAATTTTCTTTCATATTAGGGCTTATGAAAGCACCAGCTCCTATACTACCATCTATTTTAATACCACGTCCATCTCTTGAGCTTAAAAGAAGTTTTCCTTCACTATCAAGTGAAGCTTCCACTCCAGTTGTATCTTTTACTGAGTTTATAGCTGAAACTAAAGCTCCGTTTTCATCACCATCTTTGTATTGAATTTGTCCGATTCTTACTCCATTTATGGCAAAATCTTCAGAGGTAGAACTAGCTTTTACGGTTGCCATACCATTAGTTTCTACTTTAAAACTTGCTCTAACACCTGTTTTATCAGCGTATTTGTTTATCTCTTCAGCTAAGGCTCCAAGTCCTGTTCCTACTGAAGTTGAAATTTTTATTTTTTGAAATTGAAAATCTTCTAAGCCATTGTAATTTTTAAGTGTAAATTGAACCTCGCCACTAGAAGTAATTCTGCCACCTGTTTCAAATCTTGTCACACCGATTTTGCTTGATTGGGTTGGCCCTATGCTTGCTTTAATGGTTTGATTTGAATTAGCACCGATTTGGAATTCTTGATTGATAAAGTTTCCACTTAAGAGTTGTTTTCCATTAAATGAAGTTGTATTTGCGATATTGTCAAGTTCTTCCATCAAGCGGTTGATATCTGCTTGAAGCATAGTTCTTGTTTTTTGACTTTGACCATCTTGAGCGGCTTGAGTAGCTTTAACTTTGATAGTATCTAAAATTTTAAGTTGCTCATCCATAGCTTTATCAGCGGTTTGTAAGATACCGATAGCGTCATTACCATTATTGATAGCCTGACCTAAAGTTGCTGCTTGAGATCTTAAAGAATCAGCGATCGCCATACCTGAAGCATCATCAGCGGCTGAGTTGATTCTAAGACCAGAACTTAAACGACTTAAAGATTTATCAAGCTCTCTGGCATTGACGACTGAATTTGCATGAGCATTTAATGCTCCTATATTTGTGTTTATCCTAAAACCCATTTTTTTAAATCCTTTCAAAAATATTGTTCAAAAGGATAAAGCAATAAGTGTTCCAATAAATTTAATTTTTATTTTTGAAAGATTTAAAAGTTTTAAGAAGTAAAATTGTAAGTAAGTATAAAGTTTGGGAAAAATTTCCCAAACTTAGAGTTCGTATTATTGCAACAATCTTAATACGTTTTGTTGGCTAGCATTGGCTTGTGCCATCGCATAAGATCCACTTTGTGCTAGGATATTTGCTTTAGAGTAGTTTGCACTTTCACTTGCAAAGTCCACATCTCTAATTTGTGATTCAGCTGATTTAACATTTACCTGAGTAACTGTGATGTTATTGATGGTTGAAGTTAATTGATTTTGAACTGAACCAAGATCTGCACGGATTTGATCAAGATTTGCAATAGCAGTTTCAGCTATATCCATAACAGCCATAGCACCTTTAAGTGTTGTAACCCCTGCAGTTTCATTTGTAACATTAAATGCACTTGCTTTAAAGGTAGCAAACTGAGACATAGAAGATCCGCTTGAGAAACCACTTCCAGCAGAAACATTATACACAGCTGAAAGTTGAGAAGCTGCCGAAATAACTACAGCATTTGCAAAACCTGCAGAATAGCCAGTTCCTACAGAATAACCAGAACCTTCAGAAAAACCACTTCCCGCACTTGACATATAAGCAGATACAGAAGAGTATCCAGCTAAAATTGTTGATTTATTAACAGTACCAAAGCCCATAGCATCAGCTACATAAGCATCAATTTGCCCTTTTGATTCTCTTAAAGATACTGAAGTTTGAGAAACAAATTGAGAGGCTCCAAATCCAGCAGATGAAAGACCGCTTCCTGAAATAAGAATATCTTTTCCATCATTTTTTACTAAAGATAAACGTCCGTAATTTTCTTTCATATTAGGGCTTATGAAAGCACCAGCTCCTATGCTACCATCTATTTTAATACCACGCCCATCTCTTGAAGTTAAAAGAAGTTTTCCTTCACTATCAAGTGAAGCTTCAACACCTGTTGTGTCTTTTTTGGAATTTATAGCTGAAACTAAAGCTCCGTTTTCATCGCCATCTTTATAAGCAACAGTTCCTATAACTACTCCATTGATAGCAAAATCAGATGAAGTAGTTCCTGCTTTTACTGCTGACATACCATTAGTTTCTACTTTAAAACTTGCTCTAACACCTGTTTTATCAGCGTATTTATTTATCTCTTCAGCTAAGGCTCCAATTCCTGTTCCTACTGAAGTTGAGATAACAACATCTTTGAATTTAAAATCATCTATACCATTGTAGTTTTTAATCACCATTCCAACAGTTCCACTAGCAGTAATCCTACCACCTGTTTCAAATCTTGTTACACCGATTTTGCTCGATTGGGTTGCACCAATAGTAGCTTTAATACTTTGATTAGAGCTTGAACCGATTTGGAATTCTTGATTGATAAAGTTTCCACTTAAGAGTTGTTTTCCATTAAATGAAGTTGTATTTGCGATATTGTCAAGTTCTTCCATCAAGCGATTGATATCTGCTTGAAGCATAGTTCTTGTTTTTTCACTTTGACCATCTTGAGCAGCTTGAGTAGCTTTAACTTTGATAGTATCTAAAATTTTAAGTTGCTCATCCATAGCTTTATCAGCGGTTTGTAAGATACCTAAAGCATCATTACCATTTGAAATAGCTTGACCTAAAGTATTTGCTTGAGATCTTAAAGAATCAGCGATCGCCATACCTGAAGCATCATCAGCGGCTGAGTTAATTCTAAGACCTGAGCTAAGTCTTGCTAATGACTGATCTAAGCTTTTAGCGTTTAAGTCAGAGTTTGCTTTAGCATTAAGTGCTGCAACGTTTGTGTTAATACGAAATCCCATTTTAAATCCTTTTAAATAAATTCAATCACCTCATGCGATTGTCAAAAGCTATATCGTAAAGTTAAAAATTTTTTTTATATTTTTTTGAAAATTTTTAAAATATCAGTTTTTAAAAGGATAAAAAAGGCTAATCAGTTATATTTTTTCATAATTTCATATTTGGTTTTTAAATTTTGTATAAAGTATTCTAAGAAATTTTTATAAGCTAGAATGAGATGATATAAGTATTCTCTTTCATCATTTAAATGCATTTTTAAAACTTTAGACATATTAAAACCTCTATTAAAGATTAAAGCTTTGCCTATTGAGTCTTCCAAAAATGCACTATTATTTAAAATTTCATTAAAACTACTTATATTTTTATGAACATTTTGTAAAAATTCTAAAGGTAAAATAATATCTTTGCTTAAGATATTATCCAATGCTTCTTTTAAAGTTTTAGCATCATTTAATAAATTTTCGCAAGTTTGTTTATCTTGTTTTAATTTTTCAAAAAATTTAGCAATGAGTTTAGAGCTTCTATTTTTAGTTAAAGGTTTTAAATTTTCAAATTTAGGTTTTTCTTTATGAAGTAAATTTTCACAAGCATTTTTAAAAGATATTTCTTTAGTAAAATTTATCCTTGCTCCACCTTCTGTGGCATTGTAAAAATTTACTTCTTGATTACAGGCAAAAAGGTATTCTAATTTGATACGATAATCATTCCAAAGCACGTGAGTTAAAACTTCACCCTTGCCCCCATAAGCTATGCAGTAATTTTTTTCTATATCACTTTCTTTTTCAAATTCACTTCCATAAGCAAAATTTTCAGAATGCGAATTTCCTTTCTCATCATAGGCTAAATCTTGTCCTATCATAATAATATTTTTAAATCCTAAAGCAAGAGCTAGAGTATAAGAGAAATGACTTACATGAGTTCCTGTATCTATGTAACCAAAATCACTAAGGCCTAAATTTTTAAAGAAAGGATCTTCTCTTAAAATAATACATTTGTTTGTAATTTTGCTTGCGACATTATAATTTGTTCCAATGGCTAATACATTTAAAATTTTATTATCTTGATCTTCGTAAAAATTTTTTGTTAAATCAGAAAAATCTAAATTGGTCACATAATCAGGCTTAATATCCTCTTTTAATAAAATGCTCAAAGCTCCATCTGCACAAAAAATAAAAGCTTTATTTTGATATTTTTTAAGTAAAGGAAGTTGCTTAGCAAGTGAAGGTCCTGCTGAAACTACTATGGCTGTATCAAAGGTATTTTTTCTTTGATTTAGAAGTCTTTGAAAAGGAATGTTTTCTAGCATGGTAGGGATATTGCAAAGTATATTGTCATAAACTAAAAAAGGAACATCTAATGTATAATGTAAATTTCTAATAAGTAAAGTAGTATTTGCTAAAGCAAAATTTAAAATTTGCTGATAGGTTTGATTGTGAAATCTTTCATAATAAGAGTTAATAGGAAAAAGTTCAAATAAATTTAAATACTCAAAAACACCTTTCATATCAAAAAGGATTAAAAACTGGATATTTACTTTTTCTTCTGTGGTGTCTAAAAGATGAATTTTGCCACTGCTTAATTCTTCACTTAAATCCAAAATACTAAGAGCTAGATATAAAAGCTCAATTTCGCTTTCAAAAATGAAAATTCTTTTATAATATGGAGCTAGATTTTTAATCAAAAGAGCATTAGCTATACCAAAAAAACAAATATAAGGATAATGTTTAGTTTTGGCTAAAAAATTATCAAAAGAATGATTTAGTTCTTCGTGCATAAAATCATCATCATAAATAAAAGTTTCAAATTTATTATCGTAAATGTTGAATTTATCATTTAAAATGAAACGTTGTGATTTTTTATGATTTTGTAATTTTAAGGCTAAGGGTTCATTAACTCCTGATGCAAGAGCTTTTATATTTCTTTGTAAAATTGGATTCATTTTATACCTTAAAGATGATTTTATAATTTTTATTTTATAGTTTGGAATTTTACATTTTTATTTTAAATTTTCTTTTATATAGAGTATTAAGTGTGTTAAATAAATTTAAAAGTTAGATTTATCATTGGTTTGAAAGATTTATGCAAAAATTCTAGGAAAATTCCTAGAATTACCCTTTAGCCGCTATAACCTCAATCTCAACTAAAGCATTTTTTGGTAAATCTTTTACTGCAAAAGCACTTCTTGCAGGATAAGGAGCTTTGAAAAAGCTTGAATAAATTTCATTAAAATTTA
>NZ_QPGR01000024.1 GCF_004323845.1 Campylobacter novaezeelandiae | reverse complement strand
TTTAAATCTTTACTATCATCAAAAGTAATTCTATACTCAAGCTTACTTTCTCTTTTTATATTAAGTTCAACATCATCACAAGAATTTATTTCATAAAATTTATTTATTAGCATGGTAAATCTTTTTATAAAAATAAGAAACAATTATACTTAAACTTAGTAAAATTATAGTTTTATTTTGAGAGGTAAAAATGAAAAATCTTTGCATTATTCCAGCACGTGGAGGAAGCAAGAGAATTCCTAGAAAAAATATTGTTGATTTTTTAGGTAAGCCTTTGATTGCTTATAGTATAGAAAATGCTTTAAATTCAAAACTTTTTGATGAAGTTATTGTTTCAAGTGATGATGATGAAATTATAGAAATAGCAATGAAATATGGAGCAAAAGCTCCTTTTAAAAGGGATAAAAATTTAAGTGATGATTTTACTTCAAGCACAACTGTTATTCAAAATGCTATTAAAGTTTTAGCTTTAAAAAATCAACACTATGATAATGTTTGTTGTCTTTATGCTACAGCACCTTTAGTCAATGAAAAAATTTTAAAAGATGCTTATGAAGTTTTTATCCAAAATGGGAGTAAATTCCTTTTTGGTGCTACTGAGTTTGATTATCCTATACAAAGGGCATTTTATTTAGATGATAAAAAAAGTGTTTTTATGTTTGATGAGACATTTTATGAAAAAAGATCCCAAGATTTAATCAAAGCTTATCATGATACAGGAACATTTTATTTTGGAAAGAGCAAAGCTTGGCTTGAAACTAGTTTTATGTTTAAATCTTATTCTAGTGTTTATGTGTTGCCTAGAACTTTGGTATGTGATATAGATACCCCACAAGATTTAGAATTTGCTAAATTACTATTTCAAAGGAATAAAGGATGTTTATAAAGAATTTAAAAGGATTTAAATATCCTGATATGGAAATTGTAAGATGGTTTTTTAAAAATAAACTTGATACTTTAAAAAATGAGAAGGTTTTAGAATTTGCTTCACACAATGGTAACAATTTAAGCCTTTTTGCAAATTATGATTATGAGTGTTTAGGTGTTGAGCTTAGTAAAGAGCATTATGAAAATGCAAAATATAATTTTGATGGAATTTTAAAATATAAAAAATTTAAATTTTTTAATGAAAATATGTTAGATTTTGCTAAAAATTATAAGAATTTAAATGCTAAAGTTTTTTTAATTCCTAATGTAATTAATTTTATTACTAAAAATGAGCTTAAAACTCTGCTTTTAAATGCTAGAAAGAATCATCTTTACGTCTACGGGGGGGGGATTTTTCTTTTTTCTTTTTAAGGGCAAGAAGTATTAAAGATCATCGTTATAAACTTGGAAAAACGCTAGAAAATGGAAGTTTTATTTTAAATAATGATGAATTTAGCGGAGAAAAAGATTGTCTTTGCACTTGTTATGAAGAATACGAACTTGTAGAATATTTAAAAGAGTATTTAAATTTATATGATTTTGAGGTGATTATGAGCGAAAATATCAATGTTAAAAATAAAATTTTTATCAAAGATAGCGATATAATCGTATATGGAAAAATAAAATAGAAGGAAAATAATGTATATTAGAGACTTAAAAGGTTTGAAATTCCCAGACTTAGCAGTGATTAAATTTTTTTTTAAAAATAATTTACATCAAAGAGATAAAAATAACAAAGTTTTAGAATTTGCTTGTTCTAATGGTAATAATCTTTCTTTGTTTGCAAATTATGATTATGAGTGTTTAGGTGTAGATTTTAATGCATTAAATATAGAAAATGCTAATTTTAATTTTACAAATATTATTAAGGCTAAAAATTTTAAATTTTTTAAAGATGATATTTTAGAATTTCCTAAAAAAAATCCTGATATTAAGGCTGATATTTTTTTAATTCCTAATGTAATTAATTATCTTCATAGGGAAGATTTTTTAAATCTCTTAAAGAATTCAAAAGAATATAAAATGTTTAAAGAAAATGCTTTATTCTTTCTAAGAACAAGAAGTATTCGAGATTTTCGCTATGGTTTTGGAGAAAAAATAGCTCATAATACTTTTAAAATTAATCACGATGATACAACTGGGGAGCTAGGTTGTATTAATACTCTTTATCAAGAATACGAACTTGTAGAATATTTAAAAGAGTATTTAAATTTATATGATTTTAAAGTTTTAAATTATGAAGCTACAAATATTATGGGTGAAGATGATGCGAAAATTTTTGATAGTGATATAGTCATTTATGGAAAGATAAAATGATAGCTATAATGCAACCCACTTTTTTGCCTTGGATTGGCTATTTTTGCATGATAGCAAAAGTTAAATATTTTGTTTTTTTAGATAATGTCCAATTCGAGCAAAGATCTTGGCAAAGTAGAAATAAGATCAAACTTCAAGAAAAAGAGCATTTTATTTCTCTTTCACATCAAAAAACATCACAAAAAACTTTAATTTGTGATATAAAATTAAGTAAAGATACAAAGTGGAAAGATAAGATTTTAAAAACTTTTTATCATGCTTATAGCAAAAGTGATAATTTTAATCTTATATTTGATTTATTAAAACATAATTTAAATAAACATGAAAATTTATGCGAGTTAAATATCTCTTTAATTATCGCAATTTGTAAAATTTTAGAGATTAATACCCCTTTGTTTAGATCTTCGATACTAGATTTAAGTGATTTAAAAAGAGAAAATTTACTTGTTGAGATTTGCAAAAAATTAGATTCTAATCATTATTTATCGGCCAATGGTTCTAAAGCTTATTTGGATAAAAAAGAAGCTAAAGAATTATTTAAAGACAATAAAATAAGTATTTCATACTTTGATTTTATTCATCCAATATATAAGCAAAATTTGAATAAGCAGCGGGGGGGGGGATTTATATCTTATTTAAGTATAGTTGATTTTTTGTGTAGCGTAAAAGAGCCAAAAGAAGAATTTAAAAAAATAATACTAAAGTAAAGGTTTTTGATGTATGAAAGTTCTTTTTAGAAGTGATAGTTCTGCTAGTTTGGGATTTGGACATATAAAACGAGATCTTATTTTAGCAAAACAATATGATGAAGTTTATTTTGCATGTTTGCCTTTAGAAGGATCATTGATTGATGAAATCCCTTATCCTGTTTTTGAGTTAGAAAGTGCAAGTATTTATGAGCTTATTCATTTAATCAAGGATCATCATTTTGATTTATTGATTATTGATCATTATGATATCGATAAAGATGATGAAAAATTAATAAAACTTGAAACAGGTATTAAAATTTTAAGTTTTGATGATGAGCTAAAAGAGCATTATTGTGATATTTTGCTTAATGTTAATGCCTATGCAAAGCCTGAAGATTATAAGGGTTTAGTTCCGTTTAAATGTGAATTAAGATGTGGTTTTTCTTATGCTTTAATTAGGGAAGAATTTTATATTGAAAGCAAAATTCAAAGGGATAAAATTTGGGATTATTTTATTTGTTTAGGTGGAGTAGATGTTAAGAATTTTTCTTTAGAAATTGCCGAGGATTTGCCAAAAGATAAAAAAATTCTTATCGCCACAACAAGTGCAAATAAAAATTTAAAAAAACTTAAAAAATTTGCAGATTTGAATGAAAATATTACTTTGAGTATAGATAATGAGAATTTAGCTAAGCTTATGAATGAAAGCAAAAAACTAATTATTAGCGCTTCTTCTTTGGTAAATGAAGCTTTAATTTTAAAAGCTAATTTTAAAGCTATAGCTTATGTGAAAAATCAAGAAAAAATAGCACAATGGTTGATTAAAAAAGGTTATGAGGTAGAGATTAAATGACCTTTCTTAAGGATTTTACTACACTTAATGAAGAAGAAAAAAGATTTGTTTTAAAATGGCGCAATGATGATGAGATTTCTTCTTTTACAAGAATTAAAAGTATAACTTTAAAAGAACATTTAAAATTTATAGAAGAATTAAAATATCACAAAGATAAACAGTATTTTTTGGTTTATAAAGAAAAAGAAGCCATTGGGGTTATTAGCTTTGTGAATATTACTTTGCATTCTTGCGAATTTGGACTTTATGCAAAACCAGGATTAAGGGGTATGGGAAAAATACTTATGCAAGAAATAAAAAATTATGCTTTTAATGTCTTAAAAGTTAGAATTTTAAAAGCTTGTGTTTTTAAAAATAATGAAAAAGCTTTAAAATTATATGAGAAAAACAACTTTTCTATAATAACAGAAGATGAAAATATGTTTTATATAAGTTTATCAAATTATTCTTACGAAAAAACCATTTTGAGCTAATTCATCTTTTATATCTTTTGGGGTATATTGTGAAAAATGAAAAATATAGGCCCCAGCTAAAGCATCAGCTCCGCAGTTTAAAGCTTTAACACCATCATGTGGCTTTCCAAGTCCGCCATTAATAATAAGTGGAATTTTTAATTTATTTTGAAATATTTTTAAAAGTTCTAAATCATATCCTTGGGCTTTTCCTTCAAAATCTACAGAAGTTAAAAGTATCTCTCCAGCACCTAATTTTTCATAATTTAAAGCAAGCTCTAAAGGATCAATATCCAATAAATTTCCTCTATCATATATATGGAATTTATTATTTTTTCTTTTTACATCTATAGAGCAAACTATGCATTGAGAGCCAAAACGATTTGCTGCTTGAGTGATAAAATGAGGTTCTTTTAAAGCTTTAGAATTTATACTTATTTTATCTGCTCCTAAATTTAAAATTTTTTGTATATCTTCAATGCTTCTTATGCCCCCTCCTATTGTTAAAGGCATAAAACATTCTTTGGCTAAATCCTTAAGACTATCAAAATCTATTTGAGAATTTTTTGAAGCATCTATATCCAGTATGATAAGTTCATCTACATTTCTTGCATTGTATATTCTTACTGTGCTTGTAAGGTGTCCTATCGTGCGATAATCTTTAAATTCTATACTTTTTACAAGTTGGGAATTTTTAAGCAAAACGCAAGGAATAATTCTTGTTTTTAGCATTTTAAACCTTTAAAAAATTCTCTAAAAGTTTTAAGCCTAAATTTTGGCTTTTTTCGGGATGAAATTGCACTCCATAAATATTATTTTTTTGTAAAGAAGCACAAAATTGCACTCCATAATCACATTTTGCACTTATAAATTCCTCATTGCATTTTACATAAAAAGAATGCACAAAATAAAAATCACTTTTACTAGAAATCCCTTGATACAAAGGTTCTTGCTTTAAAATTTCAATATCATTCCATCCTATATGAGGAATTTTTAAATTTGAATTTTCATTAAAGGGTATGACTTCGCCTTCAATAAAACCAAGCCCATTGCAAATTCCACCTTCATAGCCTTTTTCTAAAAAAAGTTGCATTCCAAGACAAATTCCTAAAATAGGTTTTTTATGAGTTAAAACTTCTTCTTTAAGTACAGAGATAAAATCAAGTTTTTTTAAAGAATCCATAGCTTCTTTAAAAGATCCTACACCTGGTAAAATTAATTTTTTAGCTTTTTGAAAAGCTGTTTTTTCTTGTATTAAGAAGTTTGAAACTCCAATTTTATCTAAGGCTTTTAAAACAGAATTTAAATTTCCAGCTTGATAATCAATTACTCCAATCATTTTAAAATACATTCTTCCTTGCGGATTAAAGAACCATCAATATCTTTTAAAAAGTTACCTTTTTCATCGCATTTAAAAATTTTTTTATTAGTAAAACTATCAAGAATTTTTTGAAATTCTTCCTTAGAAAAACCACTCCATTCTAGATATTTTTTAATTGCTTTTTTTGGAGGTTTTCCATCATATTTATTAACAAGTCTTATTCCTTCTTCACGGGTTATATAACCTAGTCGTATATCTAAACAGGCATTATCACTAGCCCTTCCAAAGCCATATTTTAAGTATTTTAAATAATCATGCAAATGATTGCTATAGCAATCTAAATTTTCAAAGTTTTCATAGGTAGTTTCTACGGGACGATCTGAGGTTGAAAAACCATATTTTTGTGCAATTTGAAGATTTATTTTATAATCCCATTTAAAATAATATCCTAAGAACAATCCAGTAACTCCTACTCTTTTAAGTTCTTCATCGCTTGGATAAGTATAAAAATACAAATCTTTTTCTTTTAAACCATCTACTCCTATCATATCGCTAATACGATTTCCTAAAAGTCCTCCAAATTCTTCAAGCCATTCTCGACCTAAAATATTTTTTTCTTTACTGCTTGCAGGTCCTCCGTATTCTATTTGAGGGCTTTCACCCCAAATGATTAAAGGAATGTTAAAATTAACTGCAATCCTTGGAGCACTTGTAAAAATTCCCAAATGGTTTTGCCATTCATTATCTCCTGTTCTTATAAAGGCTTCTTTTGATAGTATTTTATAAACTTTTGGATTTCTTTTAATATGGATAAGATCTACGCCTAAATTATTTAAATTAGCAAGGTTTTTTTTGCCTATTTTAGTTGGAATACTAGGTTCAAAGCATACGCACAAAGGATTTAAGCCAAGCTCTAAAATTTTTAATACTTGAAATGTAGAATCTTTTCCACCACTAACTCCTATAACACAATCATATACAGGATGTTTTTTATGTTTTTTGATGAGTTCTAAAAACTCTTTTTCTCTTTGTTTCCAGTCAATTTTTTTATCTTTCATCTCTTGAGATCTACAAGCATCGCAAATCCCTTCTTCATCAAAATGTAAATCAGGTTTAGTATCAGGCATTACACATTTTTTGCAAAAATTCATGTTTTTTCCTTAAGGTTTAAAAAGGATAAATCGTCTAAAAAAATATAAATTTTATTAAAATATTATAAAATAATACCGATAGTGATAAAAAATATCTTAGGATTTTTATGTATATAGGAAATTTTAATCTTGATAAAAAAGTATTTATTATAGCAGAACTTTCAGCTAATCACGCTGGCAGCTTAGATCTTGCTTTAAAAAGCATTGAAATGGCGAAAAAAGCAGGAGCTAATGCTGTTAAATTTCAAACCTACACACCCAATAGCCTTACTCTTGATTGTAATAAAGATGATTTTATTATAAAAGGTGGGCTTTGGGATAAAAGAACTTTATTTGAACTTTATGAAAAAGCCAAAACGCCTTATGAATGGCATGAAAAATTATTTAATCACGCAAAAAAACATAATATTTTATGTTTTTCAAGTCCTTTTAGTAAAGAAGATGTGGATTTTTTAAAAACTTTTGATCCTATAGCTTATAAGATCGCTTCTTTTGAGGCAAATGATGAGGAATTAATCCGCTATATAGCTAAGCAACAAAAACCAACTTTGCTTTCAACTGGTATTGCAACTAAAGAGGAGCTTTATAGGGCTATAAAAATTTTTAAAGAAGAAAAAAATAATAAACTTATTTTCTTAAAATGCACTTCATCTTATCCATCTAAGACAAAAGATTTAAATCTTAATGCCATTAAAACTTTAAAAGAACAATTTAATATAAGAGTAGGTTTAAGTGATCATAGTTTTGGAAATTTAGCACCTATTGTTGCTACTACTTTAGGAGCTTGTGTAATAGAAAAGCATTTTATGATAAGTAAAGATATAAAAAGTGAAGATAGTGGATTTAGCTTAGATTTTAATGAATTTAAAAGTATGGTGAAATCAGTTAGAGAATGCGAAAAAGCTCTAGGAAAAGGGAGTTTAAAATTAAATAAAAAAACACTTCAAAATAGAGTTTTTGCCAGAAGCTTGTATGCAAGTAAAGATATTAAAAAAGGGGAGATTTTTACAGCGACTAATGTAAAAAGTGTAAGACCTTCCTTTGGTCTTCATCCTAAATTTTTTAATCAAATTTTAGGTTTAAAAGCTACTAGGGATATAAAATTTGGAGAACCCTTAAAAGAAGAACATTTTAAGGAAAAATTATGAATCCCTCTTTATTCCTAAAAAACCTAAATGCTCTAAATAATACTTTCTTAAAAGAAGAACTAAAGAAAATAAAATCAAATCTTAAATTTGAACTTATACAAGGTAAGGATAATTTAGATATAAATTTAAAAGAAACAACTGGGGGGGGGGATTGCTATCTTTACACTAACCCCCTTACTGAATTAAACTCCTTATTAAATACTTATAATGATAAATACTTCTTATACCCTGTTCTTTATTTTTATGGTTTTGGAAATGGTATTTTATTTAAAGCCTTACTTCAAAACAAAAACC
>NZ_QPGR01000023.1 GCF_004323845.1 Campylobacter novaezeelandiae | reverse complement strand
TTTTTATCAAAGTATTATTTAATACAACTATTTTATTATTTTAAAAAATGCTTTTAAGGCTTTTTTGTAAAATGTAAAAAAGAAATGAGATTATATTCCTAATAAGCTTAAGGGGAGATTAAATGAGGTTTAGAATTTGGGGTTAGTTTGAGAAAAATTTTATTATTTTGTGGTTGTGGTTTACAAAAATCTATGAAATTATAAACTCTCTTGAAATAGATTATTACTTAATATACTTAATATACTTAATATACTTAATATACTTAATATACTTATTTTACTTAATATACTGAATTCAATCTAATATTTTTTAATACTCCAAAATTAAAGCTAAGAGATGGTTTATTAGATATAAATAATATAAACTTGCAAATACTTTATTATTAAAATTACACTTTTTGGCAAGTTAGCTTTATTTGTCATTTTGCACTAAACCAAAAAAACACAAATCATCACTTCACTTTCACTTTATATAAAAAGTTTATCATTCTAATCAAATATTAAAAATAAGGAAAGGTTGATTATGAAAAAATTATTTTTATCTCTTATCGTTACAGGATCTGTAATATTTACAAATCTTTTAGCTGATGGTATTAAAATACAAGGAAGTATTGCAGAAATTTATGATAATAATAAAACAATATTAATTGACGCCATTCACGGTGGTCAAATAGCGATCAAAATTCTACCAAATACTGAAATAGATATGGATGATTGTGGTATATTTGGAATGGATAAAAAAGGAATGTTTAAAGATCTTAAAATAGGAGATTTTTTAGAAGCTAAAGTTTATTACATGTCATCAGCTATTACTCCACCAAGCACAACAATCCCTACTGCAAGAAAAATAGAAATTGAATGTCGTAAAAAAGCTTATTAATTTAAATAATAAAACCTAAAAGGTTTTATTATTTTGAAAGTTTTTAGGTAAACTTTCTACATAAACACTTCTACTTGGAAAAGCAAAGCTTAATCCATTTTTAGCAATTATTCTCATAAATTCTAGCATCAGAGTTTGTCTTGCTTGCCTAAAATCATTTGCTGAAATAGCCTTTGTATAAAAATAAAGCTCTATATTAATACTACTATCAGCAAATTCACTTAAAGCTACATAGCAAGAGTTTTTATATCCTTCTAAATCATTGATGGAAACTAAATTTTGACGATATTTTATCTTAGTATCTCCATATTTTAAAGCATTATCATCAACTTGAGCTACTAAAGGACTATTTTTTAGCAATTCTCTTAGATCATTTACACAAGATTCTAATTGCTCTGGGGTTGCATCATAAGTAACACCAAGATACATTCTTACATGACGTCCCATTTTTCTCTTGCTCCAATTCTTAATATTGGCTCCCATAATAGTTGAATTTGGCAAAAAAACCAAAGAATTATCAAAAGTTCTTATAGTTGTTTTTCTAAGCCCTATTTCAACAACAGTTCCTTCAATACCTGAAATTTCTATCCAATCTCCCTGGTTAAAACTATTATCAAACAAAAGCAAGATAGAAGCGAAGAAATTTGCAATGATATCTTTTGCTGCTAAAGCAACAGCCAAACCACCAATTCCTAAAGAAGCGATAATAGCAGAAATATTAAAACCAAGTTGAGCAAGCATAAAAAGCAAAGCTATAATAATAACAACAAAATATAAAATTTTGATAATTAAATTTACAACTTCTTTTTTATCACTTTTTTTAGCTAAATTTGCAACTAAAACAATACCATATCCATCTAAAATATTAAGAACAAGCCAAGCAATAAGCGCAGCATAAACAATATAAAAAAGATTTGTAAGATCAAAAGAAACAGGAGCTGGATAAAAAGTTATTGTCAAACAAACGCTAATAGCATAAACAATAAGTAAAAATCCTACAGGTTTTTTGATATTTTCAATAAAAATTGTTTTAACCTCATTGGCTTTTGCTTTATTGCGATAAATTAGTTTTACTAGCAGAAAATAAACTATATGAGAAAAAACTTTTCTTAATGAAAAGAAAAAAATAAGAGTTAAAATTGAAATAACAATTTTTCCTGTATTTAAAAAATGAATATTTGCTATTTCATTAATACGATCAATCCAATTTTGAAGTCCTAAAATGCTAAAAAGATAATTGCTCTCAAGTAATTTTGAATTTACTCTTAAATATTTTAAAATTTCATTATAAGAATTAACTGTATTGGCAATTATTTCTTCTTTGTGTGATATTTTTTCTATTTCATTAGGGTTTGTAATTTTTGTTCTATAAACACTTAAATCCATACTAAGAGTTTTTTGCAAATCATTCATCGCTTCGTCGATAACATTTACTATACTTTCACTATCTGCAGCACTTTTAAAAAGATTTTCTAAACTTAACAAAGAAGAATAAAAACTCTCAACGATATCTAAATAAGCTAAATTTAAAGCTGTATCTACATAAATAAAGCTTTTATCATTGCTACGTTTTAAGGTCTCTTGTAGTTGTTGTTTAATTTTTAAAAAAGATTCTGTAGCCTTTTCGTTTATTCTTTGACTTACAATTACTTGTGGAATTTCTGAAAGAATTTCCTTTTTTTGATCTTCAAGCTCTTTTAAAATACCGCTGTATATACTACTGTTTGAATCTGTAAATTTTTTGTATTCTTTAATTTGTTCATTTAATTCTACAAATTTTTGAGATAAAGTATAAACGTTTTTTCCATTTAAAATACTCTTGTTAATATCAATAAATTTAAATTCACTATTAGCAAATAAATTTAAAATAAAAAAACATAAAATTAAAAATTTTCTCATAAAATTATCCTTGAATTAAAGTAAAAACTTTAGATTTAAAATTATATTCGTAAATTTCACCTGTTTCGATAATATAATACCAAGCATGAATTTCTAATTTACCCTCTTCAAAAGATTTTAAAACGTTAGGATAGGTTAAAATATTTTGCAAAGAATTAATTAAATTAAGTTTTTCTGTCAACCATGAACGCATTGGAGGATCTTTAGAAAATTTTAAAACATCTTTTTTAATATCTTTAAGAAGTGTAAGCCATTTTTTAACATTGGGCATTTTATCAAGCTCTTCTTTTGGATAATAAAGAGCACTACAACCACCACAATTACTATGTCCACAAACAACTATATTTTTAATATGTAATGAATTTAAAGCATACTCAATTGCAGAAGTTGAAGCTAAAAAATCATCTCCCACGCGATAAGGAGGAATAATATTTGCAATATTTCTTACCACAAAAAGTTCCCCAGGACCTGTATTGGTAATTAAATGCGGTATAACACGCGAATCAGAACAACCTATAAAAAGTGTATGAGGATTCTGTTTATTTTTTAAACTTGCAAAAAGCTCTTCATGCTCTTTAAAGTCTTCTTGCATAAACTTTATAGCACCCTTAATAAGATCTTTCATATATACCCTAATTTATAAAGTATGAAAGATAAATTATATCAAAAACTATTATATAAATCTAATATATTTTTACTTTTGATTAAAACTTGTTTGATAAACTTATGTTTTTAGTTCTAAGCTATAATTAGAGTTAAAATAATTTTTTGGAGGATATAATGAGTCTTTATGATAGAGATTATTTAAAATCTAAAGAGCTTGAAACAAGCTACTCAAGCCAACTAAGTATTTTTATCAAGCAAACTTATCAACTATTTGCAGCGTCTTTATTAGCAGCTAGCGTTGGTGCTTATGTTGGAATTTTTGCTTTAGCATCTTTTTTTATACAATCTCAAGCAACTTTTTGGATTCTTTTCATTGTTGAAATAGGACTTCTTTTTGCATTACAATGGAAAAAAAGAGAAGCTCCATTAAATTTAATTTTACTTTTTGGATTTACTTTCTGTTCAGGTCTTACTTTAACACCATTATTAATTTCCGTTCTTGCATTGCCAACAGGCGCTATTATAATAGCTCAAGCTTTTGCACTTACAACCGTTGCTTTTGGTGCTTTAAGTATCTTTGCTATGAATACAAAAAAAGATTTTACAACAATGGGAAAGGCTTTATTTATAGTTCTTATTGTTATAGTTGCGGCAAGTTTATTAAATATTTTTATTAAAAGTGATATTATAAGCCTTGCTATTTCATCAATTGCTGCGATTTTATTCTCTTTTTATATTCTTTACGATACTCAAAACATTATCCGCGGAAACTATGAAACTCCTATTGAAGGTGCTGTAGCCCTTTATCTTGACTTTGTAAATCTTTTTGTAAGCTTACTTAATATTCTAAGAAGTTTAAATAGTCGTTAATTTGTGGGAAAATTCCCACAAAATTCTTAATAATTTCAAATCTTTTCAAGTTTAAATAAGTTAAAATATTTTCTTAAACAATAATCACAAATTTAGGAAAAAATATGACAACTCTTTTAATTATTTTGCAGTTTATCATTGTTGTTGTTATTTGTATAGCTGTTTTACTTCAAAAAAGTTCAAGCATAGGACTTGGGGCGTATAGTGGAAGTAATGAAAGTTTATTTGGGGCAAAAGGTCCTGCAGGATTTTTAGCAAAATTTACCTTTTTTATGGGAATTGTATTAATAGCCAATACCATCGCTTTAAGCTACATTTACAATACTTCCTCTGGAGACTCTTTGGCTGAAAAAATAACTGTTAAAAATAACTCAAGCATTCCAAATCCACCTATGAGCATCGTTCCTTCTGTGCCAAACAATAACGAAAATAATATTACAAAGTAAAGGATTTAAATGTTAAATGAAATTTTTAATAAACAAAAAGCTCACTGTGAAAAAAGTTTAGAGTCATTAAAAAAAGACTTTACCACTCTAAGAACAGGTAAAGTTAATATCCACATTTTAGATCATATACAAGTAGATTATTATGGGAATTTGACACCATTAAATCAAGTTTCAACTGTTTTAGCAAACGATGCTTCCACTATAAGCATTACTCCTTGGGAAAAATCTATGCTTAAAAATATCGAAACTGCAATATCAGCAGCTAATATAGGAGTAAATCCTAATAATGACGGCGAAAGTGTAAAACTTTTCTTTCCTCCTATGACAAAAGAACAAAGAGAAGAAAATGTAAAACACGCTAAAGCTATGGGAGAAAAAGCAAAAATTGCCATAAGAAATATACGCAAAGATGCAAATGATAGTGTAAAAAAAATGGAAAAAGATAAAAGTATCTCAGAAGATGAAGCTAAAAAAGCTTATGATGAAGTGCAAAAACTTACAGATCTTTATATCAATAAAGTAGATGAAAGTGTAAAAAATAAAGAATCAGAACTATTAAAGGTATAAACTATGAATTTAGAACAAATCTACAAAGATTGCGAAGCTTTATTAGAAGGACATTTTCTACTAAGCTCGGGTAAGCATTCTAAATTCTACTTACAAAGTGCAAAAGTTTTAGAATACCCTAAAAAAGCCCAAGAACTTTGTGATGAATTAGCAAAAATAATCTCTCAATACTCTATAGAATTTGACTCTATTTGTTCTCCTGCTTTAGGAGGATTATTGGCTGGGTACGAATTAGCAAGATCTTGTAATAAACGTTTCATTTTTACAGAAAGAGTAAATGGAGAAATGACTTTAAGACGTGGTTTTGAAGTTAAAAAAAATGAAAAATTTATTATTTGTGAAGATATTATCACAACAGGAGGAAGTGCTTTAGAAAGTGCAAAAATTATAGAAAATTTAGGTGGCAAAGTGGTGGCTTTTGCTGCTTTAGCAAATCGTGGTTTTTGTGCTGTAAAAAATTTAAATACAAAATCAAAAGAAAATGCAAAACTTCCAAATGATATCCCTCTTTTTACCTTGGGTAATTTTGACTTTGAAATTTATGATAATGATAAATGTCCTCTTTGTGATCAAGGTAGCACAGCCATCAAACCTGGAAGTCGTGGAAATTAATGAAAGAAAAAAAAATTAAAGCAAGAGTTGCTTCACGCTTCTTGCGTTTTAAAGCTCTAACTATAGATATTTTTTTACTTTATGTCCCAATTTTATATTTATTTTATTTTATTTTAGGCTCTAAAGATGCTTTTTTACAAAATGGTATCATTACAGCCTTGTGTCCTTTACTATTTGGCTTTATACAAGCTTTATTTTTAGCCAAATCAGCCCAAAGCCCAGGTTTAAAAGCATATGATCTTTATTTGATAGATTTAAAAAGTGGTAAAAAGCCTAAATTTTTAAAAATAATATTAAGATATTTTATATTTTTTATAAGCTTTGGAATGCTAATAGGATTATTTTTTAGCTTTTTTAGGAAAGATGGTTTAAATTTACATGATATATTAACAAGAAGTTGTATTATAAAAAGAAAGGCTTAAAATGAAAAGAAAAAGAATTTACAACCCAAGTTCAAACGAAACTTTAAATGATAGAAAAGTTTTTGATGGAAATCCTCACGGGATTTTAAATTTTACCAAAGCAAAATATACTTGGGCTTTAAAACTTTGGGATGTTATGGAAGCAAACACTTGGTTTCCTAAAGAGGTAGATACCACTAAAGACGCTCTTGATTATCGTTGCAATCTTACCGCTGGTGAAAAAAGAATGTATGATCTTGTATGGTCTCAACTTATTTCTATGGATAGTTTTCAAACTAACAATCTAGCTGATAATATCAACCCTTATATTACAGCTCCTGAAATCAATGCTGTTTTAGCACGTCAAGCTTACGAAGAAGCAAATCATTCAAAATCTTATGCTGTTATGGTAGAAGCAATTTGTGACAATACTGATTTAATTTATGAAATGGAAAAACACGATGAAACCTTAAGAGAAAAAAATGATTTTATTTCAGGAATTTATGAAGAATTAGCAGGTGATGTAGATGATAATAAACTTCTTTTAGCAATGGTAGCAAATCAAATTTTAGAAGGAATTTATTTTTATAGTGGCTTTACTGCGATCTATGCTTTAGCTAGAGCTGGTAAAATGCTAGGATCTGCACAAATGATTCGTTTTATCCAAAGAGATGAAATCACTCATTTGCTTTTATTTCAAAATATGATTAATTCAACGCGTAAAGAAAGACCAGATCTTTTTAACGATAAAAATATCAATAAAATTTATGAAATGTTTAAAAAAGCTGGAGAACTTGAAATCAAATGGGGAAAATATATCACTCAAAATCAAATTATGGGCTTTACAGATGATATCATAGAAGAATATATCCATTATTTAATAGATCAAAGATTAGTAGCAATCAATCTTGATAAAATCTATAATGCAAAACATCCTATCAAATGGGTTGATGATTTTTCTAAATTCAACGATCAAAAGAGCAATTTCTTTGAAAGTAAAGTAACCAACTACTCAAAAGGTAGCATAAGTTTTGATGATTTTTAATCAATGGAAGAAAAAAAACAAAATTTAGCCTTGCTTTGTGATTTTTATGAATTCACAATGGCGCAAGGCTATTTTCTAAAAAAACTAGAAAATGAGCTTTGTTATTTTGAAGTTTTTTTTAGAAAAATACCAGATAATGGCTCCTTTGCTATATTTGCTGGGCTTGAAAGTATTTTAGAATTTATCGAAAATTTACATTTTGATAAAGAAGACATAGACTTTTTAAGAAAACAGAAAATTTTTTGCGAAGAATTTTTAGAATATTTAAGCCATTTTAAATTTATGGGCACAATTTATTCTATAAATGAAGGTGAAATTATCTTTCCAAATGAACCTTTGATGATTATTAAAGCAAATCCTATAGAAGCCCAACTTTTAGAAACTTTTATACTTTTAAATATCAATCACCAAAGTCTTATAGCCACTAAAGCAAATCGTATAAAAAGAGTAGCACAAAATGCTCTTGTTTTTGAATTTGGTGCACGCAGGGCACACGGGAGTGAAGCGGCTATCAATGGGGCAAGATCGGCTTATATTGCTGGTTTTGATGGAACTTCTTGCACCTTAAGTGCTAAAATCTACGATATAAAAGCTATAGGAACTATGGCACATTCTTGGATACAAATGTTTAATGACGAATACGAAGCTTTTATCACTTACCTTAAACTCTATCCAAATCAACCCATTTTACTCATCGATACCTATGATGTAAAAAAAGGTCTTTTAAATGCCATTAATGCTTTTAAATCTTTAAATATCACAAAAGGTGCTGTGCGTTTAGACTCTGGAGATCTTTTAAATTTAAGTAAATTTATAAGAAAAGAACTCGATCTTGCAGGGCTTAAAGAATGCAAAATAATAGCTTCAAATTCTTTAGATGAATTTATTATAGAAGATCTAGTTTCAAATAACGCCCCTATTGATGCTTATGGAGTAGGAGAAAGACTTATAACTGCAAAAAGCGATCCTATATTTGGCTGTGTATATAAGCTTGTAGCGATCCAAAAAGATGAAATCATAAAACCCAAAATCAAAATAAGTGAAAATTCTAAAAAAACTATTTATCCACATTTAAAA
Organism: Campylobacter novaezeelandiae; assembly: GCF_004323845.1. Taxonomy (GTDB): domain Bacteria; phylum Campylobacterota; class Campylobacteria; order Campylobacterales; family Campylobacteraceae; genus Campylobacter_D; species Campylobacter_D novaezeelandiae. The sequence goes on along the minus strand of NZ_QPGR01000023.1, from coordinate 2,060 downwards.
AAGCTTTATAGAATTTATGACAAAAGCTCACACAAAGCTCTTTATGATAAGCTTTTAATATATGATGAAAAAATTATTCTTAAAAAAGAATACTATACAAAAGAACTTTTGAATTTAGTATTTAAAGATGGAAAAAGGATTAAAGAAAAAAAAGATTTAGAAGAAATTAGATCCTATCTTGCACAAGGACTTAAAGCTCTAGATCCTAATTTTTTAGCATTAAAATCCAAAACAAAATATAAACTTAAATTCTCAAATAAACTTTTAAAAATCAAAAATTCTCTAACTAAAACAATCTGAGAATTTTTCAAGCATTAAATTTTTTGCTACAATTTTTTTTAAATTTAAGGAGTGAAAATGAATGCATTTGAACAAAAACGTGTAAAAACTATGGCTGAAGAAATTGCCAAAAAGATCTTTATCAACGAAGAACTTTTTAATGCCTTTTGTGAAGTCCCGCGTGAAATTTTTTCTCCTCTAAAAGCCCACGCATATCGTTTAGATGCTTTACCTTTAGCAAATTCTCAATGGATAAGTTCTCCTTTAACTGTTGCAAAAATGACCATGGCCTTAAATTTTAAAGATGCTGATAGCGTTTTAGAAATAGGATGTGGTAGCGGATATCAAGCAGCGATTTTAAGTCGTGTTATAAGAAGGGTTTTTACAATAGAACGCATAGAAAATCTTGCCAAAAGTGCTTCAAATACTTTTAGAACTTTAGGTTTTAGCAATATTAATGTGCGTTATGATGATGGACAAAATGGCTGGAAAAACTACGCACCTTATGATAGAATTTTATTTTCAGCTTATGCTACTTCTATACCTGAAATCATACTTGATCAACTAAGCGATAATGGAGTATTGGTAGCTCCTATACTTCAAAATGGCAAACAATACATCACAAGATTAACCAAAAACGGAACCTCTTTACAAAAAGAAATTTTAGAAGAATGTTTATTTGTCCCTGTTTTAGATGGAAAAGAGTGATTTAAGACTCAATTTAGCACTCAAGGTGGAACTGTTTTTAATCCTAATAATGTTGCAGCTCAAAATCCTGTAATATTTTGGGGACATGAAAGTAAGCCTGTTACTTTAGATATTACTTTAAATGGTATTAATATTAAAAATGAAAATATTAAAAGTTTAGATGAAGCTATAGCTTATATTAACACCTTTACAGCTCCTAATGATAATAGAGAGGGAACAGGAGTTAAGGCTGTTAGAAATAAAGATGGTAGTGGTATAGATTTTATTAATACTAATTCTGATGGCACTACTGATAATATGAAAAATATTGATTTACAAGTAAATAATGATAACTCAGCTGGGGAGTTGTGTAATATTAGGGTTAAAAATGAAGGCGGCAAACAAGTATTTGATTGGGATAATATCAACCTTAGACCAGCTGGAAATCCTATAAATAATGGTCAAGGAACACATTGGATAGCAGGAACTGCTGCACAAAATCAGAATAAAGTTCAAGTGATTACAGCACATAAATACGTTTATAGTTCAACTCCTGTTGATTTAAATCCTATGTATAATCCAGATGGAGGAGCTTCATTTAATACAGCTAATCAAAATACCCCGGGAACAGCTGAGAATAATTATTGGTTAGCTATACAAGGAGGACTTTTAAATACAGAAGTAAGAACTTTTAGAACTACAGAGGATTTAAGAGAACTTTTACAAAGAGATGCAAGATATGGAGTTGATTATGATGGGAGTGGAGGATTTGAAGTAGATGGAAGTGATATTAATGAAGGTGTTAAAGTAACTGTAGGAACTACTGGAGAATTTATAATATCTAATCCTAATGAAATTCCAACTAGACCAGGTGTTCCTATTCCGGGTGCTCCAGCTACTCAAGATAATAGAAAGCCTCATAATATAAGTTTTAATGTAACTGCTTATACTGATTCTGCAGGAAAAGTTAGCACTCAAGGTGGAACTGTTTTTAATCCTAATAATGTTGCAGCTCAAAATCCTGTAATATTTTGGGGACATGAAAGTAAGCCTGTTACTTTAGATATTACTTTAAATGGTATTAATATTAAAAA
>NZ_QPGR01000022.1 GCF_004323845.1 Campylobacter novaezeelandiae | reverse complement strand
TCCATTTTCACCCCTTCACCCTTTTAATCATTTTAAAATCATCTAATATTTTAATAATATCATTAACACTAGCTCCACTTATTAACATAAAATCAAAATATCTCTCTTTATTATCAAATAAAATGCTATAAGTGCCATTATCCATATAATTTGCTTCTTTTAATAATTTATACCAAGCCCATTCTCCTTTATAATTTTTATTATAATTTATATTTGCATTATTAAAAGAATAAGCATTTAAGCTTAAAATAGTAGAAGTATTAAATTGATCTGCAATAATTTGTAGATTTGTTTTTAAAGTATGATCATATCTTATTTTATAAGAATTATAAGAAAGCTCTATAAAAGAAAAACTAGAACTTAAATCCAAGCTTTTTAAAATAAAATTAAGTTTTATATTATCATTTAAATCAAGCATCAAATTTGAAAGCATATAAGATTTTGAAAGAAAGGTTAAAAATTCTTTAGAAAAAACAAATCTTTTAGCAAAAGTTTCTTTTATAAAATATTCATTTTTCTTTCTGATTAAAATATTATTTAAGTATTTTTCATAAAACTGATTTAAAATCCCGCTTTTTCCAAAAAACTCTTTAAAAGCGTCCATACTTAAATCATCATTAGAATTATTATTAAAAGGATAAAATGGGGCTATATTATTTATAAAAGGGGTATAAACTTCATTAAACCACGCATTATCAAGCAATAAAAATCCATAATCTTGCATAAATTCATAAGAATAAGAAATAAGCAAAGAATAATATCTTTGTAAGCTAGGAGGTAGTTTTTTAATATGGGTTGAAAATACATCAAAAATATCATTTGCTTCTTTGTTTTGATTAAAAATATAATTTATTTTTTCTTGAGTATTTAAATCATTATTAGTAAAATTAGAAATTCTACTAATTAAAACGTTTAAATCCTCATTTATAATATCCATAATATTGCTCACATTATTGGCATTGTTTGTATTTAAAATATTATCAATTAAACTTTTATTATCTAAAAGAGTATGATAGGCACTAAAATAATTACTCACACTCATAAAAATAGTTTTAATTTCACTAGCATTCACACCCAAATTATAAGCTTGACCTAACAATAAAGCATCATTTAAATTAGTATTCATATTTATAATTTCAATTAAAGCTTTTATAGGATTTTCTTTACTAGCTAAGATATTTAAATTATCAAGCAAGGCTTCTTTTGAGATATATCTTTGAGGGGCAAGATTTAAAAGTAAATTTTTGTATTGCTCTTTATATTGTTCTAAATATAACTTAATAATATTTAAAATAATAAAATTCTTACTTTCTTTTTTTGAACTTAAACCATCAAATACCCAAGCATCTATGCTTATAGCTTGATCAATTGTTTGATTGATATTTTTTAAAAAAGCCATCAATGCTTTTTTGTTATAAGATAAATCTACATTAATGTTTTTATTTGCAAAAATATTTTCTAAAGAAAAACCTAGCTCATCTTTAAGATTATAAATTTGATCTTTTTGTTTTGTGTCTAAAAAATTAAGTAAAAAATAAATTCTTTGAAATTTATTTATTTTACCAAGCTTTAAAAAAGCCTCATTGATGCTTTGTTTATTTTCTAAAAACTCATTTAAATCAATTTTTTTAAGAGTATCAATCCTATTTAAAAAATTCTCTTTTGAAAGTTCATATTTATTTAAAAAGATCCAATTTTTATCAATCCATTTTTTTAATAATTCTTTATTAAGAGCGTTTTCTTTAAACAAAGATCTATACATATATAAAGTTTCAACCAAAACTTTAGGATTGTTTTGAGTTTGTAAAATATTTTCCATTTCTTTAATAAGAGTATTTTCAAGTATATTTTCATTAAGTTTATAATAAAAATCCAAAATAGGAGTAAAGGCTTTATAAGAAATATTTAAATTAAAATATTCCAAAAAAGAAGTTTTATTATTAAATTCAGAATAAGAACTTAAGATACTTTTTAAATTAGCCAACAATTTAGCCTTTTGTAAAATGTCTAAATGCTTATAATCAGAATCTTTAAGCAAATTTTCGATTTGATTTAAGACATTATTGGCCTTTTGTTGTTCTTTATTATTAATTTCAATAAAATAAGAAGATAAAAAATAAGAACAAATAAATAAAGCTAAAACTAAAAATAAAAAACTAAATTTCTTAAATAAATTTTTTAAAGTTAATTGGCTTAAAAAATAATCTTTAAAAATAATATCTTCAAATAAAGATTTAATAAAATAGCTTTTCTTATTTATAAAGCGTGTAGAATGTGCTAAAGGTTTTTTTATATCATATTTTTCACATACAGTATCTAATAAAAAATTTCTTGGTATATTTTCTTGATAAGCACTAATAAAATACACTCCTCTTAAATAAGAATGATTTTTAAAAGTATTTTTGCTTTGAATTTGTAAGATAAATTCCTTTATTAAAGCAAGCAAATTGTCAAATTGTTTTAAGAAAAGATAGATTTTAGTTTTCTCTTCTAAAGAATATATAAATTGATTTTTACTCATAAAAGCAAAAAGTAAAGCATTGCTTAATTCTTTAAAATCTTTATCTAGTTTTTCTTGATTTATTTCCTCTAAAAAACTAATGCCTAAAGCTTTATTTGAAATTGTCTCATTAAAAATTTCAAAATATTCTTTCATGCCCAATAAAAGATCGATCTTTGAAAAAACTATATAAATAGGAAGTTTTAAATTTAAAATATCTTCAATTTCATCTACTCTTTTGCCAAGATAACGTAAAAGATTTTTTGAATACTCCTTAGAATTACTCAAAAAAGCCTGAGTATCTATTACCAAAACAACACCATTTAATTTATTGTAAAAAAATTTTCTATTTAAAAAAAATAAAAAGTTTTGCCAAATATTTTGCTTAATTAAAAACTCTTTATTTTTAATAAGATCATCTTCTGGTAATTCATCACTTCTTAAAGGCTTAAAAAGCTCTTCTTGGGAAAAATATTTTCCTTCAGTATCAAGCAAAGCTCCTTTTTTTGAAATATAAAGAGCAAAATTGTTTGTAGATTGATGTAATTTCTTATAAGAATTTAAACTATCACTTAAAGGATATTCCATATTAGAATAATTTATCAAAGAGCTTTTTCCAGCACCCTCTTTTCCTATTATCATAATCAATGGGAGTTTTTTGATCTTTAAATTTTTAAAGGTGTTTTTTGCATCTTTTAAAATAATAAAAAAATTCCTTTTAGCTCTATATAAAAAAATATTAGCTTCTTTTCTTAATCTTTTAAATTTTAATCTTTTTGCATCTTTTAAAGAAAATATCAATCTCATTAAAGGTTTTAATAAAAAAAATAAAAAAATAATTACCCAAGTTATAGCAATAATAATTATTCTTAAATAAGCATCACTAAAAATATAAAAATCATTAAATGCTATTAAAGAACCCCAAAAATAAAATAAGAAACTAAGTGCAAATAAAAAGATTAAAAAAATTGTAAGTGCAAACCATTTGGATTTTAAAAAAAATATCAGTTTTTCAAGCATAAACTATCCTAAAAGGTAATTTTGTAACATTTTATAAAATTTTTACACAATTTATAATAAAGTATAAAAAATATTGCTAGAATATTAAGTATTAGATTTAAAGGAGTTGCTATGGCACAACCAGCATATATAAAAATAGAAGGCTCCACTCAAGGACTTATCTCAAGTGGTGCTTCTACTGAAGCAAGTATAGGAAATCGCTACCAAGCAGGACATGAAGATGAGATTATGGCTCAAGAAATCTCTCACATAGTAACAGTTCCTGTTGATCAACAAAGCGGACAACCCTCAGGACAAAGAGTGCATAAACCCTTTAGTTTTACTTGCTCTTTAAACAAAGCCGTTCCATTGCTTTATAATGCTCTAACTAGCGGAGAAAGACTTCCTAATGTTGAAGTACATTGGTTTAGAACTTCAACAAGTGGTGGACAAGAGCATTTTTTTACAACCAAATTAGAAGATGCAATTATTACAGATATTACTCTTATAATGCCAAATGCTCAAGATCCAAATAATCACAACAAAACTGAACTTTTTAAAGTCTCACTTAATTACAGAAAAATTACTTGGGAGCATGTAGCTGCTGGAACAAGTGGTGCAGATGATTGGAGAGAAAAAGCTTAATTAAAATATTAATTAAGCTTTATGCTCTGATTAAATTCAGCAATTGTCTTATTTATTTCTTCTTTTACTTTTAAATTATTATTATGAAGATCTATTAAAGAATACAAATAAAAAAATAAAACAAAAACAATAGGTAAAATAATAAGAGTTTTTTTAAAATATAATCTTTTAAATTTTTGCCAAAGATTTTCTTTAATTTTATTTTCATAAGCTTTATTAAAAACTAATTGTTCATCTACATTAAAAAGAGGAGTCAAACTCGAACTTATATTATTTAAAAAATTAACCACTTTTTCTTTAACGTTTTCATCATTTGAATACTTTCCTTGATAACCCAAAGCTAAAAGCGCATAAATAAATTCAAGATAATCTTTATTTTTTAAAGGATCACTTAACCAATTTAAGGCTATATCATAAAAATTATTTCCGCCCAAAGCTTCATCAAATAAGCTAATTGTTAAAGTATTATTTGCCCAAGAACTATTAATAAAAATACTATTTTTCATAAGCATCTCATCAATAAAAACACAAAGACAATATCTTAGTTTAACTATATCTTTTTCCTCATATTCTTTATAAGCTCCAAGCTTTAAACTCCAAGCTAAAATATCATTAATTAAATCATCCTTAAGATTTTGCATAAAGTTTAAATCAATAGAATTTAATTTAGACAATCTAAAAATAAGCAATAAAAGCTCTAAAGAATTATCAATTACTTTATTATTTCCAAGTCCTTTAAACTGCGAATTTAAAATCAGATTTAATTCTTTTTCTTGCATTTTTTACCTTAAAAAAGAGCCCACATCTTAATATCAGCTTCTTTTATATTATTAGTTAAGTAAATGCTAATCACATTTTCACCCTTAAAGTCTTTAAATAATTTATCCTCTTTGTCTAATTTATAATAAATATAACCATTTAAATAAGGAATATTAGAAGGAATATTTGGAATTTGTTCTATATTTAAACCTTTTAACTGCGTTGCAACAATTTCTTTAATTTTGCTTTGAGTATAAATTTTACTTTGAGTTTTAAAATTGCGAAGCAAATACTCATAACCAACGCTAGAATGCACTGCTAAATAAAGTTCAGCTTGTTCTAAAATTGAATCATTATCAAATAATAAATCATAAAAACCATTGCCATTATTTACAAGTTTAGCTATGCTATATTTAGGAGAGGTAATTTTTGAAAATAAAACTCTTATATGATTAATAAGTAAAATAAAAGTAGAGCTTAAATCATCATGATTATAAGCTATAAACTCTAATTCTTCCTCATTACTTAAAGCATATAATTCTCCTTGAAATTCTATAAGCTTTTCATACAAAAATTCTGGATGAATTTTTTCTTTATTGTTGATATAAGAAAAGATTAAATACCATTTTTTTAAAAGATTTAAAGTTAAATAAGTGCTAAAATCCAAAGTATTTTTAGTTTTATCTATACCCTTAAATACATTTTTAAAAGTGATTTTGTGCTGATTAATTGTATAAAGAATTTGATTTAAAAAAGATTTTATAATATTTATTTTATTTAAATTAAGACAAGTTGGAATAAAATTTTCATCAAGCTCTATTTTTTTATGTGCTGAAATATTTTTAATTTTACAAATAGGTATTTCAAGTTCATTAGCATTTGCATTTCCCAAAACGCCTAGTTTCAATCTTAAACTTGCAAGTGCTATATTCATCTTATCTTGTGCAAAAGTAGAATTTTTTATATCCTCATCTTCTTCAAAATCTTTAAATTCATTATTTCCATCATAGACTTTAGAGGCTATAATACTTCTTATAGTTTTGTATTTAAGTTCTAAATCATTATTAAGAGCAACATCAGCTAAGGCTTCATTCGTTAAAGAAGTTTTTAAAACTATAATTGGACTATTTAAAGTGTTAAAATCAAGCTCTAATGGCTCTGGTAAAATATCTTGCATTGGAGCATCAAAAATACTTCCATCACGCGCAATACCAGATACTTTTTTTAAAGCAATTCTTCCAAATTCTAGCATTTCTTTATCAAATTCTAAATCAATAATGCCATATAAAGCATTAAAAAGATGGATTGTTTTTGTATTTATATTACGTTCTATATATCTTTCTTGCTGCTCAAAATGAATTTTATCTATACTTAAACCATTAAACCAAACAACTTTTAATTTATCTGCCATCTTTTTTCCTAAAGCTTTTTAATACCTTCTTTATTGATTTCAAAAATAAGAAGTTTGTTTTTTCCAAAACCTTTAGCATCTTTAGTGCTTGTATAAATTTTAGAAATTGTGCCATTAGTATATAAAACAAGCACTCCTATAAAAGGCGTTTCATCATCCTTAATCTCAAGGGCTAAGGTTTGTTCTTTAGGAGCTAATTGAAGCCTTAAAGAATCAATTTTATCTTTAGAAAGTATTTGATCTTGGCTTATTAAATCAGCATTATTGCTTTCTTTAAATTTGCTTATATCTTTTAATTGATAAATAATAATTGTAAGAGGAACATCATCAAGACGTTTATTTAAATTAGAATTTTCTTGATTAATTATTTTTATACCCACAGTACTTGAACAAGCATTAAACAACAAAAAGCATAAAGTTAAAAAGATTTTTTTATGCATTTTTCTTTATCCTTTAAGATTTAAAGCAAGTAAATTAACATAATATTTTTTAAATTTTAATTATAATTATAAAAGTTAATAGAATTTGGAGTATGAATGACTTTTGTAAAAAGTATAAATAATGATTTTAAACAAGAAGAGTATTATGAGCTCTTAGAATATCAAATGTCTAAATATCAAACTCTAAATCATGAAAGTATTGAATGGGATAAAGTGTATGAATACTCGCTTAATCTTTTAAAGACTAAAACAATTGATATTAAAATTTGCAATTATTTCTCTTTGGCTTGTTTATATCTTAATAATGCAACAGTTTATGAGAATTTATTAAAACTATTTAAGCATTTAAACTCTTTATTAAATTCTAACACACTAACACAAGATGAAAAAATATTAAATTCTTACAAAAAAAGATTAGAAGGTATTATAAAAAATTTTATAAATCAATTTAATAATGCAAAATTAAATATTAATCCTGATATGGCCTTAGAATTTAATGAAATTTTTAAAGAATTAGAAAAAAGCCTAAATATTTCTTTTATAGAATTAAATATACAAAAAGCTAAAATACAAGATAATCAACACAATAAAGAAAAAATAAATTTAAATAATGAAGAAACAAAAAAAGAAAGCATTGATCTTTTAAATGATAGATCTTATAAAACTTATTTTAATGATTTAGCCTTTAAACTTTTAACCAATGATATAGATAATTTAACGGCCTATGCATTATTTATTGAAGCTTGCTGGGGTAAAATTGAACACTTACCTCCTCATGAAAATTTTATCACTTTTATTGAAAGTCCTAATAAAAATTTAGAAGAACTCTTACTTAAAGAGTCCTCAAATCTTTTAGAACACATAAAACTTTTTATGTCTCATCTTGCTTTAAATCCTTTTTGGTTTGAAGGATTTAAGATGTTTTGTGAATTTTTAAAAAAACACAAAAAATACAATATAGCAAAATTTTTATGTTCTTTAATCTATAATTTTATTGATCGTTTTAAAGAGCTTTTAAAACTTAAATTTAGCAATAACACTCCTTTTTGCGAACAAAGCTTATTAAACTACTTTTCTAATAAAAATGAAAATACAAAAACCAATCCATCTAAAATTCAAAAAGATTTAAATCAAAGTTTAATAGATATTGATAAAAACCGTGATAATTCTTTATTTAGCACTCTTAATTCTTTAATACAAATGGCTGAACTTTTCGAAGAGCAAAAAATGGAATATAACGCAAAGATTATTTATACACAAATTAAAGATTTAATGGAAAAAAAACTCTTAAAAGATTATTTAACTAAAGAATATGAAAAAGCGAAACTAAAAGCTTTTAATTAGCTAATATTTATTTTTAATTGTTTATAATATTTTAAATTTAAATTAAAGGATAATTAATGTCTGAGGGATCAAACGCTCCAAAAGAGCGCATTAATATTACTTACAAAGCTAAAACAAACGGGCAAAATGCTGATGTTGAATTACCTTTAAAATTAATGATAATGTCTGATTTAACCGCAAGTGAAAATAAAAAGAATTTAGAAGAAAGAGAAATTCTTTCTATTAATAAAAATAATTTTGATCAAGTGATGCAAAAACTAAATATTAATACCTCATTTAGCGTAAAAAATACTCTAAGTGAAAATAATGAAGGTGAGTTAAATATTAATCTTCATATTTCTAATATGAAAGACTTCTCTCCTGATAACATTATAAAGCAAGTTCCAGAACTTAATAAACTCTTACAATTAAGAGAAGCTTTAATGGCTTTAAAAGGGCCTATGGGGAATATACCTGATTTTAGAAAAGCTCTCTTGGAGGCTTTAATGGATAAAGGCTCAAAAGAACAATTACTTTTAGAAATTAAAGAAGAAAAGGAATAAAATGCAAGATAAAACACTCACGCCTTCTATAATTGATACCATTATGGAAAAAACAAAATATAATAAAAATGATGAGAGTTATGCCATAGCAAAAAAAGGTGTTGCTGAGTTTATATCTAGCATTGTTCAAAATGATAATGTTGAGGATAAGATTAATAAATTTGTTCTAGATGAAATGATTGCAAGAATTGATACTTTACTTTCTGCTCAAATGGATGAAATTTTACACCATAAAGAATTTCAAAAATTAGAATCTACTTGGAGAGGAATTTCATTTTTAGTTCAAAGAACTGACTTTAATGAAAATATTAAAATTGATTTATTTGATATAAGCAAAGAAGAGGCCTTGGAAGATTTTGAGAACAATCCTGATATAACTCAAAGCATTGTTTATAAAAATATTTATTCTGCTGAGTATGGACAATTTGGAGGAGAACCTGTTGGAGCTATTATAGGAGATTATGAATTAAGCACAAGCAGTCCTGATATGAATTTTTTAAATAAAATGTCTTCTATTGCTGCAATGAGCCATTCTCCTTTTATCACTTCTTTATCTGCATCTTTTTTTGGACTTGAAAATTACGCAGAATTAGCCAATGTCAAAGATTTAAAAAGTTTACTTGAAGGACCTCAATATACAAGATGGCATACCTTTAGAGAAAATGAAGATTCTAAATATGCAGGTTTGCTTGTAACAAGATTTTTAACAAGAAGTCCTTATGATGATAAAGAAAATCCTATTAAAAGTTTTAATTATAAAGAAAATATCCACGCTTCGCATGAGCATTTATTGTGGGGTAATTCGGCCTATGCCTTTGCTACAAGATTAAGTGAGAGTTTTGCAAAGTATAGATGGTGTGGAAGCATTATAGGACCAAAAAGCGGAGGAAGTGTAAAAGACTTGCCTACTTATTTTTATGAAAGCTTTGGAACACTTGAGGCTAAAATTCCAACAGAAGTGCTAATTACAGATAGAAGAGAATTTGAACTTGCAGAAAATGGTTTTATAGCTTTAACTTTAAGAAGAGATACAAATAACGCGGCTTTTTTCTCAGCAAATTCAGCCTTAAAACCTAAAATATTTGCTAATACTCAAGAGGGTAAAGAAGCTGAGATGAATTATCGTTTAGGAACTCAACTTCCTTATATTTTCTTAATTTCAAGGCTTGCTCATTATCTTAAAGTTCTACAAAGAGAAGAAATTGGTAGCTGGAAAGAAAGAAGTGATATTGAAAATGGACTTAATGAATGGATAAGACAATACGTATCAGATCAAGAAAATCCTCCTGCTGAAGTAAGAAGTAAAAGACCTTTTAGAGCAGCTAGTATTAAAGTTGAAAATGTAGCAGGAGAAGTAGGCTGGTATAAAATAAATCTTAGCGTAAGACCTCATTTTAAATATATGGGCGGTAATTTTGAACTTTCTTTAGTAGGAAAGCTTGATAAAGAATAATTAATGTCTTTTTTAGATAAAATTATTCACAATCTTGATGAACAAAATTCTAAAGCTTTTATAGAGGATAAATATAAAGATATTAAAAACAATATAAAAGCTTTACTCAATACCAAGCTTGATGATTGCTTAAGTATAAATGACTTAGGTATTCATACAGATTTAAATTTAAGCGCTAATGAGCTTTCTTCAAATATGGCTAAAGAAATAAATTATTTAATTTCTAAATATGAAAAAAGGATAAAAATTATATCCATTAATTATGATTATTCCTTAAGTCCTTGGCAGCTTAGTTTTCTTTTAAAATGTATTGATGATGAAATGAAAGAAATTAATTATGAAATTATTTTTAAAAATAATCGCTATTATGAGGTTTTTTGATGGATAAAGAAAATATTTTTTACTATCAAAAAGAGCTTGATTATCTTCACAAAAGCAAGGAAACTATTTTAGAATTTTATCCTAAATTAGCTCCTTTTTTAGATAAAAACTCCAAAGATCCAGATGTAGAAAGAATCATTGAAAATCTTGCTATTTTAACCTCAAAAATTCACAAAGAATTAGATGAAAATATTCCTTATATAGCACAGTCTTTAATCAATATACTTTCTCCAAATTATACAAATTCTTTACCATCTTTATGTTTACAAGAATTTGCTTTTGAAAAAAATGCTAAAGAAAATAAAATTTTAATTCCTAAATCAAGCATACTCAAAACCAAACCCGTAGATAAAATTGAATGCGAATTTAAAACTACTTATGATGTTTATCTTTATCCTTTAGAAATTGAAGAAGTTTTTTTAAACAATGAAAAAAAATATCATAGCATGGATATAAAATTAAAAATCAATAAAGAAAATACGAAACTAAGTGATCTAAATTTAGAAAGAATCAATCTTTATCTTGGAGATGAAGTTTATATCTCAACCACCTTGCTTTTATACATTCACCTTTACCTTCAAGAATTAAGTATTATCTTAGAAAATAATGAAGAAATTAAATTAAATCCTTATCATATTAAAACCATGGGATTTAATAGCAATGAAAGTGTCATAAAATATAATGATTTAGGTTTTGAGGCGTTTTCCTTATTGAGAGAATATTTTTTTATTCCTCAAAAATTTAATTTTATTGGTATTGAAAATTTAAATGTTTTAAATAATATATCAGATTTAAGTTTTACTCTACGCTTTAAATTCTTAAAAGCCTTGCCTAAAGAATGCATACCAAAAGCTCATATGTTTTCCTTAGCAGTAAGTCCTATTATTAATATTTTTGAAAAAAGTGCTGAACCTATTATCAATAATCATACTAAAGATGCTTATAAAATATTTATAGATAGAACTCATGAAGATGCTTATGAATTAATAGAAGTAATACAAGTAAAAGCTCATAGTAATATAGGCGAGGTAAAAATGCTTAAAAATTATAATAGCTTTGAAAGATTTTCCTCACAAAATAAAGATAATTTTTATTATATAAGTTCTAAATCTGATTCTAAGAATAATTCTTTTAAAGAAATCTCTTTCTTTACTGATAATGAAAATTTTATTGAAACTATAAGTATCAATGCTTTATGTTCTAATAAAAACTTGCCTTTAAAATTAAAAATAGCAGATATTAATCATTTAAAAGATTTTAAAAATATTAAAACAAAAAATATCACTCTTGCAAGTGCTTTAAGAGAAGTTAAGGTAGATGGAAGCCTACTTTATAAATTAGTAGCATTACTTTCTTTTAATTATCAAAGTTTATTAAGTAAAGATTCTTTTTTGGCTATCTTAAATACTTATAGTTTTATGGATGATAAGGAGAATAAAAGTATATGTGAACTTTTAGAAAAAGCTATTATAAATATAAAAGCAAAAACTATCTATTCTTCTTATCATTTAAACAAAAGAGGGACTTTATGTATTATAGATATAGATGATTCTTGTTTTTATTCTTTAGGAGATGTTTATAGATTAGGTTTGGTTTTATCTAGATTCTTTGGTTCTTTTACAAGCATTAATTCCTTTTTTAAATTAAAGATTAAATGTTTAAAAAGTGAAGATATTTTTACTTATCCTATTGTAAGCGGTAATAAGGAGTTAATGTGAGAGATGAATTTTTAGAGTATGATTTTTATA
>NZ_QPGR01000021.1 GCF_004323845.1 Campylobacter novaezeelandiae | reverse complement strand
ATCCTTCTTTACTTGATCCAAATAAATTAAAGGATATAAATGAAGAATTAAATTATCATAGTATTGATGCTAATCTTGCATGGGAGTTAAACTTACCTTTACCTGATAATTATGAGTTTGTATGGTTGCAAAAAGATAGTTGTGCTTCTATTGCAACAGTAACCTTTTTTAATTTTTTAGTAAAAAAATTTGACACTTTAGTATGGTCACCTGAATATAAACATTATTATTCTTTGATGAAATTAAAAACAGCATCTATTCACCAGAGTCATTATAGGCTTTTGTATTTACTTCCTTATAATATTAATTTAATTTTTGTAGCAAGAGATCCAATAAGTATAATCAAGCATGCTTTAAATCATGTTAGATTGAGTGAAGTTTATTATGGTGTAAAAGAGATTGATTTGTTAACTAATATTAATTCTTCTTTATTTCATAAACCTTATTATCATTATACTAAAAATCCTTATAAAATAGAAATTTCAGATATAGAGACAATTATATTAAATCATGGAGATTATTATTTTAATACCCACAAGAGACTTGAAATTTTAAAAAATAAAATTAAAAATATAGAATGTTTGGAATTTTCAGAACTTAACACTCAAAATGCTTTTAATACTTTTACAAGATTGGCTCATAAATATAATTTTACTCCACCTAGAGATCCTTTGATTTTTCAAGGAAGGGCAAATAGACATCAAGGAGATTTACTTGTTTTGCCTGTAAATTTATATATTGATAAAAATTGTAAAATTATTATTACAACTCATCAAATTCATAGCAATAAACAAGGTTTTATAGAGATTAGCAAAGAAATATTTGAAAATAGAAATTTAATGTTTGATAATCTTATATTACTTATTAAAGAGCACGATTATATATCTTTAAAAAATAATCAAGTATTATTTAAAAAATGTAAAAATTATCTTAATGATTATATAGATGCACTAGAAAAGCATGAAATAGATATTAAAAATAATCTTATTAATGAAAAGCAAATTTTAGAATATTTTAAAGACAAAAAAGATTTAAGAATTAAACTAAAAAAACTTTTAGATGATGATTTAGCTTATGTTAAAGAAAATCATCCAGAATATATAGAAAAATGGAAATACTATAAAGAATTTGAAAAGATGTGTGAAGAATTAGATGGGAAATAAAGTATAAAGTTTATACTTTATTTTAATTTAGCAAGAATAGCAAGTTTTAAATTCATAGGCTGTTGGTCGAGATTCTACTGGCCAAACTTGAGTTTTAAATTTTAAATGTTGATAAGCTTGTACAAAAGTATCGTTTATAACAGGTTTTAAATATTCATTATTTCTAATCAATGCTTCTAAACTTCCTCTTAAAGTATGCGGTAGTTGTTCTATACCTTTTTCGCGAATTTCATCTAAAGTAAGCTCAAAAAGATTTTCATCCATAGGACCAACAGGTATAGTTTTATTTTTAATGCCATCAAGTCCAGCCATAAGTAAGCTTACAAAAGCTAAATAAGGATTAGCTGTATTATCAGGAAATCTTATTTCAATTCTTGCGCTTTTTTTATCAATACCATAAGGAACACGACAACTCGCACTTCTATTTTGACAAGAATAAGTTAGTATGCAAGGTGCTTCAAAACCTGGAACAATCCTTTTATAAGAGTTGGAGCTTGCATTGGTAAAAGCTGCAACGCTTCTTGCATTTTTAAGAATTCCTCCTATATAGTAAATAGCTGTTTGGCTTAATTTCCCATAACCTTTCTCATCGTAAAATAAATTAACTCCATCTTTCCATAGACTCATATGCACATGCATTCCGCTTCCATTATCTCCATAAAGAGGTTTTGGCATGAAAGTTGCAGTTTTTCCATTTAAATGAGCTATCATCTTAACTATGTATTTGTAAATTTGGACATTATCAGCCGCTTCTACTAAAGTACTATAATAAACTCCAATCTCTGCTTGCCCTTGCGCTACTTCATGATGATGAACAAAAGTTTTAAGACCTACTTTTTCTAAGGTTTGGGCTATTTCAGAACGTATATCAACAAGAGAGTCTATAGGAGCAACAGGAAAATATCCTCCTTTATTTCTTGGCCTGTGTCCAGTGTTGTAATTGTCTGTGAATTCTTTATTGTCATTCCATTCTCCCTCTTCTGTGTCTACTTCATATTTAGAACAGTTTGGAGTATCTATGATTTTTACATTATCAAAAATAAAAAATTCATTTTCAGGACCAAAGTATGCCATATCCGCTATATTGCTATTTTTTAAATTATCCATAGCTTTTTTAGCAATACTTCTAGGGCATTTTTCATACATTTGATTTTTATAAATGTCATAAACATCGCAAAAAACTATAATAGTTTGATCGGCACTAAAAGGATCTAAAAAAGCACTTTGTGCATCAGGCATAAGTATCATATCTGATTTTTCTATAGGTTGCCAACCAAGAATTGAACTCCCATCAAATGGAATTCCTTGTTTAAAGGTTTCTTTATTTATAGAGTTAAAATTATAGGTAATATGATGCCAAGTGCCTATAAGATCACTGAATCTAAAATCAACAAAAATTACTTC
This sequence comes from Campylobacter novaezeelandiae, assembly GCF_004323845.1. GTDB lineage: Bacteria > Campylobacterota > Campylobacteria > Campylobacterales > Campylobacteraceae > Campylobacter_D > Campylobacter_D novaezeelandiae. The sequence continues at coordinate 13,437 of NZ_QPGR01000021.1, read as the reverse complement.
ATTATTTTTACAAAAATCAAAAAATTCTTCAACATTATTTACAAATTTTCCCATTGCTATTTACATTCCTATCATTAGTTTTTGATAGTAAAGATTGTATCATATTTTTTTAAATATAAATTATATTCTTTAGAAGTCGATATATTAATACTCGACTTAATAAAATATATTTGTTTTTTTTTTTTTTGAAATTTATTAAGTTTTTTTAAATATTTTTGGCTAATATTTCATTAATATTTTTATATTTTTTTAGGTTTAAAGGATAATAATGACTCAAGAAGAACTTGATGCTCTAATGGAAAGTACAGCTGAATTTGATGAAAACGCTGAAGAAGAACATGAATATAATAAAAATGAAATTCAAGAAAATTTAGAAGAGAATATTGGATATAGACCAGATCCTAAAGAAGGTTGGCCATTACCACCTCCAAGTAAAGAGCACAAGGTAGTTCATCAATTAGACGATGTAACAAGAGATAGCGAGGAAAGAGCTACAGAGATTATGGAGAAATTAGAAATTATTAATAATTTTTTTATAGATTCTGAAGGCTTAGTTAATGAATTAAAAAAAGTTCTAAATAAAAATATTGATATATTTTCTAAATTAAATGATAAATTCCCAAATGTTGAAAGCTTCTCAGAAGCTTTAAATTTAAACAAAAATACTATAAATAAAATTGGCAGTATTAATGATAATTTACAAAGCGGTCAGGATGAAGTGATGATGATAATGGATGTTATGCAGTATCAAGATATTCACCGTCAAAAAATTGAGCGTGTTATTAATGTTATGAGATCTTTGAGTCGTTATATGAACTCTCTATTTGAAGGGAAAATTGACGATCAAAAACGTGTAAGTTCTGCTGTACATATACAAGGAGATAATACTGCTGATGTTGTTAGTAATGATGATATAGAAGCATTAATAGCAACTTTAGGAAAAAAATGATTATACCTGAAATTGTTGCGCCAGCTGGCAATTTTACCAAACTAAAAATTGCTTTAGCTTATGGTGCTGATGCAATTTATGCAGGGGTTAATCATTTTTCTTTACGCTCGAGAGCAGCTAAAGATTTTAATTATGAAACTTTTAAACAAGCCATTGATTATACGCATTCTAAAGGTAAAAGAATTTATGTTACTTTAAATGGTTTTCATCTTAATTCTCAAATTGAAGGTTTAAAAAAGCATATATTAAAGCTAAAGGAAATGAATCCTGATGCTTTTATTATAGCATCACTTGGTGCTTTAAATTTAGCAAAAGAGCTTGCTCCTGAAATACCTTTGCATATTTCCACTCAAGCTAATGTATTAAACTATCTTGATGCTAAAGTTTATAAAAATATGGGAGCTAAACGTATTGTAATTGCAAGAGAACTTTCCTTAAAAGATGCTAAAATTATTCAAGAAAATTGTGATATTGAATTAGAAGCATTTGTGCATGGTTCTATGTGTTTTGCTTATTCTGGTCGCTGTTTAATTAGTTCTGTTCAAAGCGGAAGAATGAGTAATCGCGGAACTTGTGCTAATGATTGTAGATTTAATTATGAGCTTTATGCAAAAAATTCGGATAATGGAGCTTTGTTTCGTTTAGAAGAGGATCAAAATGGAACATATATTTTTAATTCTAAAGATTTGAATTTGGGTGCTTATATTCAAAAAATTATGAAAGAAAATTGCATTCAGGCTTTCAAAATAGAAGGTCGCACTAAAAGTGAGTATTATGTAGCTCTTACAACAAGAACTTATAAAATGGCAATACAAGATGTTTTAAACGATTGTTTTGATATTAAGAAATATGAGAAAGAGTTAAATACTTTAAAAAATCGTGGATTTACAGATGGTTATTTAGTTTCGCGCCCTTTTGAAAAACGAGATACACAAAATCATATTTCAAGCATTGAAGAAGGGACACATCAAGTATGCGCATTTACAGAAGATGGATCCTTTTTTAAATGTAAAGGTAAAATTTCATTAAAAACACCTTATGAAATTTTAAGTCCATTAGAAGCAAAAATACAAGAATGTGACAATGAATTAGGAACAATTTATAAAAAAGATGATAAATATTTTATTGAATTTAAAAAAATGATAGCAAAGAATAATAAAGAGTTTGAAGTGATTCATAGCGGAAATGAAAATGAGATTAAAATGCCAGTTTCTGTTCCACAATTTAGTTTTTTACGCAAGGAGCTTGTGTGAGTTTTGTAGCAATTTTGATGGGAAGTAAGAGTGATTATGAAATTGTAAAAGAAGCGGAAAAAATCTTAAAAAAATTTAATGTTTCTTATGAACTGATTATTACATCCGCTCATAGAAGCCCAACAAGAACAAAATTATATATAGAAGATGCTGAAAAAAGAGGAGCTAAAGTTTTTATTGCAGCAGCGGGTATGGCGGCTCATTTGGCAGGAGTTTGTGCAGCCCATACTATTAAGCCTGTATTAGCTATACCTATGCCAAATTCAAATTTAGCAAGTATGGATGCTTTATTTTCTTGTGTTCAAATGCCTAGTGGAATTCCTGTTGCCACATTAGCTATAGGTAAAGCAGGTGCTATTAATGCAGCTTACTTAGCTATACAAATTTTGGCCTTAGATAATATTGAGTTGAATAAATCTTTATTAGAAGATAGACAAGAACAGCAGGAAAAAATTATTAACGATTCAAAAGGAATTGAAGTTTTGTTACAATAAAGGAATAAAATGCAAACTTATCTAGAACTAAGCGAATTTTGTAAATTAGTTCATTTAAATGAAGATGTTGTTAAAGGCATGATGGCAAATGGATCTTTAAATTTCAAAGAAGAGAATGATAAAATATATATAGAGGCTAATCAAGGAACCTTTAGCGTAGTTCCAAGCACTGCATCGAAAAATTCTATGGTTAATTCCATAACTTTAGCAGGGGAAAGTTTTGTTGAAAAAACAATAGGAACTATTTTAAATTTACATGAAAAAGTTTTAGATGCCAAAGACGAGACTTTAGAAGCCTTAAAAAATGAAAATAAATTTTTAAAAGATGCTCTTTATTCTATGCAAGAACTTTATGATGCTGATAGAAAAACAATAGAGACTTTAAACACTGAGTTAAAGCATGCACGTGAAGAAGTGGAGTTTTTAAAACGCAAATATAAATTAATGTGGAGTAAAACAACTGAAATTTTTGGAGCAAAAACTGAACCTGATTTAGAGATGAATAAAGATAAAAATGAAAATAATAAATAAAAAATACTAAGAGAGTTAAAATGACTTTTTCGCAAATTATTTTAAATTTACAAAATTATTGGCAAAATCAAGGTTGTGCTATAATGCAGCCTTATGATATGCCAGCAGGTGCTGGAACTTTTCATCCTGCAACTTTTTTAAGAAGCTTAGGAAAGAAACCTTGGTCTGTAGCATATGTTGCGCCAAGTCGTCGCCCAACAGATGGACGATATGGAGAAAATCCTAATCGTTTAGGAGCTTATTATCAATTTCAAGTTTTAATAAAACCTAGTCCTGATAATATACAAGAATTGTATTTAAAGAGTTTAGAAAGTTTAGGATTTGACTTAAAAAATCATGATATACGTTTTGTTGAAGATAACTGGGAAAGTCCAAGTTTAGGTGCTTGGGGTTTAGGTTGGGAAGTATGGCTTGATGGCATGGAAGTAACTCAATTTACTTATTTTCAACAAGTTGGAGGAATAGTTGTAGATTTTGTAAGTGCTGAAATTACTTACGGATTAGAAAGAATTGCAATGTATATTCAAAATGTTGAAAATGTTTATGATATCGTTTGGAGTGAATTTGGCAATAAGGTTATTAAGTATGGAGATGTCCATAGGCAAAGCGAATATGAATTTAGTAAATATAATTTTGAATTAAGTGATGTAAATTTTTTAAATATACAATTTGAAAATGCTTGCAAGGAATGTAAAAACATATTAGAACAAGGCTTAGCTTTACCTGCTTATGATTATTGTATGTTAGCGGCACACACTTTTAATCTTTTAGACGCTAGAGGAGCAATTTCGGTAACTCAAAGACAAGATTATATGTTAAAAATTAGAGAACTTGCCAAGAATTGTGCTCAAATTTATAAGAAAAATTTAGATGAAGCTGAGTGAAATTTATTCTTTTTTAGACAGATTAAGTCCTTTTCAAAATCAGGCAAACTGGGATAATAGTGGTATTTTGCTTGGAGACTTGGATAATGAAATTGATACAATTTATACAAGCCTTGATATAGATGAAAATTTAATTAAAGAAGCGAGTGAAAATTCTTTATTTATTGTTCATCATCCATTAATTTTTAAACCCTTAAAAGAATTAACGGGAGAAAAGTATCCTAGGGCTTTTATTAAGGAAATGATAAAAAAGAATATATCTTTAATTGCTTTGCATACAAATTATGATTTAAGTCATTTAAATTCTTATTTTACAAAAGAAATTCTAGGTTTTAAGGAATTTAAACAAGAGCAATATTTAATTTATGTTGATGTTGATATAGATTTTAAAGATTTATGTCATCATGTAAAAAAGGCTTTAAATTTAGACACCCTTAGAATAAGTTTTTGTGGAAAACAAAAAATTAAAAGATTGGCTATTTGCACAGGTAGCGGAGGAGATTTAATACCTTTTGTAAATGCTGATTGTTTTATAAGTGGCGATTTTAAGTATCATCAAGCCTTGGAAGCTCTAAGCAATAAATTAAGTCTTATTGATATTGGACACTTTGAAAGTGAGTGTTATTTTGCACAAGCTTTAGCAAAAGATTTGCAAAATTTGTCTTTAAAGGTTATAATAAAAGTTTCAAAAAACCCATTCCAATTTTTTAAGGAAAATTAATGAATAAATATCTTGAACAACTTGTATCTTTATCAAAAATTGATCAGGAAATTGATAGTTTTGAGCCTAAAATTGAAAGTATCAATAAAAATTTAAAAGAAGTAGAAAATAAGATTGATAAAATAAATATACAATTAAATAATTACGACGATGAGATTAAAGATATTCAAAATCAAAAAAGTCAAAATAACACTCATATTTTAGAATTTTCTGCAAAAATTAAAGAATTCTCAAAAAAAAGTGCTATGGTTAAAACTGAAAAAGAAGCAAATGCGTTAAAAATAGAAGAAGATATAGCTAAAGAGCAACTTGATGCAGCTAATGATGAAATAATCCGTTTAGATAAAATTTTAGAAAATAAAGAAAGTTATAAAAAAGAACTTTTTACAGAAAAAGAAGATTTAGAAAAACAATTAGAACAAATTAAATTGGAAGTTCAAGAACAAATGAAAGTTTTAGAAAAAGATAGAATGAATGTTTATGATAAAAAAACAAAATTAGTTGAAGAAATGAACCAAAAAGTTTTAGGTTTTTATGAGAAAATTCGCAAATGGGCCAAGAATACAGCTGTAGTTCCTGTAAAAAAACAAGCTTGCTATGGTTGTTTTATGAGAATTTATGATAAAACTTATCTTTCGATTATAAAAGGAGAAGAGATTGTAACTTGCCCTCATTGCGGTAGAATTCTTTATAAAGAATCTCAAGAAAATTGATTATTTTTTATTATTTATTAACTTGGATAGTTTATATTTTATTAGCTATCCCTTTGTTTTTTCTTTCATTTTTAAAAGTAAAATATAAACATAGCTTAAAAGCAAGATTTTTTTTATACAAAAATTTAGTTCAAAATATAAGAGATGTCCATTTTCACGCTTGTTCCTTGGGAGAAGTAAAGAGTATTAAAGATCTTGCATTTCTTTTTGATTCTAGAATTACTACAATTACTCAAACTGGCTATGAAGAGGCAAAGAAATTTTGCAAATCAGTCAACTATCTTGTTTTTGAAAATTTTATTCCTTTTTGGCTTAAACCATGTAAAGTGTTAGTGATATTTGAAGCAGAATATTGGTTAATTTTGATTTTAATATCCAAATTAAAAGGTGCAAAAATTATTCTTATTAATGCAAGAATTTCAGATAAATCATATAAAAATTATAAAAGATTTTCATTTTTTTATAAAAAAATTTTTTCTTATATTGATGAAATTTTTGCTCAAAGCAAAGAAGATCAAAAAAAACTTGTTGATTTAGGGGCTAAAAATATAAAAATTGCAGGTAATATTAAAATCAATTCAAAAATACAGATAAATAAAAATTATGAAAAATTAGATCAAAGATTAATTATTTTTGCAAATACTCATAAGGGAGAAGAGCGTTTATTATTGGAAAATTTTATGTTAAGGAAAAATGAAAAATTAATTATAGCTCCTCGTCACCCCGAACGTTTTGAAGAGGTCACTAATTTGCTTAAAGCCAAGAAATTGGATTTTGTAAAATTTAGTTCTTTAAATTTATCATCTTCATCTTTTAAGAATGAGCTTAAAAGTTCTATTTTGTTATTAGATAGCATAGGAGAGCTTGTTAATTTTTATGCTATTTCCGATGTTGTTGTACTTGGAGGATCTTTTATAGAAGGTATCGGAGGACACAATCCTATAGAGGCAGCCTCTTTTAATAATATTTTAATTTCAGGAATTTATTTTCATAATCAAAAAAAACTATATGAGGCTGTTGAAAATATTTATTTGTGTAGCGACATAAATGAATTAGATGATAAGATTCATAAACTTCACAAAAAAGCCAAAATAAACCAAAAAAGTAATTTAAACATTATTATAGAAAGCATAAAAGAGGGTATTAATGCAAGAAAAAGCTTATAAATTATTAGCGTTACAAGAAGGAATTTCAAATCATCAAGCTAAAGATTTGATTGATAGGGGTTGTGTATTTTTTCAAGGTAAAAAACTTGTCTTAGCAAGAACTTTACTGCATAATAAAGCTAAATTTGTTATTAAAAAAATACAAAATCCTTATATCATTTTTGAAGATAATAATATTTTGGCTATTTATAAACCTCATTCTTTTATCAGTGAAAATTTAGAAAGAGATTTTAATGCAAAGCTTTTGAATCGTTTAGATAAAGAAACAAGTGGAGTAATTTTGCTTTGTAAAAATGAAGAATTTAGAGCTTTGTGTATTAAAGAGTTTAAGCAACAAAAAGTTTATAAAAGTTATATAGCACTGCTTGATGGAATCGTTGCTGAAGAGATTTGCATAAATGAGCCTATCTTAACTTTAAAAAATAAAAAAGGTGCATATAGCAAAATATCAAAACAAGGATTGCAAGCTCATACAAAAATTACTCCACTTATGATCCAGGGCAAAAAAACTTTAGCACATATTGTTATTTCAACTGGCAGAACACATCAAATAAGAGTACATACTCACTTTATAAAACATGGTATTATTGGAGATGAAAAATATGCTAAGATTCCAAGCAATAGAATGTATCTTCAAAGTTATGAAATAAAAATATTAGATTATGTTTTTAAGGCAAAAATTGATCAGGATTTTAATCAGTTCGGTTTTGATTTAAAAAATTTAGTTTTTTAAAGGTATTTAAGGAAAAATTTTTTATAATGCAAATTTTAATTTCTTAAAATATAAAATTTTCGAAAGGTATTTAAGTGTTTGAATTAATTAGCGATTCTTTTAAATCAGCTATTAATAAAATTCGTTTTATTGATGATGAAAAAGCCCTTAAAAATGCTTTAGAGACTTTAAAGAAATCTCTTTTAAAGGCTGATGTACATCATAAAGTTACAAAAGAACTTTTATACTTAATAGAAGAAGATGTTAAGAAAAATGGAATAGGTCAAAAACAGTTTTTAAATGCAATAAAAACTAATTTAGAAAATATCTTAAATGTTCCAAACAAGACTCAGGGTTTTGTTTTTAGTTCTAAACCTCCTACAGTTGTATTAATGACTGGCTTACAAGGTGGTGGTAAAACTACTAGCACAATAAAACTAGCTCATTATCTTAAACTAAGAAATAAAAAAGTTTTAGTGGCGGCGTGTGATTTGCAAAGATTAGCCGCTGTGGAGCAATTACGTCAGCTTTGTGAAGCTAATGAAATCGAATTATTTTATATAGAAAATGAGAAAAATCCTTTAAATGTTGCCAAAAATGCTTTAAATAAAGCTAAAGAATTAATGGTTGATGTTTTATTGGTTGATACAGCTGGGCGTTTGGCTATAGATGAAGTTTTAATGCAAGAACTTAAGGAAATGAAAAATATTCTAAATCCTGATGAAATTTTTTATATAGCAGATGCTATGAGCGGTCAAGATGGAGTAAAAACAGCAACAAGTTTTAATGAGGCTTTAGAACTTAGTGGAGTTATACTTTCTAAATTTGATGCAGATACAAAAGGCGGTGTTGCTTTAAGCATTGCAAAGCAAGTTGGAATTCCCTTAAGATTTATAGGGGTTGGAGAGAAAGTAGCTGATTTGGAAATTTTTATTCCAGATAGAATAGTTAGTCGTATTATGGGCGAAGGAGATTTGGCTACTTTGGCCGAGAAAACAGCTGCTATTATTGATGAAAAAGAAGCTAAGAAATTAGGTCAAAAGATTAAAAAAGGGGAATTTAATTTTAATGATTTTTTAGAACAAATGGAAAGTGTTAAAAAATTAGGTAGCATTAAATCTATCATTGGTATGATACCTGGCCTTTCGAACTTGGGTTCACAAATAAAAGATCTTGATTTAGATAACTCTAAGGAGATTATTCATATTAAAGCTATGATATCGTCAATGACACCAAAAGAAAGAGAAAACCCTTCTCTTTTAAATAATGCACGAAAACGTCGCATAGCAGAAGGTTCGGGCCTATCTCAGATTCAAGTAAATAGGTTTTTAAAGCAATTTTCTAATGCTGCAAAATTAGCTAAAAAATTTTCTGGAAAAAAAGGTATGGATAGTTTAATGCAAATGATGTCTCAATCAAGAAAACAATTTTAAAAATTTATTTAAAAATATGAACAATATTTTTAAATAAATTTTTAGAAATTTAAGGAGAAATAATGACAGTTATTAGACTTACAAGAATGGGAAGAGTTAAAAGACCTTTTTATCGTATAGTGGTTACTGATAGTAGAAAACGCAGAGATGGTGGCTGGATAGAAAGCATAGGTTATTATAATCCTATGGTAAATCCTGAAGTTATTAAATTTGATAAAGAGCGTTTAGAGTATTGGAAAGGTGTAGGTGCAAAGTTGAGTGATAAGGTTGCTTCTATCACAAGCAAATAAAAATGATAGAAGATTTTTTAAAAGAATATGCAAAATTAATTGTAGAATTTCCAGATAAAATTCAAGTTCAAAAAATAAATTTAGAAGATAATATTATAGAACTTATTATCTTTGTCGATAAAGTTGATACTGGAAAATTGATTGGCAAGAATGGTAAAATGATTAATGCCATTAAAACAGTTGTTTCTGCTTATAAAGTAAAAGATTTAACTTCTTATCGTGTAACGGTTAAACCAATTGACTGAAAAAACATTAATTCAGGTTGCAAAACTTGGTAGAACGGTTGGGTTGAGGGGTTATATAAAGCTTTATAATTTGAGTGATTTTCCTTCTCAATTTAAAAAAGGCAATTCTTTTTACATTAGCAAAGAAGAAATTATAACAATTAAAGATTTTAATCGTTATAATTCTACTGTTTTATTTGTGGATTATGAAGATCTAAATAAAGCAAAAAAATTAACAAATCTTATTTTATATCAAAGCATAGAGCAAACTAGAAAATGTTGCAAATTAAAAAAAGATGAATTTTTTTATTTTGATATTTTAGAATGTGAAGTTTATGATGATAAACAAAAGCTTGGAAAAGTTTGTGATATTGTTAAAACTGGATCTTCTTATTTATTAGAGATCCAAACAGATGAAGAACTTTTAAGAAAAAAATATTCTAAAATATTTTATATACCTTATATTGATAAATATGTTCAAAAAGTTGATATTAACAAGCATCAAATTTTTTGTTCTAATGAAGCAGTTTTAATTTTAGAAAACTCATGAATTTTAGCTTTGTTAGTTTGTTTCCTCATTTATTGGAGTTTTATTTTAAAGACTCTATACTTTTTAGAGCCTTGGAAAAGAAAATTATAAATATTAAATTTTATAATCCTAGAGATTTTACTTCTGATATTTATAGAAAAGTTGATAATTATAAAATAGGTGGTGGAGCTGGGCTTTTAATGCAAATTGAGCCATTATTTAAAACTTTAACTTTTATTAAACAACAAGATGAAAAATCTCATTTTATTTTTCTTTCTCCTAGCGGAAAAACTTTTAATCAAAAAGACGCTAAACGTTTAAGCGAAAAAGAGCATCTTGTTTTTATTTGTGGAAGATATGAAGGTATAGACGAAAGAGTGTTTGAAATTTTTGCTAATGAAATTTTTAGCATAGGAGATTTTATTTTAACAGGAGGAGAATTACCAGCTTTAACTCTTTGTGATGCAATTTCAAGAAATATTAAAGGAGTTTTGGGAAATTTTAAAAGTTTAGAAGAGGAAAGTTTTGAAGTTGATTTATTAGAAGCTCCTGCTTTTGCAAAACCTTTTATATTTGAAGATAGGTATCATAAAAAAAATAGCACTCCTTCAGTGTTTTTAAAGGGTAATCATGCTAAAATTTCCGATTTAAAAAATACTTTGGCGTCTTGTAAAACAAAATTTTTTCGTCCAGATTTGTTTTTAGAACATGAGCGCAAAAAATAAGGAATTATTATGAAAAATAAATATATTGAGCAATTTGAAACTAAGCAAATTGAGGGTAAAAATGTTCCAGATTTTCGTGCTGGGGATACACTAAAACTAGCAATTCGCATTAAAGAAGGAGATAAAACAAGAATTCAAAATTTTGAGGGTATTTGCATTGCTAGAAGGGGTAATGGTGTTGATGAAACTTTTATTATTCGTAAGATAGGTGCTAATAATGTAGGGGTTGAAAGAATTTTCCCTATTTATAGTGATAGTTTAGAAAGTATTTCTGTTTTAAGAAAAGGTCGTGTGCGTCGTGCTAGACTTTTTTATTTAAGAGATAGACGTGGTAAAGCTGCTCGTATTAAAGAGCTTAAAAAATAATTTAATTATAACTAAAATTTTACTCCTTGAATTGATATAAATTTAATAAAATTTAATTTAATAAATTTTATTATTTAATTATAATTACTAATATTATATTATGATAATCCATAATATAATAACAAGGAGAAATTATGTTTTTTATTAGAAAAATTTTAATTATTTTAATTAGTATGCCTGTGTTATTGAGTGCAACAGAGTATCAGCTAAGCACTCATATTTTGGATATTACTTCTGGAGAACCTGCTTCTAAAGTGAGAGTTGAACTTTATTATTTAGATAAAAATCAACATTGGAAAAAAATAAGTGAAAAATTTACTAAGTTAAATGGTAGGATAGAAGATTTGATTCCTTATGAAAAACCTGAAAATAGAGCTTCTGGAATTTATAAACTTAAATTTTATACTAAAGATTATTATAGATTACATAATATTAACTCTTTTTATCCTTTTATAGAGGTAAGTTTTGAAATTTCAAAAGAACAAAAGCATTACCACGTTCCCATAACTCTTTCTCCATTTGGTTATTCGACTTATAGAGGAAATTAATAATTGAATGAATTGGAGTAAAAGTTCTTGGAGAAATTATCCCATAAAACAGCAACCAATCTATCCAAATCAATATCATTTGAATCAGATTTTAAATAAATTAGAAAAATTTCCTCCATTGGTTTTTATAGAGGAAATTAAAAATCTTCAAAATGCTTTGATAAAAGTTTCTAGAGGAGAAGCTTTTTTACTTCAAGGAGGTGATTGTGTTGAAAGTTTTGAAAATTTTAACTTTCTAGATATTTGTAATATGTTTAAAATTTTACTTCAAATGTCTATGATTTTAACTTTTTCAGGAAATTTTCCCGTGATAAAAGTTGGTCGTATAGCTGGGCAATTTGCTAAACCAAGAAGTTCTGAATTTGAAGAGTATCAAGGGGAGATATTGCCAAGTTTTCGTGGCGATATTATAAATGGTTTTGGATTTAGTAAAAATGAAAGAATTCCAGATCCTGATAGAATTCTTAAGGCGTATTATCAAAGTTTAACAACTTTAAAATTAATACGAAATTGTTCTAAAGAAAAATTATTAGATTTAAATGGGGTTTTGGAATTTATTGAAAAAAATAATCTTAACAATGAATATATAAGTGAAAAAGATTCTCAATTTTTAAGCGCTCAAAAAAATTACGAAACGATTATTGATGCGTTTTACACCTCACATGAAGCTTTGCTTTTGCCTTATGAAGAGGCTTTAACTCGTGTTGATGATTTAAGTGGACAATTTTACAATCATTCAGCTCATATGCTTTGGATTGGAGAAAGAACAAGAGATATTCATGAGGCTCATGTTCATTTTTTAAGTGGAATTAAAAATCCAATAGCGGTTAAAATAGGTCCAAATGTTCAAATTGATGATTTGCTTCAAATTACACAGATTTTAAATCCCAACAATGAAGAAGGACGATTGACTTTTATTATGAGAATGGGTGCTGATCAAATTGATAAAATTTTGCCAAATATTTTTAGAAAACTTAAACAAGAAGGTTTAAATTTAATTTATAGCATTGATCCGATGCACGGAAATACTATAAAAGTTAATGATTTAAAGACGCGCGAATTTAAAAAAATTGCAAAAGAAGTTCAGTCTTTTTTCGAAATTGCTTATTCAGAAGGAGTTTATCCGGGTGGAATACATCTTGAAATGACTGGTAAAAAAGTTACAGAATGCATTGGAGGTATAAGCAATATTACAGAGCGTAATTTAAAAGAGTATTATGAAAGTAAATGTGATCCAAGATTGAACGTTGAACAAGCATTAGAATTAGCACTTCTGGTAGCAAATTTAATCAAAAAGGTGAAAATATGATAAATTTATATGGAATTAAAAATTGCAATAGCGTTAAAAAAGCTATGGATTTCCTTGTGCAAAAGCAACTTGATTTTGCTTTTAAGGATATTAAAAAAATAGATAATGATATTTTAAATTCATGGGTTAAAAAAAGAAATCTAAAGGAATTTATCAATCTTTCTGGTATGAGTGCTAGAAAAATTAATCTTAATAAAGAAATGCTTCAAACTTTAAGTGATGAAGAGTTATTTAAATTAGTTTTATTAAATCCAAGTTTAATTAAAAGACCGGTTATAGAAATTAATAATAAAATTCTTATAGGAAAAGATTATGAGAAAATTGAATAAATAATTATTGAAATTCTGTTAGTGGATATATGATTTAAATATTAAATTTAATATTTTTATAATCTGATTTATTTAGAATATTAAAAAATAATCAATCAATAATATTAATTTTAATAAAAATTATAAAAATTTATCTCATTTAATCTCCCCTTAAGCTTATTAGGAATATAATCTCATTTCTTTTTTACATTTTACAAAAAAGCCTTAAAAGCATTTTTTAAAATAATAAAATAGTTGTATTAAATAATACTTTGATAAAAA
>NZ_QPGR01000020.1 GCF_004323845.1 Campylobacter novaezeelandiae | reverse complement strand
CTGCTAAAAATCCTCCAGCTTCTCTTAATAGTTTTAAATCATCTCCTATATTTTCCATTAAAGATTGTTGGTTATTTAGCTGGTCATAGGAAAATGATAAAATTCTTTTTGCGAAATTTTCAAGAGTATCGGAATTATTCTTTGAAAAATTTACCATAGAATTTTTTGCCACTTTAATATAATTTATTTCAGCAGCTACAATTTCATCATATATAGTTTTGTGAACAAAAATATAAGTTATAATCCCAAGCAAACCTAAGCAAAAAATTGCAATTAAATTTGCAACCAAAGAAACCTTAAATTTCAAACTCATGTTAAAACTCCTTAATTGAATCAAGATTTTTTCAAACTTGTTATTCTATAAAAATAAAAATTTATTTTTTATTAAAAAAAATTAAACGATTGTTTGCTATACTATAAAACTTAAAAAACCTTTAAAAATTATTCTAGAGAGTTAAGCAATGAAAAAAATTATATTATTATGTTTTTCTTTTTTAATACTACAAGCAAAACCTTTAATTAGTGTTAGCATAGCTCCTCAAGCATTTTTTGTAAAGAAAATAGCCGCAAATACTCTAAATATCAATATAATATTGCCACCAAATAGTAATGAACATAATTTTGAATTTAAACCAAGCACGATGAAAGATCTTGAAAAAAGTGATATTTATTTCACTATAGGATTAGAATTTGAAAAAATTTTTATAGATAAATTTAAACAAAATTTCCCAAAACTTCAAGTTGTAAATATACAAAAAAATATAACTTTACTAGAAACTGATAATGAGCACGAACATTTACACGATCACTCTCATAAACATGAACACTCTCATGAACACTTTGATCCTCATACTTGGCTAGATCCTATTTTAGTACAAACTATGGCTTTAAATATTTATAATGCTTTAATCCAAAAATATCCACAAAATAAAAATTTATATAAACAAAATTTAGATCAATTTTTAATAGAATTAAATGATTTAAATTTTCAAATCGTATCAAAACTAAAAAAATTAAAAAATAAAGAATTCGTAGTTTATCATCCTTCTTGGACATATTTTGCAAGACGCTATAATCTTATACAAATTCCTGTAGAAATTCTAGGTAAAGAACCAAAAAGCAAAGATTTGCAAAAGCTTATCGCACTAATAAAAAATAAAAATATAAAAATTATTTTTGTTCAAAATGGTTTTCCTGAAAATGCAGCCAAAACACTGGCAAAAGAATGTAATGCAAAAATTTATAAAATAGATCATTTATCTTATGATTGGGAAAATGAACTTTTAAAAACAGCAGAGGCTCTCTCTCAAAATTTATAATCGAGTCTTTAGTGCTTTTTTTTAAAATTTCTAATCTCAATTATGCTTATGAAAACGAAACGATTTTAAAAAATATTAATCTTAGTTATGATAATAAAGATTTTCTTTCTATCATTGGTCCCAATGGAGCAGGAAAATCAACTCTTATAAAGCTTATCTTAGGGCTTTTAAAATCTAAAAATGAAATTAAATTTCAAGCTATCCAAAGAAAAGAAATAGGCTATGTTCCTCAATATACTTTAGCAAATCCTAATTTTTATCCAAGGGTAATTGAGATCGTTCTTATGGGTCTTATAAATAAAAAAATTTTTGGTTTTTATAGTAAAGAAGATAAAGAAAAGGCTATGCAGGCTTTAAAAAACGTAGGAATAGAGAATTTTTGGAATAAAACAATCAATGTTTTAAGCGGAGGACAAAGACAACGCGTTTTCATCGCAAGAGCTTTAGCGGGTGAATGCAAAATGCTAATTTTAGACGAACCCACAGCAAGTGTTGATAACAAATCTGCTATACAAATTTTTGAACTTCTAAGCTCTTTACACCAAAAAGGCATGGGAATTTTACTCATTTGTCACGATATCAACCTTGTATTAGCTTATAGCGATAAAATTGCACATTTAAACAAAGAACTTTTCTTACATACCAACACTAAAGAAAAAGAAAAAAGTTTATTTTTAAAACATTTATACGAAAATCATTCTCATTTTTGCGATGTAGAAATGAGTTTAAATTCTTGTTTTTGTGATGAAAAAAATTGCGATAGCAAAAAATTATGCGAACAAGAATTCACAAGAAGAAATTTAAAAAAGACAGAATTTAAAAAAGAAAATTTTTGTTTAAAATTTTCAAAGGAAAATAATGCTTGAAATTTTAAATTTCACCTTTTTTCAAAACGCTTTACTAGGAGCAATTTTAGTCAGTATAGCTTGTGGAGTTATAGGCACTTTAGTAATGATAAATCGTCTTTTTTCTATGGCTGGAGGTATAACACATGGGGCTTTTGGAGGCATAGGTATAGCTTTTTATTTTTCCTTGCCTATTTTGTTAAGCACTGGAATATTTACTTTATTTTTAGCTTTTTTAGTGGCTTTTTTAGCTAAACGCTATGAACACAGAAGTGATAGTATTATCG
Organism: Campylobacter novaezeelandiae; assembly: GCF_004323845.1. Classification (GTDB taxonomy): domain Bacteria; phylum Campylobacterota; class Campylobacteria; order Campylobacterales; family Campylobacteraceae; genus Campylobacter_D; species Campylobacter_D novaezeelandiae. Next base: position 15,223 of record NZ_QPGR01000020.1, on the reverse strand, counting down.
CTGTAGTTTGGGCTTTTGGGATGGCTGTTGGGATTATTTTAATCGATTTAAGTCCTAGTTATAACACAGATTTAATGGCTTATCTTTTTGGAAGCATCTTAGCTATAGGAATACAAGATTTATGGCTTATGGTTTTGGTTGATGGCGTAGTAGTGCTTTTGATCTTTTTATTTTATAGACAATTTGAAGCATTAAGCTTTGATGCGGAATTTGCAAAAGTTCGTGGCATTAACACTAGTTTTTTTCATTATCTTTTAATTGCCCTTATGGCTTTTTGTATAGTTATTTCTATACGTCTTGTAGGACTTATTTTAGTTATGGCCTTACTTAGTATCCCAAGCTTTATCGCTGAAAATTTTAGTAAAAAACTTGGCTTTATTATGATTTTAGCAAGTTTTTTAAGTATGTTTTTTTGTATTTTAGGGCTTATACTTAGCTATTATTTTGATCTTTCAAGTGGGGCCTGTATCATAGCTGTAGCTTGTTTTGGATTTTTAGTGCATTTGATAGGAAAATTTTTAAAAAGGTAGAGGTGCAAAAAGCACTTGAACTTTTATATCTTTTTTAGAATAATGCTTTTCAAATTCAAACCAAAAATGCTTACCCGCATTAAATTCTAAAGGACTTTCAAATTTTTCTTTTAATTTCATTGTTCTATCACACAAAGGATATATGAGCTTAATATCATAAATTTTAAATTTACAAGCATAAGCAAACATCTGATACAAATCGCTTTGTGCTATACCCTGCTTTTTATCTTCATCACTATCTGGAATTTTCCACTTGGTATCTAAAATCATCTCATTTTCAATATATAAATCAGGCTTTAACATAAAACATTTTTCATCATTTTTTGAAATCAAGTATTTTCCACTGCTTTGAGTTTTGATATTTTTACTTGGATTTGCTTTTTTCAACATATACGCCACATAATCTTCAAAAAGCTTTTCCATAGAAAAAAGCAAAGCAAAAGCTTCATTTTTACCATGATAAGGCATAAAACTTTCATTTTTTAAGAAAATTTTACACCATAAAAGCAAGTTTTCATAATAATCAAAATGTCTTGAAATTTTATAGCTAAAATCTTTTTCATAATTTTTAGAAAATTCTATCTCATCAAGCATTTGCATGGCTTTTATGAGTCTAAATTTATTTATATTTGTTTTGGATTTTAAGAAATTTAGAGTAGATTTTATTAAACGATTTGGTGCTATATCTAAAACAAACTCATCACAACTTGTAAAAAATTTTTCTTTATGAACTAGATTTTGTTTAATATGCTCACCAAAAAGTAGTTTTCCTTTTAAAAAAGCTCTATTATCCTCATAATCTACATAAGATCTCATTAGGCCTTTTTTATACACGCTATCAAATTCATCTAAAAACATCGTGATAAAAATTTCAAATAATGGCATTTTAGAACTTTGCAAAGATGAAATTTGTAATTTTTTAAAAGGAGAATTTTTTAAGGTTTTTAGCAAATTGATTAAAAGAATTTTAGGGTTAAAATTTACTTTTGTTAAACTATACCATTTTTTTACTTTGATATTTTTCAAATCTTTTGCTTTGCTAATTTTTAAAATTTTATAATCTTGAAAATAACTAAACCTCGTAAATAATTCATTATTCTTATTTATTACATAGGCATTTTTTAACTTTTCTTTTGCTATGTTTAAACTATCTGTGCTATCTTTATAACTTTCTAAATTTGTGCATTTTGGTAAAATTTCTAAAACTCCGCTTTTAGTTTGGATAATGCCTACATAATTTTTAGCTTTTAGGGTATTTTTATTTTTAAAACCTAGAAGATTTTCATTATTTTTTGTAAAATCTTCTAGTTCTTGATAAAATTTTCTAGCTTTTTGCTCTATATTTTCTTTACCTTCTTGTTTTTCATCTTTACCTTTTAAAAATGCTTTTATTAAATCATCAACATTAAAGGCTTGATACTCGATGATAGAAAAGGTATTACTCTCCATTTTTATTCTTATCTTGTTTTTCTCCACCATAAATAGCTTGGTATGTTTTTATTTCATCCCAAACTGATTTATCATCAAATGGAGTGATCTTATAAATTTTTCTTTCACTATCTACATTATCTAAGGTTTTTATTTTTTGGAGGTATTCAGTATTTTCTTCTTTAATTTTAATCATACCATTATAATTTAAAACAGCATCAATTAAAGTATAATCATTATAAAAATACTCTTGCAAAAGCGGAATAATCTTATTTTGAAAAACTTTTTTTAAATCATCTAAATTTTCAACACCTATAAAAAATGCATGACCTATGGTTTTTTCTCTATCTAATAAGTACTCTATGCGAGTGTTTATAGCTTTTAATAATTCTTGTAAATTAATACCTTCACAATCCATAGATAATTTGCTCACATCAGGCATCATCTCTACAAATTCAAATCTTCTTCGCAAAGCTGTATCAAGAGAAGTTATGCTTCTATCGGCTGTATTCATAGTGCCTATAATATAAACATTTTTAGGCACTCCGAATTTTTCACCACTATAAGGCAAAGTTAATTCTAATGCTTCCTTATTGCCCAATCTCTTACTAGGCTCTATCAAGGTTATAAGCTCACCAAAAATCTTACTGACATTACCTCAATTGATTTCATCGATGATGATTATATAAGGTTTTAAAGAATTATCATTGTTTTTATTATTTTCAATCTTTATGACTGATTGTTTTTCATATACTTTAAATTTTTTCACTAAATTAAAGTAATAAGTATGGGTTCTATCGGCATAATCTCTATTAAATACTTTTTTAAACATTTCAGCAGCATTGCTAAATTCATCTTTGCATTTTAATAACTCCATAAATATAGATATACTTAAATTAAAATTTCCATCAAATCTCTCTACTCCTTCGCTATAAATCATAACCGTTTTATCATTAATATCAACAACAAAGAAATTTCCACCCTTTGTTTTACTAATAGGCTCATTTGTTTCCAAAAGCCAATTTAAAAAATTTTCAACCTTTTCTTTTAATTCTATTTTTTTATTCAACTCATCTGCATTTAAGATACTATTCTCATAATTATCCAAAGCTTTTTCGCAAAGTTCTTTAAAAATTCCATCTTTTATTTCATATTTTATTTCTTTAGAATTTTCTTTGCTATCTATGCGAGGCTTTATGCCTTCTACAAATTCTTCATATCCATAACTTTGATGAAAAGTTGTAAAGACTATTTGTCCATTTTTTACATACTCATCAAATTTAGCTTTTTTCTCATCTCTACTTTCTAAATTTTCACCTAAAATCTCTAAAGCTTTATCTATAGTATGATAAGTTTTTCCTGTCCCTGGAGGCCCGTAGAGAATTTGGTTTAAGGGTATATTTTTATTTTCCATTTTGCTTGATATTTGTTGCGTATTATTTTCCACTTCTGAGCTTTTACTTTCAAGTGTATTATTATTTATATCTTGAATCTCATTTAAAGGTAATTCTTTAAACCATTGCATATTTAAAATAATTTTATCCACAATTAAATTAATATCATTGCTTAAATTTGAATAATTATAAACTTGATGATTAAATTGTGTATTATACTCATCGACTTTATTTCTTGCTAAATAATTGACTGTCTTATTTTCACTTTCTCCAATACAAACAATAATTTCTTTATTTTCTCTTTTTATACCACAATATACATAAACACCATAAGAAGCTTTATATTCTTGAGTATCCATTCTTATAAATATAATCCATGGGGTTTTAGCTACATTTCCTTTTCCATAACTTAAATCAACATAAAAATCATATTTTTTTAAAAAATTAAAATTAGCTACCTCATCCTTAGATGACAATTTGTTCCCATTGTAAGCATTGTGAAAAAAATCTACTAAATACTTTTTAAACCTATTTTTATCATCAGATGACAATACAATCACAACATATCCTTTTTTTGATAATTCAAAATTATTGTACAAAATATTTTAAAATAAACCTGACTATTATATATAACTTTAATCAAAAAGATAAGTAAAACTAAATTTTTACCATTGTATGAAAGTTCTAGCTTTCTTAATATCATTAAAATTTAAGGTAATTTTTTCTTGATTTTCTAAATTTTCTAAAGTGATATTTTCATCCTCTACGCTAATGATTTTTGCCTTGAGTTTTTCTTTTTCGTTAGTAGTAATTTTTACAAGTTCATTAATGCTTTTTTTAAAATGATCTAATTTAGTAAGCTTTCTTTCAAGTCCAGGCGAGGATACTTCTAAAAAATACTCTCCATTTACAGGTGGCTCGACATCAAAAAGAGGAGATAAAATTTCACTTAATCTTGCGCAATCATCTAAATTTACCCCACCTTTTTTCATCACATAAACACGATAAATTTTCTTAGCATTTTCACTAACTAGCTCATCATCGTAAAAATCAAGTCCCGCTTCTTTGCATAAAGCCTCAAGATTCATTTTTTTCCTTTTTTATTTTTTCAAATAAAGCATCCATGTGATTTTGATATTCTAATCTATCATCAAATTTAAAATGGAAATTTGGACATCTATACCAACCCTGCTCACTCATGCAATAATTTTGCAAAGCCTTACTAGCCTTCTTTAAAGAATTTAAAATCTTTTCTTGTTCATGGACATTAAAAAACATCTTATCAAGATATACAAAAGCATCGTATCTGCCCTTTTTGCACTCTACATCTACCACGCAGAGATTTTTCAAATTCTCATCATCTAAATTTGCTAAAGCCTCGGGGATTAGTTCTTTTAAAATGCTTTCTGTGCGAAGCTTTTTAATTTCAGCTACATTCATAAACTAACTTGTTCCTCAACTTCTTTATAACTTTCTATATAATCTCCTACACGCATATCATCACATCCTTGTATTCCAACACCACACTCATAGCCTTTAGCAACTTCTTTGGCATCATCTTTAAAGCGTTTTAAAGAGCTTACATTGCCTTCAAATACAACAACCCCATCACGAATAAGGCGAATTTTAGCCCCACGATTGATCACTCCTTCAGTTACCATACAACCTGCAATTTGCCCAATTTTTGGCACATTGATCACTTGTCTGATTTCTGCTTGTCCAAGTTGCTCTTCTGAAATAATAGGACTCATCATGCCACCAAGCAAGGCTTTTACATCATCTAAAAGATTATAAATTACATTATAAGTTTTAATCTCCACGCCTTTATCTTTAGCACGCTCTTTAACCTCACCTGTTGGTCGTATATTAAAACCTAGCACTATGGAATTTTCACTTGCACTTGCAAGCTCTATATCACTTTGTGTGATACCTCCTACTCCACTATGAATAATATTAACTTTAATTTCATCATTTCTTAATTTTTCCAAAGATGATTTTAAAGCTTCAAGTGTTCCTTGCACATCTGCTTTTAAAATAACTGGTAAGGCTTTTATATTGCCCTCTTTAATTTTAGCACCAAGTTCATCAATGCTGACTTTGGTTGATTTACTTAACTCTTTTTGACGATTGTATTCATGACGTTTATTAGCGTATTCTCTTGCTTCTTTCTCTGTTTTTACAGCAATTAAAATTTCTCCAGCATCTGTAACTTCACTAAGTCCTATAATCACACCACATTCGCCTGGTTTAATTTCTTTTAGAGTTTTACCTTGATCATCAGTTATGGCACGCACTTTTCCATAAGATTCACCTGCTACAATAGTATCTCCAACTTTTAAAGTTCCATTTTGAACGATAATTGTAGCCACTGCACCACGACCTTTTTGGATAGAACTTTCTATAATACTTGCTTTTGCATAGGCTTTTGGGTTTGATTTAAGTTCTAAAATCTCTGCTTGTAAAAGCACTATTTCAAGTAAATCTTCAATGCCCATTCCTGTTTTAGCAGAAACTCCTACAAACTCATAACTCCCACCCCAATCAATTGGCAAGATATCAAGTTCTGCAAGTTGTGTTTTTACCATATCAGGGTTTGCACCTTCTTTATCCATTTTATTAATTGCTATAATAATAGGCACATTAGCGGCTTTTGCGTGATTTATCGCTTCTTTAGTTTGAGGTTTTACCCCATCATCAGCAGCCACAACAATAATAACAATATCAGTTATACTAGCTCCTCTTGCACGCATTGCTGTGAAAGCTTCGTGACCTGGAGTATCAATGAAAGTAATTTTACGTCCATTTTTCTCAACCATATAAGCACCCACATGCTGAGTGATTCCGCCTGCTTCACCACTTGCAATTCGTGATTTTCTAATATAATCCAACAAAGAAGTTTTACCATGATCAACATGCCCCATGATAGTAATTACAGGAGCTCTAGTAACCAAATCTTTTTCATCAATCTCGCTTTCATAATCTTTTACATAATCAAATTCATCTGCCTCATTGATAATATTAATCTCTATGCCAAATTCTGAACCTAAAATCTCAATCGCATCTTCATCTAAAAAATCATTTTTTGTTGTCATCATTCCAAGCATAAACAGCTTTGAAATGATCTCTCCTGTGCTTTTTCCTATTTTATCAGCAAATTCATATACTCTAATTTCTTTTGGAATTTCTATACTAGTAATAACTGCATTTTCTTTTTTTTCAACTTTTTTAGGAGGTTTTTTACGACTTCTTCTTTGAATACCTCCTTCCATACCAAAACCAGCAGAATTTCCCACTGCTTGACGTAAAAAGTTGGGTTGTTTTTTTATAGTATTTTGAGGTTTTTCCTCTTCTTTAACACTAAAATCAGGTAAAACCACCTCATCCTCATCATCTAAAGAAATATCTGCAAATTCATGGTCACTTAAAAAATCCATTTTTTGAGTATTTTCTTTTTTTGTTGCAACAAAAGGTTTTTTATCTTTTTTCTTAACTGGTTTTACATTTTCTTCATTGTTAGAAAAAATCATTGATAGACTAATACGTTCTTGAGTTGTATTAGATTTTACTTCTTCTTTTTTTTCTTCATTATTAGCTTCATTATTTTTCTTTTTAACAATCACAAGTCCTCTTCGTTTTGCCAAAGTCGCACTAGCTAAACTTTCTTTTTCTTCTTTGTTTTCTTCTTTAACTTGAATTTGTTCTTCTTGCTTGATTTGTACTTTAGCCTTAACCTCTTGCTTAATTTCTTCTTGCTTAAAATCTTTTTTTATTTTTTTAACTTCTTTTTTTTCTTTTTTAGCAGGACTTTGAGTTTTTTTAAAAGCTTCTGGAATAATCTTAGTTTGTATATATTCATAAATTGCAGCTGCAACCTCTGGATCTACAGCATTTGACGCTGATTTGATATCAAGTCCTAGTTCATTTGCTTTTTCTATAATCTCCTTACTTGAATATCCTGCTTCATTTGCAATTTCATAAATTCTAACTTTTGCCATCTAAAAATATCTCCTTTAAATCCTGCTGAGTAATTTTCATAGTTAAATTTTTACACATTTTAGAAAATGCTTTTTGCAAAATTTTATCTTCTTTTAAAATACATATAGAACACAAATAAAAACTGCGTCCGCATTTAAAATGAGGTTCAATCTTTCCTGAAATAATTTTAAATCTAAACAATGATCTTTGTTCAAAACGTTCTTTGCAAACAATGCACATTCTAATAGGTGTATGATTTCTCAAAATTATATCTTTTTTTTATATTTTTTAGCAAATTTCAAGCCCATTATTATCAAATTCCAAAAGTTTTATTTTAAAATGAGGAAAAGCCTCTTTCATTTTTTCAAATAAAAACTGCGCATCCTCTTTATAAACCAAAGAAAAAAAACTAGATCCAGAACCTGAAAGAGTGCTCATTAAGGCTTTATTTTTTAAAGCACATTTTTGCACTTCAAAAAGCTCTGGTAAATTTTTCATTCTATTTAATTGGTGGAGTTTATCTTCACTTGCAAATTTTAACAAATCATATTTTTTCTCTAAAAAACAAGCCGTTAAAAAAGATGCATGACTTAAATTAAAAACACTATCACTCAAGCTCAAAAATTTAGGTAAAATTTGACGATTTTTTTCTGTACTCATTGTGATATTTGGAATAACTACAATGGCCCTTAAATTGATATCGATTTCTTTTTTAATGCTTAATACTTCTTTATCTTTTACCAAGGAACAAACAAAACCACCAAAAACAGCTGGTGCTATATTATCAGGATGGTTTTCATATTTTAAAGCTTCATTAAGAATATTTTGTTTGTCTAACTTCATATCACACATTAAATATGCTGCACTTATAGCACTAACAATTATAGCCGATGAACTTCCTAAGCCCCTAGATAATGGTATGTTATTATGAAATATAAATTGAAAATTATCTCTTTTCCCATTTAGTTTTTCATAAATTCCATGAAAAATAGAAAGAAAAAGATTATTTTTTTTAAGATAAACATTATCACTTCCTTCTCCATTAATGCTTACACTAGTTAAAGAGGCTTTTTTAATTTCTACTTCATTAAAAAGTTTTAAACTAAGACCCAAACAATCAAACCCTGGTCCTAAATTCGCACTTGTAGCAGGGACTAAAATTTTCACAGCTTATCCTAAATTACATCTAAAAAATAAAAAGGCAAATTATCATTATTTATGTTAATTTTCTCTAAATTTAAAGGTAAAAAAAAGTCACCAGCAGTATTTTTTTCTAAAATAATCTCATCTTTCTTGTAGACAAAACAAAAATCCTTATTAGCTTTAATAGGCTTAAAATCATTAAGCTCAAAAGCACTTATGCTATATAAAGGGATATTTTTTACTATACTTAAGGTTTTTAAACTCATATAAGAAATTTTAATTCCCATATAAGATCCAGGTCCATTGGCATAAATTAATCTTGAAAAATTAAATTCTTTCAATAAAGAATTTAAAATTTTTGGTAAAAATTCGCTGGCTTTTTCTTCACTTGTATATTTTTTAATTAAAATATTTTCTTGATAAACACCAAGCATCAAAGGACTTGATAAAGCATTGAGTAAAAGAGTTAAATTTTTTATGCAAAAACCTTTTCATAATCTTTTTCATAATCTTTTTCAAGTGTAATGATTTCATAAGCTTGCTCATCTTTTAAAAGCTCTTTTGTAAGTAAATGATTTAAATGATGACTTCCAGCATAAGAAATATAATCTCCAAATACCCTATATCCAAGCAAAGTTAAATCTCCAATAGCATCTAAAATTTTATGACGCACAAATTCATCTTTAAATCTTAAACCTTCAGGATTTAAAATACGATTATCATCAACAACGATAGTATTTTCTAAACTGCCTCCAAGTGCCAAATTCATAGCTCTTAGTTTTTCAACATCTTTTAAAAATCCAAAAGTTCTAGCTCTTGCGATATTTTCTATATAATTTTTCTTACTAAATTCAAAACAATAATTTTGCTCTCCGATTACAGCATTATCAAATTTAATTGTGTAATTGATCTTTGGTTCTTTTGTTGGGATAAGTTTTACAAATTTATTACCATCTCTTACTTCAATGGTTTTTTTAATCACCATCACTTTTTTAGGAGCATCAAGTTCTTTAATGCCCGCTTCATCCAGCATAATGCAAAAACTAATACTACTTCCGTCCATTACAGGAGCTTCATTAGCATTTAAAACTATACGGATATTATCAATTCCATAAGCATTGATTGCACTCATTAAATGTTCAATTGTAGATACATAGCCTCTATGATCTCCAATAACTGTTGCCATTTGAGTGTTAATTACATTTGCTGGTTCAGCTTTATAAGAAATATTAAGATCTTTTCTAAAGAAAACGATACCGCTGTTAGCTTCCAAAGGTTCTAAAATAATTTCTATAGGTTCTCCTTTATGAAGTCCTATCCCTACACCTTTTACAGGTTTTGCTATAGTTAATTGTTTCATACTCATTTCTCACTTAAAATCATTTTTTTTCCATCTTCTAAAACTTTATAAATATTATTTTTGAGCCAAATTTTATCTTGCCATTGCTCTGGTCTTGTTTCTACACCTTGAACTAAAACTTCAAAATGCAAATGATCCCCCAATGCCAAACCACTTGATCCTGTATTTGCTATAATATCTTGTTGTTTTACATTTTCATTCACATCAACATTTTTAGAAGAACAATGCCCATAAAGACTATAAACTCCAAAACCGTGATAAATAATTATATTTAAACCATAAATTCCATTATCTTCGGCAAAAACAACTTTACCAGAATTACTACTAATAATTGGAGCAAAAGCTGTGCTTGCTAAATCTAATCCCATATGATATCCACTACTTACAAATTCACCATTGTAAAAATAAAACCTATGATCAGCAAAATCAGCAACTTTCATAGCATTTTTAAGAGGTAAAAAGAGATTTAAATTAAAATCTTCTATACTCTCTTCTGGAACTTCTGAAGTAATTTTATGGATTAAATTTTCATTAGCTAATCTTAAAGTTTCATTTACAAATTTAAATTTCTGAGTCTTATTTAATTTAGAAGCATCCTCTTCACTCATATGGGCTGAGGCTAAAAATTTTATTTTAGTATCTAAAAATTTATCACTTAAATTAATGTTAGAAACACGATATTTTCTGTTAACAAAATAATATCTTATTCTTTCTTTTGTGGTATTTCCAGCTTTATCAGTAGCTATAATATAAGCTCTAAAATAATCATCTTTTGCATCCCAAGCAATCAAAGAAGCATAATAGCCATCTTTGATATAAGGCGTGGCTTTAAAAATTTTCCCTTTATCTGTTTGGATATAAACTTGATCTAAATTTTTATCTTCTACTTTAAAAACAACACTAGCAACACCACCTTGTTCTATTTGATAAGAATTGCTTAGTACTTTTAATTTAGGGTTTGCATCATCAATATCTATAAAAACAGATTTTTGAATATAATTTCCTGAGAAAAAATTCCAAAAGCTTGCATCATGTGCCTCAATTTCCATAATATAAGATTTAATCTTTTCTTTATAAGCAAGCTTGGGAAGATTAATCTCTAAAGTTATATCGTTTTTTTGGTTTACTTTTTGATCCATTAAAATAATACCTGGATCATTAGAATCTTTTTTTAAAGTAATTTTTATATTTTTTAATCCACTCTCATCATCTTTAACACGTATTAAAATAGGATTTTTCAAATTACTATAAACAATATCATTAACAAAAATTTCTGGTTTATTTTTTTCAAAAATACTTAAATTATTTAAAAAATATCCAAATAAAGCAATGAAAACTAAAATCAAAATAAATAAAAAATTTTTTCTTTTCCCTCTTTTTTGCGCCATTACATGTCCAACTAGTTACGTTTTAATAATCTTTAAAAATAATTTTATTAAATTTAAGTTAATATTTTTAATCAAAAATATAAAAAATTCAAAATGTAATTCTAAGACTTTTAAAAACTATTAAATTTTTTTTGCTATTATTCAAAGCAAAACTCTTTAATAAAAAGAAATTTCAATAAATCTAGGCAAAAATAAATGAAAAAACTTATCAGTATTTGTGTTTTTTGTACTTTCTCTAATGCAGTTATTATTAAGGAAATTAAATTTAGTGGACTTTATCATCTTTCTAATGAAACCGCTTTAAATATTAGCGGTTTAAAAGTAGGAAATACCTTAAAAGAAGAAGACATTAATCAAGCAATTTTAAATTTATACAAACAAAATTATTTTAATAATATTGCTGTTGAAGAAAAAAATGGAATCATAAACTTTATTCTCACAGAAAAACCTACAATTGCTAAAATAACCATAAGCGGAGTAGCTTCAAACGATAGAAAGCAAATTGAAAGCGTTTTGGGTATTAAAAAAGGAAGTTTATTTGATGAAGCAAGCATCAAGGAAGCAAACGAAAGAATCAAATCATATTATGAGACAAGAAGTTTTTTTGATACAACAGTAGAATTTAAGAAAAAATATCTAGAAAATACAGATGGTTTAGAAATAGAATTTATAGTCAATAGAGGCGAAAATATTATTATAAATAATGTTTATTTAAGTGGTGCTAAGAAATTTTCTTATTCAGATGTAGAACCTGTTATTGTCAATAAAGAAGAAGAATTTATGGGCTGGATGTGGGGAAGAAATGATGGAAAATTAAAAATTTTTGAATTAAGCAATGATAGTTCACGTATAAGTGATGAATACATGAAAAAAGGATATTTAGATGTCAAAGTTTCAGAACCTTTTTTAAGAACTTATACAGATACTTATAAGGCTAATCTTACTTATTTTATTCAAGAGGGAAAACCTTATAAAATTAAAGAAATTATTATAGAAAACCCTTTATTTGACGAAGAAAGCAATAAAAAAACAGTCAAAGATTTAAAATCTCAAGTTAATAAAACTATCAATATTGAAAATATTAGAAAAGATATTAAAACCCTAGAAACACAAAGTGCAAATCTTGGTTATGCTTTTGTTGAAGTAATTCCTGATATACAAAAAAATGACCAAACGCAAGAAGCTTCTGTTGTTTTTAAAGTAATACCTCATGAAAAAGTTTATATTAGAAATGTGATTATTTCAGGCAACTCAAGAACTGTAGATAGAGTTATTAGAAGAGAACTTTATCTTACAGAAGGAAATTTATACAATCGAACTGATTTAGATGATTCAAGAAATGCTTTAAGAAGAACTTCATATTTTGAAGATGTTAATATAAAAGAAGAAAAAGTTGATAATACTCATGTTGATTTAATTGTAGAAGTTAAAGAAACTTCTACAGGAACGATTTCAGGCGGTATAGGATATGGATCAAGCAATGGAATACTTCTTAATGCTTCCTTATCCGATACTAACATCTTTGGTTCTGGTATTAAAAGCTCTGTTAATGTTGATAAAGATGATGAAACTCTTTCTGGAAGGATTTCTCTTGTAAATCCAAGAGTTTTGGATTCAAAATATAGTCTTGGTGGATCAATTTATTCTAGCGATTATGAATGGGATAATTATTCTGAAAGAAATTATGGTTTTGATATAACAGTAGGAAGACAATTCGCAAGATATTTCAGTGCAAGTTTAACCTACAATCTTGAAAAAAGTAATATTTATAAGCTAAGCCCTACTCTTCAAAGAACTGGCTATCGTCTTGGAGAAACCACAAAAAGCTCTATTACCCCAACTATAGGATTTAATAATACAGATGATTATTATTTACCTCGATCAGGTTTCATTGCCTCTACTGGATTAGAGTTTGCGGGACTTGGAGGAGAGCAAAAATTTATTTCATCAAGCACAAGATTTAATTTTTATCAAGGCTTGCAAGATTTTATTGGATATGATCTTATTTATCGTTATAAGGCAAGTTTTTATAAGGTATGGGATACTGGTTATCTTCCAATCAATCAAAGAATTTATTTAGGCGGGATTCAATCTGTACGTGGTTTTGAAAATAGAACATTAAGCCCTAAAAATCGCTGGGGAGATGAAATAGGTGGGACTATAGCTTTTGCAAATTCCGTAGAGCTTAGTTTTCCTCTTATAGATAGAATTAAACTACGTGGAAGTGTATTTTTTGATTATGGTATGATAGGAAAAGTAAATCTTGATGAAATCAAAAGAATGAGCACGGGAGTTGGTGTAGAATGGATAACTCCAATTGGCCCTTTACAGCTTATCTTTGCCAAACCTCTTAACAAAAAGAAAGGTGATGATACAAGCACTTTTGAATTTACACTTGGAACAAGATTTTAAGGATCAAAATGTTCCATATTATTATGAGTGCTGATGAAAACTATATCAAATATAGTGCTGTTTTAATAACAAGCATCATCAAAAATACAAATTTATCAAAAAAATTTAAAGATTTTTGTGATCAAGAAGATTTTAGACCTTTAAAAGATAATAATACTCTTGATTCATATTCTTATTTAAAATTTGATTCTCTAAACAAAGAACAACAAGAAGAAAGTTATATTTTTCATATTTTAAGCAATTTTATAAGTCCCAAAACAGAAGAAAAACTTAAATTACTCGAAAAAGAATTAAACAATATTTATCCTTGTAAAATTTTAATTCATATTTTTGAAGATGAGCTTTTTAAAGATTTTCCAAAATCAGGAGCGGCATATAGTAATTATTTGTCTTATTATAGATTAAAAATTAATTCTGTTTTAGATGATAATATTAAAAACTGTCTTTATCTTGATTCTGATATGCTTTGTTTTTTCGATGTAAGAGAACTTTTTGCCATAGATTTAAAAGATAAAATTGTAGCTAGTGTAAATGATCCAGGCTCTAAGAAAAGAAAGATTAAATTTAAAGAAAAAGATAAAAAAATCACTTTTTATTTTGATAAAAATTATTTTAATGCAGGATTTTTACTTATTAATTTTGAAAAATATAAAAAAGAAAAAGTAGAAGAAAAAGCCCATGAACTTGCAAAAAAATGCTTTTATATTAAAGCAGCCGATCAAGATTTGTTAAATTTTGTTTTAAAAAATCAAATTCTAAGATTAGACTTTGCTTATAATTTCAACGTTATTACTTATGTTTATGCCATTTGCAAAGATGAAAATAGTAATAGACTTAATTTCACTAGAGAAGAATTTAATCAAAGTTTTAAAAATCCAAAAATTTTACATTATGGCGAAAAACCTTGGAAATATCTTAAATCTCATATAAATGCCAATGGCAAAAATATCAATGATTACTGGTGGGATATGGCAAGTATAACCCCTATCTTTAATAAAGAATTATTAGAAGAAAAAAAGCATATTAAAGAATACTTATATATAGCCGCTTTAGGTTTTATGGCTTTAAAATTTTGTAATAATTATAAATTTTTTAAAATTGCTTCACTTATTAAAAGTAAAAATGATGAGAAATATTTAGAATGCATTAAAGAAATAAAAGATGAAGAATTTGGACTTTGTTGCGTTTTAGGAGAAAGTATTTTTTATGCTAGAAGATCCAATAAAGGAAGTTTTAGCGTGATATTAAAGCTTTTAAAAATTATTTTTCATTATAAAAAATATGGTTATAGATCAAGAATTATTTAATTTTCATAAAAATTATAAAAAAATTAAATTCTTAGATCTTTAAAACTTTTGACAAATCAAATCAACTATAAAGGTTAAATATGCCTAAAGTCTCTATTATACTTCCAACTTTTAATGTAGAAAAATATATAAAAAAAGCTTTAGATAGTTGTATAAATCAAAGTCTTAAAGATATAGAGATTATTGTGGTAGATGATTTAGGAAGTGATAATAGTATTAAAATAGCTAAAGAAGAAGCTTTAAAAGATAAAAGAATTAAAATTGTTCATAATGAGAAGAATTTAGG
>NZ_QPGR01000002.1 GCF_004323845.1 Campylobacter novaezeelandiae | reverse complement strand
GCCCAAAATAAATTTAAAATTGGAACAAAAATTGCTTAGTATTTTTTCGAATAATTTTAAGCAATACTTTATAAAGGATTTAATTATGATGAGATCACTTTGGTCCGGAGTTAGCGGACTTCAAGCACACCAAATTGCAATGGACGTTGAAGGTAATAACATTTCAAACGTTAATACAGCAGGTTTTAAATACTCTCGTGCTGATTTTGGAACTATGTTTAGCCAAACAGTAAAAATTGCCACAGCTCCAACTGATGGAAGAGGGGGACAAAACCCTTTACAAATAGGGCTTGGAACTTCAGTTAGCTCCACAACAAGAATTCACTCTCAAGGTTCAGTTCAAACCACCGATAAAAATACTGACGTTGCGATCAATGGAGATGGGTTTTTTATGGTAAGTGATGATGGTGGTCTTACAAACTACCTTACACGTGCAGGGGATTTTAAACTTGACGCTTATGGGAATTTTGTTAATAATGCAGGTTTTGTTGTCCAAGGTTGGAATATCGACTGGGATACTCAAAGCATTGATTCTTCAAGAAGTCCAAAAAATATTTTCATCGATCCAGGCATGCACATCCCTGCAGCACAATCAACCGAAGTAGCTATTAAAGCAAATCTTAACAGCGGGCTTAATATAGGAACAGCCAGCAGACCATTATATGCCCTAGATTCTGTTCACGGATATAATAGCAAAACAAATGAAACTAAAGATGAAAATGATACAGGAACTACTCAATTTTATACCACTTCTAAAAATTCAGTTGAAGTTACAGAAAAAGGTGTTGATGCAGCATCTTTATTTAATGCTAATGGACAAGGCTTAAATTTAAGAGATGGACAAGGTATTTGGGTATCTTATGCAGATGCAAAATACTCTACAAACTCTTTAGGTGTTAGTGCTTTTAATCCTAATTTACAACAAAATCAAACAGCAGCTTTCTGGGGAAATGGTGATCAAAAAACAAAATTAAGTATAGTTTTAAATGGAGTAAAGATAGAAAATGATAACATATCAAGTATAGATGAAGCTATAACTTATATTAATACCTTTACAGCCCCTAATGACACAAGACAAGGCACAGGAGTTAAAGCAGTAAAAAATTCTGATGGTAGTGGTATAGATTTTATCAATGATAATTCAGATGGCACTACTGATAATATGAAAAATATCAATCTTGTAGTAAATTCTGATAATACAGCAGGTGAAGTTTGGACAGCAACTTGGACAGCAGGGCAAGATGGAGCTCCAGGTTCATTTGCATATACACATCAACAGAATAATAATACTTCTCTGTGGACAGCTACAGGTGGTAATGCAACTAATTTACAAGGTGATAGAAATGCACAAGTTATAACAGCTCATAAATATATCTATAGTTCTTCGCCTCAAACCCTTCCTCCTATGTATAATCCTGATGGAGGTTATGCTTATGTTCCAGGAACAAATGGGGGAGCAGGAAATCCTACTTGGAATGGCACAGATACAAATGTTATTGGTTCACAAAATTATTACAATGCTGTAATGAATGGTTCTTTATTAAATACTGAAGTAAGAACTTTTCATACTACTGAAGATTTAAGAGAACTTTTACAAAGAGATGCAAGATATGGGGTTGATTATGATGGAAATGGGACATTTGCTGCAGCAGATGTAAATGAAAATGTTAAAGTAGTTGTAAATTCTTCAGGAGCTTTTTCTATCACCAATGTTAATGAAAGTTCAAATAGTCCAACGCTTGTTACAGGGGGTCAAGGACCATTAAATTTTGGACCCCATAATATGAATTTTAATATCACAGCTTATACAGATGAGAGAGGAACTGTAAGCACTAATGATGCCTTTACAAAAATCTTTAAAGGACTTGATGGATCTTTCCCTGCTGGAAATCAAGTAAAACAAAGCGAACTTTTAAAGCTTAGTGCTTTTTCGGCCGGACTTGAAATTTATGACTCTTTAGGATCAAAACATACTTTAGAAGTGCAATTTGTAAAACAAAGCACCACTCAAGATGGTGGCAATGAATGGCAAATGATTATCCGTGTTCCAGAACCTGCAGAGATTAATACTACAGGCGAAGGTCCAAATAATATCATAGTAGGAACAGCAAGATTTAACAATGATGGCTCTTTGTCAAATTATAATCCAAGAACGATTAATTTTTCACCAAATAATGGTGCAGCTCCAAATCAACAAATCAAGCTTTCCTTTGGAACAAGTGGAAGTAATGATGGTCTTGTAAGTTCTAACTCAGCTTCAGCTCTTACCAATCAAGCCACAGATGGCTACACTTCAGGAAACTTAAAACCTGATGCAATACGCGTTGATGATAAAGGAAATATCTTAGGTGAATTTACAAATGGAAAAACCTTTGCAGTAGCAAAAATAGCTATGGCTTCAGTGGCAAACAACTCAGGTCTTGAAGAAATAGGCGGAAATCTTTTCAAAGTTACTGCAAATAGTGGAAATATAGTAGTTGGAGAAGCTGGAACAGGTGGACGTGGAGAGATGAAAACCTCAGCGCTTGAAATGTCAAACGTGGACTTAAGCCGTTCTTTAACTGAGCTTATCATTATCCAAAGAGGCTATCAAGCAAATTCTAAAACTATTTCAACTAGTGATCAAATGCTTCAAACTTTGATCCAGTTAAAACAATAATCAAACTTTATCCTTTTTGGATAAAGCTTTTATCTAAGTTAATCTTAGATAAAAATCTTGCTTTGCAAGCCTACTTTTAGTGGTTTTACAATACAAGATTTATACGTAGGCTTGATGCCTTCAATTATTGCTAACTCACCTTTTGGTGGGTTGCAATTTAATTGATACTTTTTATAAATTTAAAAATATAAAAAAGCAAATACTACACAAAAACTTATCTTTTAGCTTTAATTTATAAATTAATAAAGCAAAAATTAATCTTTTATAAGTATGATAAAAGATTTAATACTTTTTAAGGAAATTATATGCTCTTAAGTAATCCCATTATTATAAGTGTTATTTTAATGACTTTACTTTGTATTTTTCGTTTTAATGTCTTACTTAGCCTTTTAATCTCTGCTTTAGTAGCTGGAATGCTTTCTCACTTATCTATGGTCGAAACTATGGATATCTTAATAGGTGGTATGAAAGAAAATTTAAAAACTGCTCTAAGCTATATTTTACTAGGGGCTATTGCAGCTGCCATTTCTAAAACAAATTTAACCGCTTACTTAATCAAAATCGTAAGTCATTTTATTTCACATAAAAAATATTTTTTACTAATTTCTTTAACAATTATTTCTTGTTTTTCACAAAATTTAGTGCCTATACACGTGGCTTTTATACCGCTTTTAATCCCGCCTCTTTTAAGCCTTTTTAATCGCTTAAAAATTGATCGTAGAGCGGTAGCTTGTGCCTTAACTTTTGGACTTACTACTCCTTATATGGTATTGCCTGTGGGTTTTGGACTCACTTTTCAAGACTTGATAAAAGATAATATTGCTTCTAATGGAGTCAATATATCTTTAAATGATGTTACCAATACTATGTATCTAGCTGCTTTTTGTATGATACTTGGACTTTTTTTGGCTATTTTTGTTTTTTATAGAAAACCAAGAGAATACAAAGAGATAGAATTTTCTAAAGTAGATTTTGACAATCTTAAAATGACTCGTAAAGAATGGGGAGTTTTAGCAGGACTTGTTGTAACCTTAATCTGTCAAATTGCTACAATGAATTTACCTTTATCTGGACTTTTAGGTTTTGTTTTGATGGTAGCTTTAGGCGGAGTGGAGTATAAAAAAATCGATTTAATTTTTGATGACGGTTTAAAAATGATGGGCTTTATAGCCTTTGTTATACTCGTAGCAGCTGGATATGGAGAAGTTTTAAAACAAAGTGGCGCTGTAAATGAGCTTGTAAATTCTGTTGTTCCTTTTATGAAAGAAAGTAAATTTTTAGCTATTTTTATAATGCTTTTAATAGGGCTTTTAATCACTATGGGCATAGGAACTTCTTTTGGAACTATACCTATCATTACAACTCTTTTTGTTCCTATTTGTTTAGAATTAAATTTTTCTCTTGCTTTAATAGTCTTTATAATAGGAGTTGCAGGAGCACTTGGTGATGCAGGAAGTCCAGCAAGCGAAACCACAATGGGTGTTAGTGTAGGACTTAATGCTGATAAACAGCACGATCACATTAAAGATACTTGTATCCCTACTTTTATCTTTTATAATGGAACTTTATTGTTTATTGGAAGTGTGATAGCACTCTTTTTATAGAATTTTTAGAAACTTTTTATAATGGGTATAGGAACTTCTTTTGAAACTATACCTATTATCACAACTCTTTTTGTTCCTATTTGTTTAGAATTAAATTTTTCTCTTGCTTTAATAGTCTTTATAATAGGAGTTGCAGGAGCACTTGGTGATGCAGGAAGTCCAGCAAGCGAAACCACAATGGGTGTTAGTGTAGGACTTAATGCTGATAAACAGCACGATCACATTAAGATAAATAAAACTTTTTATTTATTAGAAGCAAGAAGGTGTAGGAATTTTAATGCTTTTGACCAAAAGCATTAATTATCCTTCCTTATATAAACAATGCTCAAATATAAATTTATGATCCTCTGGCAAGGCTTTAAATAAAGCATTAGCTAAATTTCTTATTTCCCAAAGAGCTGATTTTGAACTTCTAAGAGTAATAAAATTTTGCAAACTTCTTGCATTAATGCTTAAAGTAAGTTCTGTTTTATAACTTTCTGGCAAACAGTATTTAGCAATATCTAAACTAATACTTTTTTGCAAAATAAGACGCAAATTTTCTAAAGCTTTTATACTAGCATTATCTACCTCTTCATTGCCACAAAGAACGAGATAACGGCTTGCATTCTCAAAATCTCCGATTTTAAATTCATCTTCATTTCTAAGTTCTTTTAAAGTGTAGCGTGTGCTTTTTACACTAGGGCTAGTATGACGATGGCGTGCAACTTCTTGCAAACAAGCCCTAGAAATCCCTTGTATATAAAAAGTATAGTTTAAATGTTCTAAAGTAGAAGAATGTTTAAATTTGTTGCCTACACGATCTATTAATTCTTTATCTTTTTCTCCTCCGCAATCACCCTTATCAAAACTTTGCCAACAAGTTCTAGTAGCGTGAGAACATACAAAAAGTGGTGTGTGATGAAGTAAAGTAATCTGCATAAAAACTCCTTAATTTTTGAAATTTTAGCATATATTATCTTTTATTTTTAAAATTTTATTTTCAAAACCTCTTTTTATAAGTTCATTCTCTAGTGCGCAAATATGTTTTAAAAAACTTTGCCTTTGAAGACTCAATAAACCTTTAACTAGTCTAAAATACTCTATAAATTCTTCAATAAAGAGTAAATTTTTTCTTAAAAGCTCTTCTTCGTTTTTAACATTTATCACAGAAATTTTTGCCAAACTAAGCTCAAGCTGAAAAGAACTAGGTTGTAAAAGCTCTAAAAGATCTTTAAAATTAAATAATTCTTGTTTTAAACACTCTAAATCTTTGATTATCTTTTTTGTTTGCTCTAAATCAAGATGGCTTTGTTCTATACATTTTATCTTTTGACTGATTTTATCAACAAATTTTTTACAATTTTTTATACTTTTAATAATTTTTACAAAAGCTTTTAATAAAAATTCACTCTGCTTAGCAAAACTTAATACACTTAAAGGTAAATAAGATTTTTTTGTATCTTTTAAAAGCTCTTTAATACACAAAGAAAAAGGTTTTTCTATGCTTCCTTCTATCCTTAATCCACCTTCTGTGGCATTATAAACTTCTATGCCATAACATTTTGCCTCATTTATCATTTGTTCTAAAACTTGCTTAAAATAAACCCATGCTTCTTGAGTTTTAGCCTGTGTTTTTCCTCCATAAGCTAAGGCTTTTAAACCTTTATAGTTGCTACTCTCATATTTTGGAGTATGTTTATAATCTTTTGGGTGAGAATCTCCCTCATCATTAAAGGCTAAATCTTGACCTATAAAAATAATATTTTTAAAAGCCAAATTCAAAGCTATCACAAAAGCTAAATGCGCCACGCTAACTGAGTAAAAAACATAAGAAAAAGGTTTTAAGTCAAGATAAAAAGCAAAAAGATAATCCCTTGGTATAAGCATAAAAGAACGATTGTTTTTTCTAAAAATTCACAAGCCTTAGGAGATGCCACTCCTGCTAAAATAAAAGTTATATCTTTATCAAATTCTTTAAAGTCATTATTAAAAAATTCAGCCGTAAAATCAGTTCTTTCCACCATGCAAACATAATCAGGTTTAATGCCCTCTTTGGCTAAAATAGGATAGGCGCTATCAGCACAAAAATTATAGCTTTTTTCATTTTCTTTAAGCAAAGGGAGTTGCTTTGTTAAGCTAGGCCCAGTTGATACTATGATAGCATTCTCAAAAGACTTGCAACGATCTTGAATGAGATTTGTAAAACTAGGGCGCGTAATCATTTTGGGCAAATTGATTATAAAATTTTCTAAACCCATTAAAACATCTTTTGGATCATTTCCATTAGTTAGAATTTCTTTTTTAAAATAAGACATTATCGTTTCATTGACTTTTAAAATATCTTCTTGAAATTTAAAATAATACTCACTCATTAATTCTAGATGATAAACTTTTGCATATCTTACAAAAACAGGAGTAGAACAAAAATTAGCATAGTCATTTATGCTCATTTTGTCGGTATAAAAAATAATTAATCTTTGCTCTTTTAAAAAACTAGAAAAATCAAATAAGTGAAATACTATATAAAGAATTTCTAATTCTTTTTCAAAAACAATAATATGCCTATGATTTGTGTTTTGAAGCAAAGCCTTAAGCAAAACTCCATTCCCAAAACCATAAAAATAAAGTATTGGATAAAATGCAAAATGAGTTTGATATTTTATAAGTTTTTCATTAAGCTCACTTAAAACATCCTTATAAAGGCTCTTACCCCCCCCCGTAATATTAATATCTAAATTATGCTTTCCTAAAATAATCTTAAAATTTAAAGTCTTAAGCTGACTTAAATCTTGTTTTAAAATAGGATTTTTTAAGGCTTTTAGGTTTTTATCAAAGAGAGCTTTTTGAGTATTTGTAAAATTCATATTTTTCCTTAAAAAATTATAAATTCTTACACAAAATTACTTTATAAATAATAAAATAAAAAGCTTTTTTGGGTTATAATAAAACAAAAAATCTAAGGTAAATCAATGAAGCTAAAACAAACAAAATATATCTTTGTAACCGGAGGTGTTCTTAGCTCTTTAGGCAAAGGTATAGCTGCAGCATCCATTGGAACACTCTTAAAAAATTCAGGGCTTAATATAGGAATTTTAAAAGCTGATCCTTATATCAATGTAGACCCTGGAACAATGAGTCCTTTTGAACATGGAGAAGTTTTTGTTACAGATGATGGGGCTGAGACCGATCTTGATTTAGGACACTATGAACGTTTTTTAGATGAAAGCTTATCTCAAAGCAATAATTTTACAACAGGGCGCGTTTATCAAAGCGTGATAGAAAAAGAAAGACGAGGGGAATATCTTGGAAAAACTATACAAGTAATCCCTCATATAGTAGATGAAATCAAAGATAGAATAAAAAATGCAGGAAAAGATAAAGATATACTCATAGTAGAAATTGGCGGAACAGTTGGAGATATAGAAGGCTTACCTTTTTTAGAAGCCATACGTGCATTAAAACTTGAAGTGGGCAAGAATAATGCTATGAATATTCATCTTACTCTTGTGCCTTTTATAAAAGCCGCAGGAGAACTTAAAACAAAACCTACTCAACACAGCGTAGGAGAATTACGTCGTATAGGTATAAGTCCTGATATGATCATTTGTCGTAGTGAAAAATCGCTTGATAAAGAATTGAAAAATAAAATAGCTATTTCTTGTGGGGTTGAAAAAAATTGCGTGATAGAAAGCATTGATGCAGCAAGTATCTATCAAATTCCACTTAATTTTTTAAAACAAGATATTTTAAGTGCTATTGCAAATATTTTAGATCTTAAAAATTTAAAACCCGATATGGAAAATTGGAACAACCTTGTTAAAAGAGTAATTGCTCCAAGCAATGAGGTAAAAATTGCTTTTGTTGGAAAATACATCGATCTTAAGGAAAGCTATAAAAGTTTAACAGAAGCGTTAATCCATGCTGGAGCAGCACTTGATACTAAAGTTAATATCAAATGGATAGATAGCGAGAAATTGCAAAATTTAGATTCTTTAGAAGATTTAAAAGATGTAAATGGAATTTTAGTTGCTGGAGGTTTTGGGTATAGGGGAGTTGAAGGCAAAATAAAAGCAATAAATTATGCAAGAGAGCACAATATCCCTTTTTTAGGAATTTGCCTTGGCATGCAACTTGCTCTTATTGAATTTGCAAGAAATGTTTTAAAATTAAAAGATGCAAATTCAAGCGAATTTGATGAAAAATGTCAAAACCCTATTGTTTATCTAATTGATGAATTTATAGATTCTAATGGAACTAAACAAATTAGAACAAGTAAAACGCCACTAGGTGGAACTATGCGTCTTGGATCTTATGAGTGCGAAATTAAAAAAGATAGTTTATTAAGCAAAATTTATCACAATGCCAAATCGGTAAAAGAAAGACATCGTCACCGTTATGAAGCCAATCCAAAATACAAAAAAATGTATGAAGATAAAGGACTTATCATAAGTGGAGAAAATAAAGGACTTATTGAGGCCATAGAACTTAAAAATCATCCTTTCTTTTTAGCAGTGCAATTTCATCCTGAATTTACCTCAAGACTTGAAAATGCAAATCCTGTAATTTGTGGATTTATAAAAGCAGCATTAAATAATGAATACAATTAACAAAGAAGATATAAAAAGAATTTTAAAATTACGTTTTGAAAATGATATGCATACAAAATTATGCGATTTACCTTTGCCCTCTTGCTTAAAAGATATTTATAAAGGGGCAAATCGCATTAAAGAAGCCATAGAAAAAAATCAAAAAGTTGCCATAGTGGGTGATTATGATGTAGATGGTATTATTTCTTGCGTGATACTATCTGAATTTTTTGATGATCTTGGTTTTGATTATGTAGTCAAAATTCCTAATCGTTTTAAAGATGGCTATGGGCTTAATGAAGAAATTATTAAAGAATTAGATTGTGATTTAATTATAACTGTTGATAATGGCATAGCTGCTATTGATGCTGCTAAACTTTGCAAAGAAAAAAATATTGATTTAATCATCACCGATCACCATATGCCCTTGCAAACCCTGCCTGATGCTTTTGCCATTATAAATCCAAAACAAGAAGATTGTAAATTCCCTAATATAGAAATTTGTGGCGCACAAGTGGCATGGTATTTAGTCGCTGCTTTAAAAGAAGTTTGTAAAATCAAATATGATTTATCCAAATTTATAGAACTTTTAGCCATTGCCATTATTGCTGATATGATGGAACTTAGAGATTTAAACCGCGCTCTTGTTAGAAAAGGAATAGAATATATAAATAAATCAAATAGAGCCGCTTTTAAAGCGATAAAACTATACTATCAAAAAGATAAATTTGGACTTGATAATATAAGCTTTTTAATTGCTCCTCTTATAAATAGTGCTGGAAGAATGGATGATGCGAGTATCTCTTATCGTTTTTTGCATACTAAAAAATTACAAGATGCACAAAACTATCTAGAGCAAATTGTGAATTTTAATGAAAACAGAAAAGACGAAGAAAAACAACTTTTCGAAGAATCTTTAAAACAAATTGACGAAAAAGACGCTTGCATTATAGTAGGCGGGGCAAATTGGCACGAAGGAGTATTGGGGATAGTTGCAAGTCGTCTTGCCAAACATTTTAAAAAACCGGCCTTTGTGTTTTCAAAAAATGAAAACAAACTTAAAGGTAGTGCTAGAAGCGTTGGAAAAGTAGATGTTTTGTCTTTAATAACAAAAGCTAACTTTTTGCTTGAAAATTATGGAGGACACAAAGGTGCAGCTGGATTTAGTCTTGATTTTAAATACTTAGATGAATTTAAAAATTTAATCTTTAAAGAATGTCTTAAAATTCCCAAAAATGAATTTAATGATGCAGATGAAATTTTAGGAATTTTAGATCCAATTGAAATTGATTTTGAAATGCTTGAAATTTTAGAGTCTTTTGAGCCTTTTGGATATAAAAATCCAAGACCTTTTTTTGTTTTAGAAAATTTAAATGTTAAAAACAAAAAACTTATAGGAAAAGAAGAAAAGCATTTAAAACTCATATTAAATAAAGATAGCAAAACAATAGAAGCTCTATTTTTTAATTTTGATAAAGAACCGAATTTAAACGAAAAAATCACTCTAGTTGGAAGTATTTCTAAAAATGAATATAGAGGTTTAATAGTCCCTCAATTCATTGTCAAAGAAATTTATTGATTTAACTTTTGTTTGTTATTTATTAATATAATTTAATATATTGCAATAAATAATAAAGGAGAGTTTATGAAAAATATTATTTTTATAATAATGTTTTTAATTTTAGGAGCAAGTATGCTAGAAGCAAAACCAAAAATTGTTATATTAGCCACAGGTGGAACTATAGCCGGATCCATTGATAATGAACTAGAAACAACAGGATACAAAGCAGGAGTTATAGGAATTGAAACTTTAATCAAAGCCGTTCCACAAATTAAAGATTTAGCACAAGTTAGCGGAGAGCAAGTTGCAAATATTGATAGTTCTAATATGACTGATGAAATTTGGCTAAAACTTGCTAAAAAAATCAATGAACTTCTCAAAAAAGATATCGATGGTGTAGTAATCACTCATGGAACTGATACTATGGAAGAAACTGCTTATTTTTTAAATTTAACTATCAAAAGCGATAAACCTGTCGTTTTAGTGGGAGCTATGCGTCCTGCAAGTGCTATGAGTGCAGACGGTCCAAAAAATCTTTATAATGCCGTAGCCCTAGCTGCAAGCAAAGAGGCCAAAAACAAAGGTGTAATGATAGCAATGAATGATAAAATACAAGGTGCAAGAGATGCAAGCAAAACCCACACTTTAAATGTTGATGCTTTTTCTTCGCCTAATTTTGGAAATTTAGGTTATATTGTAGATGGAAAGGTATTTTTTTATAATACAAATTTAAAAGAACATACCAAAAAAACTCCTTTTGATGTGAGCAAATTAGATACTTTGCCAAAGGTTGATATACTTTATACTTATTCCAATGATGGAAATGGCGTTGCTGCTAAAGCTTTATTTGAAAATGGTACAAAAGGTTTAGTGATAGCAGGAAGTGGAGCTGGAAGCATTCATCAAAATCAAAAAGAAGTATTAAAAGAACTTATGAAACAAGGCCTAAAAGTTGCCATAAGCTCAAGAGTAGTGGCAGGATCTGTTGCCCTAAGTAAAGATGATAAAGATTTAGGCTTTATTAATACACAAGGTTTAAATCCACAAAAAGCAAGAGTTCTTTTAATGTTAGCTCTTACCAAAACAAACGATATAAATACTATACAAAAATATTTTGAAAAATACTAAAAATATTAAAGCCTTTAAAAAGGCTTTAATATTTAATATTATTAAACTTTAAAAAATCTCTTAATTTTTCGTATTCTCCTTTTTCTAAAAAGCGATATTTTCCTGCTTTTAAAATACCTAAATCAAGCGCTCCAAAAGCTACTCTTTTAAGATCCATCACCTCTAAATCAAAATGAGCGAAAAAACGCCTAAGTTCTCTGTTTTTACCCTCATTAATAATAACCCTAAGTTTAGTATAACCTCCACTTGAACCAAAAATTTCATAGTCTAAAAAAGGGGCAAAACTCATAGAAGTGATTTTTGTTTTAGCATGAGCTCCTTTTTTTTCATTTTGAATTTCAAGCCCGTTTTGCATAGCCTCTATAACTTGTTTATTTACTATGCCTTTAACTTTTAAATAATACTCCCTTTCTAAATCACTACGCATTAAAGAAGAAGCTATCACGGGAGAATCTGTTAATAAAAGCAAACCTTCACTTGCAAAATCAAGTCTTCCTACACTTAGCCAATTACGAAATTGTTTTGGCAAGCTATCATAAATAATTTTTCTACCTCTATCATCTTTTTTAGAAACAATCTCGCCTTTTTGCTTATGATAAATAATCACACTAAAACTTGTTCTTTTTTGAAGTCTTTTGCCTTTGATAAAAATCTTATCATCAAATTTTACCCCATCGCTTAAAAGGGCTATTTTATTATTGATCTTGACTAAACCTTGTTTAATAAGTTCATCTGCCTCACGACGAGAATAATGGCTATTGTGTGAAATGAATTTATTGATTCTCATTGTTATGCCTTGATTTGTTTAAAACTAACTTGTAATTTTAACATTTTTATTATTCACATTCGCTTTTATGAAAAATACTAAAAATACAGAAGAAATGATAAAATTTAAACAAACTCCAATAGAAAATATTTTTATAAGAAAATCTATATTATCTATAACTAAAAAATAATAAGGGAAATATATACAAAAATTAATTAAGATGCTTATTAAAAGTGTTTTTTCAAAACAACCTGCAGCATAAAAAATACATTTTATACTATAACTTAAATGAAATATTACATAAGCAAAATAAAGGGATTTAATGATACTTAAGCTTTGATTATTTAAATTTAATCCTATAAAAGTTGCTATTTGTTGGATATAAAAATAACTTATAATAACCAAAAATATAAAAAAGATATTTATTGAAAATATAAAAATCAATTTATTCTTAAAACAAATTTCATCTTTTTTTACAATAATCTTTTGAATAATACTACCAAAACTCAAAATAAATACAAGTATAAATCCCCAAAAATAAGACATAGCTATAAAATATTCACTGTTTTGATGCATTAAATTTAAGCTTGCTAAAATTACAAATATATAAGCCATATTATCTAGCAACTGCTCTAAAGCTAGAAATATATGAGTTTTTGCAATAAATCGTATTTTAATATTTTTAAAGCTATCATATATAAAATTTTATATAATAATAAAAACTAATAGTTATCAATATTAGAAACAACGGAACTTACGTTTTATAATACACACCACAATCTGTATATTTTAAAAAAATAAAATCTATCAAAAAGCTAACAATAAATTTAACAAAACAAATAAAAATTAATATTTTTATTCTTTCTTTAACCAAAAACAAAGTAATAAAAAACATTACAAGAAATTCTAAACAATTATAAATCATTGAAAATATAAAAATAAATAATGTGAATTTATACGATAATTAATAACTTTATAATTAACCACCACCCAGCCTATAACAATAAAAACAAAAAAAGTAAAATAAAATATTTTTAATGGATTTTCTTTATTTTTCCTAAAAGATAAAATAAAGGTGCAATTAAAAAAGCTTGAAATATTTCTAAAATCACTTAAAGCCACATCATCTGAGAAAAAGTATCTAAGTGATTTATATCATTTTGTATAAAATGTATTCTAATAAAATCATTAATTTCTGGTAAAAAATATAAGTATAAAAAAAATAAAGAAATAAAATATATTACTTTTCAATAAAACCAAAAAATTATTATATAAAATTTTCATTACTTTAATTCTTGAAAAAATTCAAAACTCCTTTAAGAAGCTTTGAATAAAATTTTACATTACAAAAATAGTTGGGACTATAGTTGGATATTTTTTAATTTTTCTAAATATATGCTTTCTTAATACTTGTCTGATTTGATTTTCTAAAAATCTTGGATCATTTAAAACTTCATCTTTAACATTGCTAAAGAATTGAGCCAAAACTTCAGCCATTTCCTTTGAAAATGCGTGATCTTGTCTATCAGCTACAAGTCCATAGCTAAAAACTCTAGGTTTATTAACAAGTGTTTTTGAAGCTTTATCAAGCTGAGCTATGATAACAACTATTCCATTATCGGCTAAATTTTGACGATCGATTACTACATCATCAGCGATTTGTTTATTGATTTGATTATCTACAAAAACTTTTCCTGTTTTAACTGTTTTTACGCGTTTGATATATTTTTGACAAATCTCAACCTGATCCCCATCGCTCATAAGATAAATATTTCTTTCAGGGATTCCACACTTCATAGCTGTTTCTTTATGCTTAGTGATATGATTATACTCACCATGAACTGGTAGGAAAAATTTTGGTTTTATTAGTGTTAGCATAAGTTTTTGTTCTTCTATGCTTGCATGCCCACTTACGTGAATTTCGCTAAATTCCTGATATGCTACTTTAGCACCAGCCTTAAGCAAATAATCAAGCACCGCAGAAACATTTGCTTCATTACCTGGGATAGCTTTAGCTGAAATGATAATTTGATCGCTTGGCTTGATTTTTATAAATTTATGTTCATCAGTTGCCATTCTATATAAAGCACTCATTGTTTCGCCTTGGCTTCCTGTAGTTACAATTAAAACTTCATTGTCTTTGTATTTATTCACTTCATCAGCATCAATAAAAATTTTTCTATCTAACTTGATATAACCAAGTTCCATTGTGGTATAGAGATTTCTCTCCATAGAACGACCTATAACACAAACTTTTCTTCCGTATTTTAAACCATAAGTGATAGCTTGATAAACGCGGTGAATATTAGAGCTAAAAGTGCTCATTATCACTCTACCTTTAGTCTTTGAAAAAATTTGATCAAAAGTAGGCCCAACAGAACTTTCACTTTTTGTATAGCCTTCCTTGTAAGAATTGGTGCTATCACTTAAAAGACATAAAACTCCATTTTCTCCATATTGTGCTAAACGTCCCAAATCACTAGGATAACCATCAATTGGGGTTTGATCTATTTTAAAATCACCCGTATGTATAATAGTTCCTGCTTTAGTTTTT
The DNA here is from genome assembly GCF_004323845.1 of Campylobacter novaezeelandiae. GTDB lineage: Bacteria > Campylobacterota > Campylobacteria > Campylobacterales > Campylobacteraceae > Campylobacter_D > Campylobacter_D novaezeelandiae. The sequence goes on along the minus strand of NZ_QPGR01000002.1, from coordinate 147,860 downwards.
ATAGCAAGTGCAGAAGCATCGATGATAGAGTGAGTGATATGAATCCATTCTATATCAAATTCACCTATTTCATAAATTTTTCTTTTTTCTACAGGTCTAAACCATTTTCTCTCGCTTTTTAAACCATGTTCTTCAAATTTATTTGAAATCATTCCTAAGGCTAAAGGAGTTGCATAGATTGGAAATTGAAATTCTTTAAAAAAGTAAGGCACAGCTCCTATGTGATCTTCGTGTGCATGAGTGATGATAATAGCTTTAATCTTATCCTTAATTTTTCTAACATAAGAGAAATCAGGTATAATAATATCTACTCCGTGCATAGTCCCATCTGGAAAACTCATACCTATATCTACAATAATAGCTTCATTATTTGTTTCAAAAATAGTAATATTGCCACCAATTTCACCCAAACCACCAAGAGGAGTTATGCGGATCTTGTGTTCACTTGAGTTATTGTATTTTAGAGGATTTAAACGATTTTCATGCGAAATACGATTTGCTTCTATACACTCAGCAAGAGCGATCTGCCAGTCTTCATTTCCGATTAATTTAGAAGGAAGATTTTTTCTTTTTTTCTTTTTTTCTTCTTGATTATTTTGAGTATTAGAATTTGAGTTTTCGTGTTCTGAATTTTGAATATTTTTTTTTCTTTTATTTCTATATTTATAATGTTTATTGTTTTTAGAATTAAAATTTATCTTTTGCTCTTGGTTTTCTTGATTATTTTCGCTCATATTCATCCTTTAATTTTTCATAAATTTTAAGGTATGAATCAACGCAAATTTCGTGGGGTCTTGCATTTTCTTTTATATTAAGACTATTTAAAATTTCTAAAACTTTATTTCTATGAAGACTCAAATTTTTAAGAAGCTGTTTTCTTGGAAATTTAAAACAATCTTTTAAAAAAAATTTAAAATCTTCTATATTACAAAGTTCCCTAAATTCTTTTTCCTTTATCAAACTCATCACAGATGAGACAACTTTTGGTTCGGGATTAAAACATTTAGGATCTACATCAAAAAGTATTTTTCTTTTGCAAATTAAAGCACTTAAAACTCCTAAAGAAGAAAATTCTTTTTCATTTTCTTTAGCACAAAATTTAAGAGCCATTTCTTTTTGTACCATAACAATAAGCCCTAAACAGTTTTCATCTTCTAAGGCCTTTAAAATTAAATGACTTGCTATATAATAAGGTAAATTTGCAATCAAAAAATACTTATTTTCATCAAAACTTCCTTTAACCTCGCTTGCATCTTGATGTAATAATCTTAATTTTCCACATTCGATTTCTTTTTGAAATTTCTTTTGCAAAAGCGGTATAAGTTCTTTATCGATTTCATATGCTTTAACAAAAGAAATTTTTAAAAGTTCTTGCGTTAAATCACCTAAGCCAGGCCCAATCTCAACAATATTATTTGTTTCTTTGGGTATGGCTTGGATGATTTTATAAACTATTTCTTTATTATTTAAAAAATTCTGTCCATAATATTTTTTTGCTTTAATCATAAAAAATTATTTTATCTAAAAATTCTTAATTAAGTCTTTTTAGATAAAATTCTAAAAATAAATTAAGAAAGGATTAGATGATAATTTGTGCAGGAGGTAATGAAAATTTCTCATTTGCCAAAGCTATAGGCATAGGATTAGTAGAAGCAACTTGTAATCTAACTAAAATCTGTCATATATATAAACCATCAAATCTAGTATTTATAGGGACTTGTGGATTATACGAAAAGGGTAAAATTTTAGAAATTTATAAAAGCTCTCATGCCTATAATATTGAATTTTCAAAAATTTCAAACAATTTTTACACTCCAGCACAAAATGAAATTTGTCTTAAAAATGAAAATGTTTCTTGTGAAACAATTAAAATAAATTCTTCAAATTATATTTGTCAAGATAAAAAAGCTGCCAAAGAATTTGCTAAATTAGATTTTTTTGCTGAAAATATGGAAGCTTTTGCTATTTTAAGCGTGGCTAAAAATTTTGGAATTTTTGCAGAGTGTATTCTATGTGCAACTAATTTTTGCAATGAAAACGCACATAAAGATTTCATAAAAAATCATCAAAAAGCCAAAGAAAATTTAATACAATATTTAAAAGAACATAATTATCTCTAAAATATAAGGAATAAATTTTGAAAGAAACTGTAAATATTTTAGATTTTTTACCCGAAGAATTGGAAGAATATATCAATCCAATGTTTCGCGTGAAACAAATTTATCAATGGATATATCAAAAATATGCCGATAATTTTCTAGAAATGACCTCTTTGCCAAAAAATTTACGAGAAAAACTAAATGAAAATTATCATTTTAACCCTCTTAAAATCATCTATAAAGAACAAAGCAAAGATGGTAGCATCAAATATCTTTTTGAACTCAAAGATGGATTAAGAATAGAAAGTGTGCTCCTACCAATGAAAGAAGAGAAATTTGATGAAAAAGGTGTAAAAATCGCTCATGCTAAATATACTATCTGTGTCTCTTCTCAAGTAGGCTGCAAAAGTGGTTGTAGTTTTTGTTTGACAGCAAAGGGTGGATTAAAAAGAAATTTAAGTGCTGGAGAAATAGTAGCCCAAATTCTTTGCATTAAAAAAGATAATCAAATTCCTTATGAAAGACGCGTTAACATAGTTTATATGGGAATGGGAGAACCTCTTGATAATCTTAATAATGTATCAAAAGCTATTAAAATACTATCTCACAATGATGGATTATGCATAAGCCCTAGACGTCAAACTGTAAGCACAAGTGGCTTAGCAAATCAAATCAAAAAACTAGGAGAAATGAATTTAGGAGTATTACTTGCTATATCTTTACATGCTGTAAATGATACTTTACGCAATGAGCTAATGCCTATAAATAAAGCTTACAATATAGCTTCTATTATGCAAGCGGTGCGAGAATTTCCTATAGATCAAAGAAAAAGAGTTATGTTTGAATATCTACTAATTGATAACATCAATGATAAAATAGATCACGCAAAAGAACTTGTCAAACTTTTAAATGGTATAAAAGCTAAAGTAAATTTAATACTTTTTAATCCACACGAAGGGAGTTTTTATAAACGTCCAAATTTAGAAAATGCTATTAAATTTCAAGATTATATAAGTTCAAAGGGTATAACTTGCACGATAAGAGAAAGTAAAGGTCTTGATATTTCAGCAGCTTGTGGACAATTAAAAGAAAGAAAGAAAAATGAGTTGGCTTGATATTATAGAACTTATTTTTATATTCTTGGTTGTTATCATAGGCTTTTGTGGTATGGCTTGGGTAATTACAAAAGATAATAAAAATTAGTTTTTAATTTTTAACAAAATCAATTTTTTGCAGTATAATAAATAAAAAAGGTTTATTATGGCAAAAAAACAGCATATATTTCACCCTAATGATACTAAATTTGATAAAAAAATGGTTGAAATTACAGAAAAAACGGGTTTTAAGATTGCAGTATTTTCAATGGCTGCTATGACAATGCTAGGAAGCGTTGTTATTTCTTCGGCTCTTCCTGCCATTAATAGACATTTTGATAAACTTTTACAAAACCAAAACGGGATCTTGATAGAATTTACACTTAATCATCTTGATATTTTAACACGTCTTATTTTAACAATACCAGCTATTTTTGTAGTAATACTATCTCCGGTTGCAGGAATGTTTATGGATAAATTCGGCAAACTAAAATTTGTTTTTCCTGCTATGGTAGTTTGGACAATTTCGGGTATAGCTGGATTTTTTTTCAATGATATTTATGCCATTCTTGTTTCAAGAGCTGTATTTGGAATAGCAACAGCTTTTATTATGACAGGAGCTTCAGCTTTACTTGGAGATTATTATAGTAGAGGTGGATTTAATCGCCGTGAAAATGCTCTTTCTTGGCAAGGTTTTTTCTGTGCCGTTGGAGGGGCTATTTTTATTTCTATTGCGGGTTATGTTTCTAGCTATTCTTGGCGTTATCCTTTTTTAGTATATGGACTTGGAATTTTAATCACAATTTTAGCTTATATATATCTCTTTGAACCTAAGAAATTTAAATTTTATAATCACACTAAAATAGAAACAAAAACAAATTATTGGCAATTTTTTCCTATATATTTTATAGGATTTTTTATCATGGTAATTTATTACATATCACCAACCCAACTTCCTTACTATATAGAAGATCATCTAGGACTTGATCCAAAATATATAGGAATTTCTATGTCAGTTTCTGCTCTTTTTTATGGAGTATTTTCTCTAAGCTATAAGTATTTAATGAAATTTATAAGCATAAAACAAATTTATATTTTAACTCTATTTATTGTAGGTAGTTCTTTTATGCTTTTATATTTTATTCACTCTTTTAGTGCTGTAATATTTGCTTTAGCCTTGCTTGGAACAGGTGGAGGAATTATGCTTGTTAATAATACTGCTTATCTATTTTCTATTTGTCCTGCAAATGCTAGAGCTAGAGCTTATGGAATTTTAGCAAGCTTTATATTTTTAGGACAATTTTTAAGCCCTATAATCTCTCAACCGATAGTAAGACAAATAGGACTTATTGAAGCATTTTTGGTATGGGCTATTGTGATTTATTTTGTAACCATTTTATTTTTATTTTTCAAACAAAAAAAATAAAAATTTTTAAACGAGTTTTATAATATAATTCTTATAAAAAATTTAAAAAACTTTACCCTACTAAGATAAAAATTTTTAAGGATATTAATGCAAGATTTATACTATGAAAAATATTTAAATAATGATTTATTTATCAAAAGATATATTATCCCAAATATTAAATGGCATTTTTCTTATCTAAATGGAAAAAGAGGATTCTCTAGAATTTACAAAGTGCCATATGCTGCTTTTCTAAAAAAATTCTTTTTAAAATCTTATTTTACAAAAAGAGTTTTACAAGGAAAGGTCGATATACCCTACCTTGAGCTTGTATTAACTACAAAATGCACCATGCGTTGCGAATCTTGCAATAATTTAATGCAATACTTCTCACCTAACAATCAATACACCTCAACGCTTGAAGGTTTAAAAACAAGCCTAGAAACCTTATTTGAAAAAGTAGATAGCATACAAAGGCTTAGGATTATAGGTGGAGAACCTTTGCTTTTTAAAGAACTTCCACAACTTATAAACTATATAGAAAATTCTAAAAAAATCTTTACCTTTGATATACTAACCAATGCAACCATAGATTTTAGCGATGAGTTGGTAAAAGAACTTAAAAACTCTAAAAAATTAAGAAAAATTAGTATATCTGATTATAAAAAATCTCCAAATTTAAAAATCCCACTAAAACAAGAAAGTATTTTTAAAAAACTTAAAGAAAATAAAATTGCTTATTCTTTTAATACAACTGATACTTGGTATGACATAGAAAAAATTTATAAAAGAAATAGAACAAAAGAAGATATCATAAAAAACTATTATGCTTGTATGATGCCTTGTGTTTCTCTTATGAGTGCACAAGGTATTAGCAATGGGGGGGGGGATAAACATTTATTAGCTCCCAAAGGAGCAATCTTTGTATGTCCTGTAGCCAGTTCTTTATCAAGACTTAAAGGTTTAGAAGAATTCAGTGGGGATTTTATCAACCTAGAAGATGATAAAAAAAGATATTTGGACTTTTATGTGCAAGATTTTTTTAAAGCTTGTGATTATTGTCACGATTATACCAAGCCTATTAAAAATATCCCTATAGCTATACAAACCAAAAAGATTCTAAAATTAGAAAAAGATTAAAGATATTTTTCTAATTTTTTAATGATATTTATAATAATTTCTTGCTTTTCATCTTCACTTAAATTATCTTTGGCATTTTTAATAAAAATATAATCTTTATTATATGTTGGCCAAAGCACTTCATCTCCTAATGGGTAAAGTGCGATACTAAAAACCTTCAAATTTGTGGCAAGATGAGTAGTGCCTGTACTAGGGCTTATTACACAAATTGATTTTAAAATAAGCTCTGCTAAATTTAAAATATCATCATTATTTTTGAAAATTATAATTTCTTTAGATAAATTTTTATCATATCCATAAAGCTCATTTATAAAATGATCATGCACCAAATCGTAAGTAGGTATAACAATACTAACATCTTGATAAATTTGTCTAATGTTTTTTGCTAATTTTAAAAAAGAAATAGTATCTAAAGTAGTATTTGAAGTAATGCTAAAAGGATTAAGCACTATAAAACGTTTAATTTCATTTTGATTTAAAAAATTCTTAATTAAATTTTTATGTGTTACATTGGTTTTTATCTGTGTTTTAAATTCTAAATTTTTAATCTTTTTATCAAAAATTCTAGCATTTATTTTTCTAGCATAAAAAAGCAACCTATCTCTTTCTGTTTTTTTTATTATAAAGACGTTTAAGAAGTTTTATCCAAAGTGTTTTGCATTTTATAGAAAAAAAGCTTCTGATTTTGAGTCTTGTGATAACTTTTTTAGCATTACTTTTAATAAAAAGATCAATTAAAAAAGTATTTGCCTTATATGAAATAATATAATCTAAAATATATTGATTAATTTTTTCTAAATTTTCTTGTTTTATAGGATTTTCTAAAATTTCAATATAATCAATAAATTCCAAACTCTTTAAAAGAGACAAAGTGTTATTTCTTGCAAAAACAATAATTTTTGCGTTATAGATATATTTTAATGCATAAAGCATATCTAAACTTGCTATCATATCACCTAAGGCATCAGGACAATAATAGCCTATTTTAAGTGATACCCCCCCCCCTGTTTCAATCTTTTTCATTATCACTCCTTTTAAGATAACTCAAGCTAAAAATTTTAGCTTAAAACCTATAAAATCGCAATAGAATTAAATTTCAAAACCTTAGAAATTTAATTTATTATTATTTTAAATCTAAGACTTATAAATATCTTTTTAATTTTAAAAGTATTTCGTTTATAATCTCTAAAATATCATATGTACTCAATTCTTCTTTAGTTTTATTTAGCAAAACATAATCCTTGTTAAAAGTTTCCCAAAAAATTATATCTTTTTCACTAAATAAACCTATGCTTGATTTTTCCAAATTTGAAGCAAGATGAATCACCCCTGTACTAGGAGATATAACACATTTTGTTCTTTTGATAAGCTCGCAAATATTTAAAATATTGTCATCGTTTTTAAAAATATAAATTTTTTGTGGTTTTTGTTTAAAAAACATATTAAATTCTTGTATAAAATCTTTATGCACAGTCTCATAACTTGGTATAATTATGCAAACATCACTAAATTTAGAAACAATTTCTTGACAAAGCTTTAAATAATCTACCAATTTTAAAGTATAAAAAGCTGAAATAGAAAAAGGGTTAAGAAGTATTAAATTTTTATCTTTTATATTATTTTGATCTAAAAAATTATTTATGATATTTTTATTATAAATATTTGTTTTAATTTTTATATCAAAATTTAAATTTTTAATTTCTTTATCAAATAATTTAGGATTTATTTTTCTTGCATAATAAAGCATTTTAAATTCATCGTTTCTATTTTTATAAAATCTTTTAATAAAAGAAACAAAGACACATTTGCATTTTAAAGAAAAAATAGAAATAGGACGATTTCTAGTAATCACTTTTTTAGCATTAGTATTTATCAAAAATTTAAGTACAAAAGTTTTAGCATGAAAAGAAATAATAAAATCTAAATTATACTTATTAATTTTCTCTTTTATGATAGGATTTTCACTAGAAGTTAATGAAGGAATTTCTTCAAATTTATCAATAAAATCAAAACAAGATATTAAATCTTTTAAATTACTTTTTCCAAAAAAAACTATTTCTGCCCTATAAATATGTTTTATTGCATATAAAGCTTTTAAAGAAATTAAACTATCTCCTATGCCATAAGGACAAAAAAATCCTATTACCCCCCCCCGTTGTTAGTTTATTTTTCATTTTAACTCCTTAATTATTAAAATATAATTTCTTATGAGTTTTAATCATAAGAAATTTAAGAATTCTTTTTTTATATTTTTTTTGGAGATTATATCAAAAAATTTATTTTTGTATTTGAATTTCAAACGATAAGAATGTAAAAGCAAACGCTTTGCTCCACAAAATTCTATCCTTTCTTTTTCTTCCATTTTTTTATCTAAAATTCTTTCAATTTGCTCTTTATTTAAGCCATATAAAGGATCTCCTAAAATTTTATGTTTCACATGAAACAAATGAAGTCTTATTTGATGCTGTCTTCCCGTAAAAGGCTTACAAAGCAAAAGTGTGGCATTAAATTCTGGATAAAATTCTAAAATTTCAAATTCAGTGAAAGAATTTTTTCCTTTTTCACAAATACACATTCTTGTTTTTATATCGTCATAATCTTTAACTAAATCCATTCTTACATTTACACTAAAATTCTCATTTATCTTTCCTTGGACTAAAGCCAAATATTCTTTTTGAATTTCTTTTTTTTCAAACATAGTTTTAAAATCAATTTGAGAATTTTTATGTTTTGCTACAAGTATAAGTCCGCTTGTTTCTTTATCAAGCCTGTGAGCCACACAAGCCTCTTTTCCCCAAATATGCCAAATTTCATCACAAAGACTATATTCACAATTTCTTCCATTGGGATGAGATAATACTCCACTTGGCTTTTCAATCACAGAAAAATCTTCATTTTCAAAGACAATTTCAACTCCTTTTGGATTGTTTTCATAAACAATCAATTCTATAATGCCTTTTAAAATTTGATTTTTTTGTGTAACTAAATTTCCATCACAAAAAAGTCTTTTTTTATCTATAAGTTTTTGAGCCTCATTTATAGAAATTTTTAAGTTTTCCATAAGGACTTGAAACGCCTTTTTTCCATTATTTGATAGCTTAATTTTCGTATAAGGCAACTTTAACCTTTTTGTAAATTTTTTGAGATAGAATTACATTTTCTCATTAAAAAAATTATAACCAAAAAAGGTTTAAAATGGTTCAAAGATATAGCAGGGAAATAATGGCTAAAAAATGGGACTTAAAAGCCAAATATGATGCTTGGCTTAAAGTAGAATTAGCCGCAGTTAAAGCTTGGAATAAGCTTGGAATTATAAATGATGCAGATTGTAAAAAAATTTTAGAAAATGCCAAATTTGACATCAATAGAATTGACGAAATTGAAAAGACTACCAAACACGATGTCATAGCTTTTCTTACAAATGTTAGTGAAAATTTAGGAGAAGAAGGTCGTTTTTTGCATTATGCAATGACAAGTTCTGATTGTATTGATACTGCTGTAGCCTTACAAATAAAAGAAAGTTTAGAATTAATTTTAGAAGATATAGAACAACTTTTAGATGTAATTAAAAAACGTGCCTTAGAACACAAAAATACCTTAATGGTAGGAAGAAGTCATGGAATTCATGGTGAACCTATCACTTTTGGTTTGGTAATGGCAATTTGGTATGATGAAATAAAAAATGCAAAAGAACTTTTACTTCATGCAAAAGAGGTAATTAGCTATGGAAAAATCAGTGGGGCCATGGGGAATTTTGCTCATGCTCCTTTAGAATTTGAAGAAGAAGTTTGTAAAATTTTAAATTTAAAACCAGCTCCTGTATCAAATCAAATCATTCAAAGAGATCGTTACGCACAAGTAATTTCTGCCATAGCTATATTAGCTTCAAGTTGCGAACAAATTGCTGTAGCAATTAGACATTTTCAAAGAACAGAAGTTTATGAAGCTGAAGAATATTTTTCACAAGGGCAAAAAGGAAGCTCAGCAATGCCACATAAAAGAAATCCTGTTTTAAGTGAAAATATAACAGGACTTTGCAGAATTTTAAGATCCTTTGTAACACCAGCTTTAGAAAATGTTGCTCTTTGGCATGAAAGAGATATAAGCCATTCAAGTGTAGAAAGATTTATCCTACCTGATGCTTTTATTACTGCTGATTTTATGCTAAATAGACTAAAAAATTTGATTGATAATCTTTTAGTCTACCCTAAAAATATGATGAAAAATTTAAATCTTACAGGTGGATTAGTTTTTTCAGGAAGAGTTCTTTTAGAGCTTCCACTTAAAGGTTTAAGTCGTGAAGAAGCTTATAAAATCGTTCAAAGAAATGCTATGAAAGTTTGGAATGATTTACAAGATGGAAAATCTGCCCTAAATGAAAAAAATGAAAGTTTATTTTTAATTGCTCTTTTAAATGATGAGGATTTAAGATCAAAACTTAAAGAAGAAGATGTTAGAAAATGTTTTGATTATTCTTATTACACAAAAAATATTGATGCAATTTTTGCAAGAACATTTAAATAATTCTAAAGGTTAATTATGAAAGTTATTAAAAGAAATGGACGTACTGAAGAATTAGATATTTCAAAAATCAAAAAATGCACTTCTGATGCTGTTAAAAATTTAGAGGGAGTAAATCTAAGCGAATTAGAGCTTGATGCAAAAATTCAATTTAGAGATGGAATAACCACAGAAGAGATACAAAAAACTTTAATTAAAACAGCAGTGGATAAGATAGATATTGATTGTCCTAATTGGACTTTTGTTGCGGCTAGACTTTTTTTATTTGATCTTTACAAAAAAGTAAATGGTATGAACCGTTACAATCATCTAAGAGAATATCTTGAAAAAGGAGAAAAAGAAGGAAGAATCCTACTAGGCCTTAAAGAAAAATATGATCTTGATGATCTAAACGCTTATATAAAACCTGAAAGGGATATGCAATTTACCTATCTTGGTATTAAAACTTTATACGATAGATATTTGATAAAAGATAGCAAAGGTATGCCTATAGAACTACCTCAACAAATGTTTATGGCTATTGCAATGTTTTTGGCTCAAAATGAGTTTAATCCTACAGAATGGGCAAAAAAATTCTATGACCTCATCTCTAAATTTGAAGTAATGTTAGCCACTCCAACACTATCTAATGCTAGAACTACACGCCATCAATTAAGCTCTTGTTATATAGGAAGCACACCTGATAATATAGAAGGTATTTTTGATAGCTATCAAGAAATGGCTTTGCTTTCTAAATTCGGAGGTGGTATAGGCTGGGATTGGTCTAAAGTTCGTGCTATGGGTGGAAGCATTGATGGTCATAAAAATGCAGCAGGAGGTATTATACCTTTTTTAAAGATTACTAACGATATAGCAGTTGCAGTTGATCAACTAGGAACTAGAAAAGGCGCTATTGCTGTTTATATAGAACCTTGGCATATGGATATAAGCGATTTTATCGATTTGCGTAAAAATTCAGGCGAAGAAAGAAGAAGAGCTCACGAACTCTTTCCTGCATTATGGATTAATGATCTTTTTATGAAAAGAGTTAGAGCTAATGATAAATGGACCCTCTTTGATCCTGCTGATACTGCTGATTTGTGTGATTTATATGGAGAAGAATTTGAAAAAAGATATGAAGAATATGAAAAAGATGAAAGCATTGTCAAAGAAATCATAGAAGCAAAAGAACTTTGGAAAAAAATATTACTTAATTATTTTGAAACTGGTATGCCTTTTCTATGTTTTAAAGATAATGCTAACAAAGCTAATCCAAATGCTCATTCAGGTATTATTAGAAGTTCAAATTTATGCACAGAAATCTTTCAAAACACTGAACCAAACTATTATCAAATCAAGGTTGTCTTTGAAAATGGCGAAGAAAAATACTTCCATGAAGAAGAAATAATCACTGTTAATGGAAACTATCAAAAACCAGCTAAAAAAATAAGCACTTTAGATAGCATAGACGGCAATAAAGTTTATATAGTTGAAAAATTTAAAAATGATGGAAAAACAGCAGTTTGCAATCTAGCAAGTATAAATTTAAGTAAAGTTTATACTCAAGAAGATATAAAACGAGTTGTTCCAACTGCTATAAGAATGCTTGATAATGTGATCGATCTTAATTTTTATCCACATAGAAAAGTAAAAGATACGAATTTAAAATCTCGTGCTATAGGACTTGGCGTAATGGGAGAAGCTCAAATGCTTGCAGAAGCCAAAATTTATTGGGGAAGTGATGAACATTTTAACAAAATCGATGAAATAATGGAACAAATTAGCTATGAAGCAATAAATACAAGTTCAAATTTAGCTATAGAAAAAGGAACTTATTCAGAATTTGAAGGATCAAACTGGAGTAAAGGAATTTTTCCAATAGATCTAGCAAGCCCTAAAGCCAAAGCCTTAACACTAAAAGAAGGATTATTTGATCAAAGCGTATGTGATTGGGATAAATTAAGAGAAAAAGTTAAAAAAGATGGTATGCGAAATGGGTATTTAATGGCTATTGCACCCACCTCCTCAATTTCTATTTTAGTAGGAACAACACAAACTATAGAACCTGTGTATAAGAGAAAATGGTTTGAACAAAATTTAAGCGGAATGATACCTGTAGTTGTTCCAAATTTAAATTTAGAAACTTGGCAATACTATACTCCTGCTTATGAACTTGATCAAAAAATTCTAGTTAAGGCTGCTGCTATACGTGGAAAATGGATAGATCAAGGACAAAGTCTTAATATATTCTTATCACTTGATAAGGCAAGCGGTGGATATCTTAACGAAATTTATCAACTAGCATGGGAACTAGGAATTAAATCAACCTATTATCTAAGAAGCGAAAGCCCTGATAGCGAAAAAGTTAATGTTGCAGATAGAAGCATAGAATGCGAGGGTTGCCAATAATGGCAAAAAGCCATTATTGTTCTGATGGACAAGTTGTATTAAAATCTTGCATAGCATCGTTAATATCTTGTGTAGGATAATTACAACTTATTCTAATTTTTCCTTTAACATCCTCCATGTTTTGATCGGCAAAAGCACTAAATACAAAAATACTTGATAAAATTAAAAAAGAAACTAAAAATTTCATTTTGATACTCCTTTTTGTATGATGTTACTCAATTATAAAATTAATTTTTGTAATTTGTATAGTTTTAATTATTTAAACTTTTATAGTAGTTACTAAATGAAACATATTAGTATTTGATTTATTTGCCATTTATTCAAGAGTTAACATACATTTTAAAAAGATCTAAGCTTTTTTTTTGTATCTTTATTATTTTTAAAACTAATAAAGGATAAATAATGATAAAGCCTATACAATTAAATAATGAGATAAGAAATGTATAAAAATAACTCACTTACAGAACTAACTTTTAGAGGAATGCTTTTAGGGAGTATTTTAACCATTATTTTTACAGCTTCGAATGTTTATTTAGGTCTTAAAGTAGGACTTACTTTTTCATCCTCAATTCCTGCTGTAGTAATATCTATGGCAGTATTAAGCTTTTTTAGAAATTCAAATATTTTAGAAAATAATATGGTTCAAACCCAAGCTTCAGCAGCTGGAACTTTATCTTCTGTTATATTTGTCATACCAGGACTTTTTATGTGTGGTTATTGGACCGAATTTCCACTTTGGCAAACCTTTTTAATTTGTCTTTGCGGAGGAGGTTTAGGAGTTTTATTTACTATACCCCTAAGAAGAGCTATGGTAACCAAAAGTAAACTTGTATACCCTGAAGGAAGAGCAGCAGCTGAAATTTTAAAAGTAGTTAACCAAGATCAAAGCAATAAAAAAAGTAAAAATGGTATCAAAGAAATAATTTCTGGATCTTTCATTGCAGCTTTTATTAGTCTACTAAGTAGCGGTTTTAAAATATTAGCTACTGAAAGTAATTTTTCATTTATATGGAATAAAATGGCTTTTGGTTTTTCTACTGGTTATTCTTTAGCACTTTTAGGAGCTGGATATCTTGTAGGACTAGCAGGAGCTTTGGCACTTTTTTTAGGAATGTTTTTAGCTTGGGGAGTTTTTACTCCTTATCTTTCAAATTTAGATTTTGATAGTACTAAAAATGCAACAGAATTAGCTACAAGCGTTTGGTCAGCAAAAGTAAGACTTATAGGAACAGGTGCCATAGCAATAGCTGCACTTTGGACATTAATAGAGCTTTTAGACCCTGTTATAAAAGGATTGAAAGAAATCATTAAAAATACAAAAATTTCTGATAAACAAAATCTTGATCCTAAAGATACAGACCTTTCTTTAAAAAGTATTTTTCTTTTATTTATCCTTATGTCCATAGGACTTTTTATTGCTTTTTATAATTTTGTAACCGATGCAAATTTAAGTCTTTCAAATCACATTATTTTTGCTGTATCTGGAACTTTAATTGCAATTTTTATCGGTTTTTTTGTTGCAGCAGCTTGTGGATATATGGCAGGACTCGTAGGATCTTCATCTAGCCCTATTTCAGGAATTGGACTTATAGGTATAATTGTTTCTTCTTTAGTTATTTTATTTTTAGGATCGCAAGAGAAAATTTTTGCTGATGAATCCTTGTCTAAATTTGCTATTGCTTTAGCGATTTTTACAACTAGTGCAATTTTAGCAACAGCTGCTATATCAAATGATAATTTACAAGATTTAAAAACCGGTCATTTAGTTGGAGCTACTCCTTGGAAACAACAAGTTTCTTTACTTATAGGTTGTATATTTGGAGCTTTAGCTATAGTTCCTGTATTAAATTTATTATACCAAGCTTATGGATTTAAAGGTGCTATGCCAAGACCTGACATGGATATTTCAGCTGCTTTAGCTGCCCCTCAAGCTAATTTGATGAGCACAATAGCCCAAGGAATTTTTAATCACAATATAGCATGGAATTACATTATATTTGGAGCTTTAATTGGAATTGCTATTATAATTATTGATAAAATTTTAAAAAAATATCAAAAATCTTTACCTCCTTTAGCCGTAGGTATAGGTATTTATTTACCCCCAGAAGCAATTATACCTCTTATAGTAGGGGGGATTTTAAATTATTATGTAATGAAATATCTTAAAAAGAAATATGCACACAATTCTCATAAAGAAGAAAAAATTGCAAAATGTGAGCAAAAAGGTATTTTGTTTGCTTCAGGACTTATAGTTGGAGAAAGTATTTTTGGAGTTATCATAGCAGGCATTACCGTTTTTTCTGTAAGCAATCAAGGAAGCGAGAATCCTTTAGCTTTGAATTTAGGTTTTACAGATAATGGAATTTTAGCATCAATTGTTTTTATAGCTGTTATGTTGTATTTTGTAAAACGCATAGTAAAAAAAGACTAAGATGGAAAATTTTCACGCTTTAATACTTGGAGTTATAGAAGGTTTAACTGAATTTTTACCTATATCTTCAACAGGACATATGATTTTAGGGACAACTATTTTAGGAATAGAACAAAGTGAATTTTTAAGAAGTTTCTTAATTATAATTCAACTTGGTTCTATCCTTGCTGTTTTATTTGTATTTTGGAATAAACTTTTTCAAAATATTAAATTATGGTCTAAGCTTGCCATAGGATTTTTTCCTACTGGAGCTATTGGTTTTTTTCTTGCCAAACATTTAGATCTTTTATTTAATGGGTATGTAGTTGTAATAATGCTGATATTTGGAGGTATAGTATTTATTATTATAGAAAGATTACATAAAAATAAAAATTATCAAATTAATTCTTTAGATGAAATATCTTTCAAACAAGCCTTTTGCATTGGACTTTTTCAATCTTTAGCTATGATTCCTGGAACTTCAAGAAGTGGAGCAAGTATTATCGGAGGACTTTTATTAGGGTTTAATCGTAAAGTTGCAGCTGAATTTAGCTTTTTGCTTGCAATTCCTACTATGATCATAGCCACAGCTTATAGTATTTATAAAGAGCCTTATATTCTTAATACTAATGAAACTTTAATTCCTTTAGCTATAGGATTTATAACAGCATTTTTTGTTGCTATTTTTGTTATAAAAGTTTTTTTAAAATTTATTTCAAAATTTAGTTTTATTCCTTTTGGAATTTATAGAATTTTTTTAGGGCTTATATTTTTATATTTATATTATTTTGGAATTTTAGATGCTCAAAGCCATTTCTAATTTTTTAAAAATAAACTTAATTTTAAAAAATATTAAGCTTTATAAAGTTAAAATTAAGTTTTTAATCAAAACTTACAGAGTAAGTAAGCAAAGGTAGTAAATGGAAAAAGAAATCATCGCTTTTTTAAAACAGGATAAAATTATTGATACACAAAGTGCAGATTGCAAAGATTTACAAGCTATATATTTTGATAATTCTCATGAAAGTTTAGAAGTAATTCGTCATTCTTGTGCCCATTTAATGGCTCAAGCAATTAAAAATTTATATCCTGAAGCTAAATTTTTCGTAGGTCCTGTAATAGAAGATGGTTTTTATTATGATTTTCGTGTGGAAAATAAGATTAGCGAAGAAGATTTGATAAAAATAGAAGATAAAATGAAAGAACTAGCAAATTTAAAGCTAGATATTACAAAGTATGAAATTTCAAAAAACGAAGCTTTGACTAAATTTAAAGATGATGATCTTAAACAAGAGGTTTTATCAAAAATTCCAAATGAAGTTGTAAGTATTTATAAACAAGGTGAATTTGAAGATCTATGTCGTGGTCCTCACCTACCAAATACTAAATTTCTTAAATTCTTCAAACTGACAAGAATTGCAGGAGCTTACTTAGGTGGCGATGAAAAAAAAGAAATGCTAACACGCATTTATGGAACCGCTTTTGCAGACAAAGAAAGTTTAAAAGAATACTTGCATATTATAGAAGAGGCTAAAAAAAGAGATCATAGAAAATTAGGAAGTGAACTTAAACTTTTTACTTTTGATGATGAAATAGGCGGGGGATTGCCTATTTGGCTTAGCAATGGAGCAAGACTTAGAAGTAAATTAGAGCAAATGCTTTATAAAGCTCACCGTTTAAGGGGATATGAGCCTGTACGCGGCCCTGAACTTTTAAAAGCAGACGCTTGGAAAATTAGCGGACATTATGATAATTACAAAGAAAATATGTATTTTACTCAAATTGATGAACAAGAATATGGCATAAAACCTATGAATTGTGTAGGACATATTAAAGTTTATCAAAGTGAAGTTAGAAGCTATAGAGATTTACCTTTAAAATTTTTTGAATACGGCGTTGTGCATCGTCATGAAAAAAGTGGTGTTTTGCATGGATTATTAAGAGTTAGAGAATTCACTCAAGATGATGCTCATATTTTTTGTATGCCAAGTCAAATCAAAGAACAAGTACTTGAAATTTTAAATTTTGTTGATAAGTTAATGCAGCTCTTTAATTTTTCCTATGAAATGGAAATTTCAACTAAACCTGAAAAAGCTATCGGTGATGATGAAATTTGGGAAATTGCAACAAAAGCTTTAAAAGAAGCTTTAGATGAGCAAAATTTAAAATACAATATTGATGAAGGTGGTGGAGCATTTTATGGTCCAAAAATTGATATTAAAATCACTGATGCCCTAAAAAGAAAATGGCAATGCGGAACTATACAAGTAGATTTTAATCTACCTAATCGTTTTAAATTAGAATATACAAATCACGAAAATGAGAAAAAACAACCCGTAATGCTTCATCGTGCAATTTTAGGATCTTTTGAAAGATTTATAGGAATTTTAACCGAACATTGTGGGGGAGAATTCCCATTCTTTATTGCACCAACTGCAGTAGGCATAATACCAATTTCAGACAATCACAAAGCTTATGCTAAAGAAATTCATAAAATGCTTTTAGAATTAGGTATTGATAGTGAAATTTATGAAAAAAATGAAAGTTTAAGTAAAAAAATTCGCATCGCTGAAAAACAAAAATTACCAATGATTTTAGTTTTAGGAGATGATGAAGTCTCAAAAAGAAACGTTGCTCTAAGAGATAGAAGAGCAAAAGAGCAAAAAAATTTAAGCTTAAATGAATTTATTAATTTAATCAAGGAGAAGATAAGTGAGGTATATTTTTGAGTAAAGAAAAAGAAATATTGCTCAATGATGAAATAAGAGCAGATGAAATAAGATGTATAGGCGATGATGGAAAAGTTTATGGGATAATTAGTAGTGATGAAGCTTTAGAGATAGCAAATCGTTTAGGACTTGATCTTGTAATGATAGCTCCTGATGCAAATCCACCTGTTTGCAAAATAATGGATTTTGGAAAATTCCGTTATCAACAAGAAAAGAAACAAAAAGAGGCAAAGAAAAAACAAAAAATTATTGATATAAAAGAAATTAAACTTTCAGTAAAAATCGCTCAAAATGATATTAATTATAAAGTTAAACATGCTCTTGAGTTTTTATCGCAAGGAAAACACGTAAGATTTCGTGTATTTTTAAAAGGACGTGAGATGTCAAGTCCTGAAGCTGGTATTGCTCTGCTTGAAAAAATTTGGACTATGGTAGAAAATGTAGCCAATCGCGACAAAGAGCCAAATTTTGAAGGTCGTTATGTAAATATGCTTGTAACACCAAAGAAATCTTAATGGTTTTTTAAATGCCAAGAAAAAATTTAATAGAAAATAAAAATCAACATAAAGCAAAGAATTTACATTCAAAAAAAGATGATTTGAATATAGACCTAGCTATGCAAAAAACTAAAAAATATTTAGAAAAAAGATTTTCATCAAATGGATATGGGGGGGGGGGTTGCAAATTTTATAGATGGTAAATATTATTTTGAAATAGAGAAAAAAATAGAAATTTCTTTTATGATTAATAATATTAAATCAACAAAAATTCGCGCTCAATTTGATATGAATTTTATAGATAATACTATAAAACCAGATGGTGGAGTATTATTTTTAAGAAAAAAAGATGATGAGAATTATAAAAAAGTTCTATTGATTACAGAAGCTAAAAGACAAGGAACCAATGATATTAGAAAAAAAGAAGGTAAAGACAAACAAGCTACTGGAAATGCTATAGAAAGACTAGGAAAAAATTTAACAGGTATTAAAGCCATGTTAAATCATGAAAAAATAACTCCTTTTGTATGTTTTGGCTGGGGATGTGATTTCGCAAGCAGTGAAAAATCCGTTTTAGCAAAATTAAATGTTTTAAATGAATTTTACTATCTAAATAAAACTTATATTTTTAAAGCAGATGGCAATAGCGATCATAATTATTTTTCTCCTGTTAGTATGTATTTTAGAGAAAACAAATGGGAAGTAAATGAAATGTTTGAAATTATGAAAGAAATTGCTGAAACATCTTTAAGGTATTATATCTTTTAATATGACTACTGAAAACCCTAACTTTTTAAAAGAACAAATCATTACTTATCTTGGCAATAAAAGATCGCTTTTAGGCTTTTTAGAACAAGGATTTAATTTTGCTAAAAAAGAATTAAAAAAAGATAAATTTAGCTTTTGTGATATTTTTAGCGGTTCAGGTATCGTTAGTCGTTTTGCAAAGGCACACTCAAATTTCATTATAGCTAATGATTTAGAAGATTATTCAAGAGTTATTAACAAATGCTATCTTAGCAATAAAAATAAAAATTTAAATGAACTTATAAAAAAATATCATAAAAATTTAACTCAAAATTTAGAACTTCAAAAAGGTTTTATTAGTAAACTTTATGCTCCAAAAGATGAAAATTTTATTCAAAAAGATGAGAGAGTTTTTTATACCATTAATAATGCAATGTATCTTGATACCTTGCGAGCAAAAATTGATAATGAAATTCCAGAAGAATTAAGACATTTTTTTATAGCACCTTTAATCTACGAAGCAAGTGTTCATTCTAATACAAGTGGAGTTTTTAAAGGTTTTTACAAAGGAAAAAATGGCATAGGAAAATTTGGAGGAGAAGCCGGTAATGCTCTTAAACGTATAAAAGGCGAAATAGAACTTAAAATGCCTATTTTTTCAAATTTTTTTTGTGAATTTAAAGTTATACAAAAAGATGCAAATATACTTGCAAAAGAACTTGATAATATAGATGTAATTTATCTTGATCCCCCTTATAATCAACATCCTTATAGTTCAAATTATTTTATGCTAAATTTAATTGCAAACTATAAAGAACCCAAAGAAATTTCAAATATAAGTGGAATTCCAAAAGATTGGAATCGTAGTATTTATAATAGTCAAAAAAATGCTGAAAATGCTTTATTTGACTTAATTTATAATTTAAAAGCTAAAATTATTTTATTATCTTATAATTGTGAAGGCTTTGTAAAAAAAGAAAATTTTTTAAAACGCTTACAAAATCTTGGAAAATGCTTTTTATTGGAACAAAAATACAATACCTTTAGAGCTAGTAGAAATCTTAAAAATCGATCTATTTATGTTCATGAACAACTTTATATTTTAGTTAAAAACTAATATTTCATTCTTAAATTTGCTCCATGTGTTAAAGCTACGGCAAGAGCATCTGTAATATCTAAAGGTTTAATATCTTTTGAAATTCCTAAAAGTCTTTTTACCATAAAAGCAACTTGTTCTTTTGTTGCTTTTGCTTTCCCTGTTATCGCTTTTTTAATTTGTAAAGGAGTATATTCTTTAAATTCACCATGAATTTGTAAGATTTTTAAACTCAAAGCTCCACGAAATTGGGCAAGTTTTAGAACTGTTTTTGGATTATAAGCAAAAAATATATCTTCTATAGCCACCTCATCAAATTGATGATTTTTAAAAATCAAATCTAATCCTTCGCAAAGCTCTGTAATTTGATATTGAAGCGTTGAAGGCTTAATCTTTATCAGTCCTGCTTCTATAAGAGTATTTTTATTTTTATTACTTTCTATAATAGCATATCCACAAAAACGAGTTCCTGGATCAATTCCTAAAATTTTCAAAATAAACCTTAAAAATGTGAAATTCTTTTATAAAGATGTGAATAATTTTAACCTTTTTTTATAAAATTAAAGATAAAATTCAAAAATTTTATACTAGATAGGGCTCAATGGATATAAATAAAATACTTGATTTTTTAAAAAAAGAACTTTCAGAAAATGAGTATGAAAATTATATTTTACCTCTTAGATTAAATGAAAAGCAAAGCAAAGCAGACCTTTTAGTTTTTAATGCTTCAAACGAATTTCTAGCTAAATTTACCCAAACAAAATACGCTCAAAAAATTTCTTATTTTTATGAAGTGCAAACTGGCAATAAAGCAAAAGTGATTATCCAAACACAAAATACAAAAACCCATTCTAAAGCTAGTAAAATAGATATAATGCAAATTAAAACACAAAGCACTATATTAAATCCTTCTTTTACTTTTGATAGTTTTGTGGTAGGAGATTCAAATGAATACGCTTATGCAACCTGTAAAGCTGTAGCTAATAAAGATAAATTAGGAAAACTTTATAACCCTATTTTTATTTATGGGGCAACTGGACTTGGAAAAACGCATTTACTTCAAGCTGTTGGAAATGCTTGTTTAGAGCTCGGAAAAAAAGTTATTTATGCCACAAGTGCAAATTTTGTCAATGATTTTACCTCTCATCTTAGTAATAAAACTATGGAGAAATTTCATGAAAAATATAGAAATTGTGATGTATTGCTTATTGATGATGTACAATTTTTAGGAAAAACAGACAAAATTCAAGAGGAATTTTTTTTCACCTTTAATGAAATTAAAGATAAATTAGGTCAAATCATTATGACTTCAGATAATCCACCAAATATGCTAAAAGGTATTACTGAAAGATTAAAAAGTCGTTTTGCAAATGGGATTATTGCTGATATTACACCACCTGAACTTGATACAAAAATGACCATCATAAGAAAAAAATGTGAATTTAATGAAGTAAATTTGAACAATGAAGTTATTAATTATATTGCAACTTCTATGGGAGATAATATAAGAGAAATTGAAGGTATGATTACAAATCTTAATGCTTATTCAAGACTCATTAATCAAGAAATAACTCTAGATATAGCAAAAAGTTTAATGAAAGATCATATCAAAGAGAAAAAAGAAAATATTACTATAGAAGATATACTTGATATTGTTTGTAAAGAATTTAATATAAAACCAAGTGATATAAAATCAAATAGAAAAACAAAAAATATAGTAACTATAAGACGCATTGTAATTTTTCTAGCAAGAGAACTTACAACTATGTCTATGCCACAACTTGCAATGTTTTTTGAAATGAAAGATCACACAGCAATTTCACATAATATCAAAAAAATCAATGAGCTTTTTTTAGAAAATTTAGAACTTAAAAATAAAATTGAAGAACTTAAAAATAAAATTTTAACAAAAAGTCAAAGTTAAGTGAAAAAATGTGAATAAAAATGAAAAATTAAAAAAGAAAAAACTATGATAAAATAAATTTTTAAAATACTTTTTCACATTTTCAATATGCTTATTATTATTATGAAATTAAATTATAAAAGGAGAAAAAATGAAACTGAGTATAAATAAAAATACTTTAGAATCTGCTATTATTTTATGTAATGCCTATGTAGAAAAAAAAGATTCTAGTACTATTACCTCCCATTTGCTTTTTGAAGCTAATGAAGATAAACTTACAATCAAAGCAACTGATTTTGAAATAGGAATAAATTATAAAATCAAAAAAATTCGTATAGAATCTTCTGGATTTGCAACAGCAAATGCAAAAAGTATTGTTGATGTAATTAAAAATTTAAATAATGAGGAAGTTACACTCGAAACAATTGATAATTTTTTATTTATAAGACAAAAAAGCACAAAATATAAATTACCAATGTTTAACCATGAAGATTTTCCAAATTTTCCACAAACAGAAGGTAAAAATAAATTCGATATTGATTCTAGTGATTTGAGCAGATCTCTTAAAAAAATTCTCCCAAGTATAGATACAAATAACCCAAAGTATTCTTTAAATGGTGCTTTTTTAGATATAAAAACTGAAAAAATCAATTTTGTAGGAACAGACACAAGAAGATTAGCCATTTATACTTTAGAAAAAAATAACGATCAAGAATTTCATATTTGCATTCCTAAAAAAGCAATCACTGAGATGCAAAAACTTTTTTATGAAAAAATCGAAATATTTTATGATGAAAATATGCTTATAGCTAAGAATGATAATTTTGAATTTTTTACAAAACTCATTAATGATAAATTCCCAGATTATGAAAAAGTTGTGCCAAAACAATTTAAACAAGAAATCATTTTACAAACTGAAGATTTTATAGATTCTCTAAAAAAAATCAGTGTAGTAACAGAAAAATTAAAGATCCATTTTTTAAGAAATAAAATCATATTTGAAGGAATCAGTCTTGATAATATGGAAGCAAAAACAGAACTTGATATGGAACTTAATTTAGAAGAAGAATTTGCTCTTAGTGTGAAAATTAAATATTTATTAGACTTTCTATCTTCTATTGAAGAGAATGAATTTAAAATTAGTATTAATGAACCAAATTTAGCTTTTGTTGTGAGCTCAGGAAAACTTGAAATGGTTATTATGCCTATGATTTTATAAATTTAAAAATTATAAATTTAGTTTAAAAGGAAAAATATGCAAGAAAATTATGGTGCAAGTAATATTAAAGTTTTAAAAGGCCTAGAAGCTGTTAGAAAACGTCCTGGTATGTATATAGGAGATACTAATATAGGCGGACTTCATCATATGATTTATGAAGTAGTGGATAATTCTATTGATGAAGCTATGGCAGGACATTGTGATACTATTGACATTGAAATTACAACAGAAGGAAGTTGTATAGTAAGTGATAATGGTAGAGGAATTCCTGTTGATATACATCCAACTGAAAATATACCAACTTTAACCGTTGTTTTAACTGTTCTTCACGCAGGAGGAAAATTTGACAAAGATACTTACAAAGTTTCAGGTGGTCTACATGGTGTTGGAGTTTCTGTTGTAAATGCTCTTTCTAAAAAACTTATAGCTACAGTTGAAAGAAATGGAGAAATTTATCGTCAAGAATTTTCAGAAGGTAAAGTTATTAGTGAATTTGGTGTTATAGGAAAAAGTAAAAAAACAGGAACAACTATAGAATTTTGGCCTGATGATAAAATTTTTGAAGTAACAGAATTTGATTATGAAATTTTAGCTAAAAGATTTCGAGAACTTGCATATTTAAATCCAAAAATTACTATAAATTTTAAAGATAATCGTATAAGAAAACACGAAAGTTTTCATTTTGAAGGTGGGATATCTCAATTTGTTACAGATTTAAATAAAAAAGAAGCTTTAACTAAACCAATCTTTTTTAGTGTTGATGAAGAAGATGTAAATGTTGAGGTAGCTTTACTTTATAATGATACTTATAGTGAAAATTTACTTTCTTTTGTAAATAATATTAAAACTCCAGATGGTGGAACTCACGAAGCAGGTTTTAGAATGGGTTTAACCCGTGTGATAAGTAATTATATAGAAGCTAATGCAAGTACCAGAGAAAAAGATAGTAAAATCACTGGTGAGGATATACGTGAAGGACTTATAGCTATAGTAAGTGTTAAAGTTCCTGAACCACAATTTGAAGGACAAACTAAAGGAAAATTAGGTTCAACTTATGTGCGTCCTATAGTTTCAAAAGCTTCTTTTGAGTATTTAACTAAATATTTTGAAGAAAATCCCATAGAAGCAAAAGCTATAATGAATAAGGCTTTAATGGCAGCACGTGGTAGAGAGGCAGCTAAAAAAGCAAGAGAACTAACCCGTAAAAAAGAAAGTTTAAGTGTAGGAACTTTACCTGGAAAATTAGCTGATTGTCAAAGCAAAGATCCAAGTGAAAGTGAAATTTATCTTGTAGAAGGAGACTCTGCTGGAGGTTCTGCAAAACAAGGCAGAGAAAGATCTTTTCAAGCGATTTTACCTTTAAGAGGTAAAATTTTAAATGTTGAAAAATCAAGACTTGATAAAATTTTAAAATCAGAACAAATTCAAAATATGATCACTGCTTTTGGTTGTGGTATAGGAGAAGATTTTGATATCTCAAAACTTAGATATCATAAAATTATCATTATGACAGATGCTGATGTAGATGGATCTCATATACAAACTTTACTTTTAACCTTTTTCTTTCGTTTTATGAAAGATTTAATTGTAAATGGACATATTTATTTAGCTCAGCCTCCTTTATATCGTTATGAAAAAAGAGGACAAAAGAAAAAAGAAATTTATTTAAAAGATGAGAAAGCATTAAATGATTTTTTAATTGAAATGGGCATAGAAAATTCTAATTATCAAGGTATAGGACTTAATGATTTAAAAGACTTTTTAAAAATTGTTTCAGCTTACCGTTCTGTTCTTAGAGAACTTGAAAAAAGATTTAATATCATTTCAGTGATTAGATATTTAATTGAAAATCCAGATTTAATTAAAAATTCAAATGAAGAACTTTTTAATATTATAAAAGTTTATCTTGAAAAATTAAATTATAATATCTTAAATTCTTATATCAATGAAAATGAAATTCGCATTTTTGTTCAAACTGAAAATGGACTTGAAGAACTTTTAATCAATGATGATTTATTTACTCATCCTTTATATGTTGAAGCAAATTTTATCTTTGATAAGATTAAAGAAAGAGATTTGAACTTTGAAAAAGATATTTTAGATATTTTAGAAGAAGTAGAAAACAATGCCAAAAAAGGATCAGATATTTATCGCTATAAAGGTTTAGGTGAAATGAATCCTGAACAACTTTGGGAAACAACTATGGATCCAAGTGCTAGAAGACTTCTTAAAATTACTATCGAAGATGCACAAAGTGCTGATGATACCTTTAATCTCTTTATGGGTGATGATGTAGAACCAAGAAGAGATTATATCCAAGCACATGCTAAGGATGTTAAGCATTTAGATGTGTGAGAATTGATTTGATATAAATTAATATATAAAGTGATAGGAAAAATTCTACCAAAGGTTTTTCCTAATTATAATTTAAAAGGCAATCATTTAATGATCTTTTTAATAGCAGGAGAGTCTCATACAGGAAAAACTCTACTTGCACAAAAATTATTAGAAATTCATCACTATCCTTATATAAGCTTAGATCATTTAAAAATGGGGCTTTTAAAAGGACTTAACTCTAGGCCTTTTGAAGTAAATGAAGATATAAAAATCGCTAAATTTTTATATCCTATTGTTAAAAGTATTTTACAAACACATTTAGAAAATGATCAAAATCTTATTTTGGAAGGAATTTATCTTTATCCTAAGTACATTGATCTTTTAATAAAAGAATTTAAAAATAAAATAAAACATTTAAATTTGCTTTTTTCTAAAGAATATATAGTGAAAAATTATGAGCTGATTTATGAAAAACAAAATGTGATAGAAAGGAGGCTGTTCACTGAAAAATTAAATTTAAATGATTTAATAAAAGATCATTTAAATTTAAAAAAAGAGTGCTTAAAATACCAATGCAATTTTTTAGAATTTAAAGAAAATTATGAATTAGAATTTCAAAAAGCTTTAAAATTTTTTAGTTAGTTTTTGTATAATTTTATAAATTTAAAGGAGATTTTATGGAAGCTAGGGAAAATAGTTTTGATTTTATAAGAAATGAAAATAAAGTTATTATTCCCTTTTTTCAAAGAGCTTATGTATGGGAAGAAAAGCACTGGGAGCAGTTATTATTTGATTTAAAAAATAGTTTTATTGAAAAAAAAGAACATTTTTTAGGATCAATTATTTTAAAAAGACATCAAGGAACAGAAAATTACTCATTAATTATCGATGGACAACAAAGACTTACTACTTTCTCTATTTTAATTAAAGTTTTGTATGATTATTTAGAAAATAGTAAAAAACAGCATTTTAAAGATTATTTATTTGAAAAATATACTGATGATAAGCCAAAAATCAATCACTCAAGATTGGATAAAGAAAAATATGAAAAAGTTTTAAAAGATGAAAAAAACGATTCTAAGGCAGAAAAAGGAATTTTTGGTTGTTTTAATTATTTTAAAAAAGAGATAGAAAATTTAAAGCAAGAGATTGATATATTTGAATTTATAAAGTTTATTATAGATAGCAAATTATGGGTTATTGTTTGTTTAAATGCTAATGAAGATGAGCAAAAAATATTTGATTCTATTAATTCAACTGGTGAACGATTGAGTGCTACAGATATTGTAAAAAATGCTTTATTTGATAGATTTATTAAAATTTCAGATGAAAATAAAGCTAGCGAAAATTATAAAAAATATTGGCAAGATATTTTTGAAAAAGATGAAAAAATACAAAATTTTTGGATGAAAGAGATTGAAACGGGTAGATTAAAAAGAACACAAAGTGAAATTTTACTTCAAGCTTTTGCAATTATAAAAAATATATTTGATGTAAATAAACACAATTTAAGTATGTTGAGTTCCTTATATAAGGAATATATAAAAAATTTTGAAGAAGATAAAATAATAGAACTTTTAAAAGATTTAGCACAATATGCAACTTTATATAAGGAATTTCCAGAACTTCATAAAGAAACTATATTTTATTATGAAGAGTACGAAAAAAGATTTTTTCATCTTATAAGTTTTTATGGTTTTAATTCATCGATTTTGCCTTTAGTATTATTTTTAAAATATAAATTAAAAAATGAAGATAAGATTTATAAAGAATGTTTATATTTATTAGAAATATTGATTATGTGTAATTTTAATACAAAAGACTATAATAAATTTTTTGTGAGAATTATTAACAAGCTAAAAAATATAGATTTTAACCAATATTTTAAAAAACTTCAAAATGAAATTTATAAAGAATATTTTTCAGAAATTTCTACTAAGGAATTAGAGAAATGGCTAAATTATATTGAAAATAAAGATGCAAAATTTATTCTTTTTTGGATAGAACTTTTTAGAGAGTATAAGAATAAAGACTATAAAGATAAAACAGGACTTCAATTTGTTTATACTTTAGAACATTTATGTCCACAAAAATGGAAAGATCATTGGAATGATGTTATAAAAAATGAGGATGAAGCTAATGAGCTTATTTATCAAATAGGAAATATGACTTTATTAAAAGGTAAGCTTAACACTTCTATTAAAAATAATTCTTGGCAAATTAAACTTAATGGAAATAAAAAAGTAAAAAATTATATTAACAAAAATGCTGATTTATTAATAAATAAAGAATTAATTACCAAAAAGGTTTGGAATAAAGAAGAGATTAAAAATCGAACACAAGAGCTTATAAAAGATTTTTTTGAAATTTGGAATATTGATATTTTTACAAAGGAGTTTAAATGAGATATGGTGAAAAAGAGATTAAAGAATTTGATGTAGATAAACACTTAGAGCTTTGGCCAAATGATGCTAAAAATGATTATGTGATTAAGATTACTTTGCCTGAATTTATGTGCTGTTGCCCTAGAAGTGGATATCCTGATTTTGCGACAATTTATTTTGAATATATCCCAGATAAATTAGTAGTTGAGCTTAAAGCTATAAAATTATATATTAATTCTTTTATGTATAAAAATATTTCTCATGAAGCAAGTATCAACGAAATTTATAATACTTTAAAAGATAAATTAAAACCAAAATGGATTAAAGTTGTAGGGGATTTTAACCCACGTGGTAATGTCCATACTATCATAGAATGTCGTAGTGATATGGTCGTGCCAAAGTGAGGATTAAAAATATATTAATATAAAAAGCAATAGATATTGGATTTTGATATTAAGAAATTTTAAATTTCTATTTT
This sequence comes from Campylobacter novaezeelandiae, assembly GCF_004323845.1. Taxonomy (GTDB): domain Bacteria; phylum Campylobacterota; class Campylobacteria; order Campylobacterales; family Campylobacteraceae; genus Campylobacter_D; species Campylobacter_D novaezeelandiae. Next base: position 119,413 of record NZ_QPGR01000002.1, on the reverse strand, counting down.
GATAGAGCGCAAATTATATTAAAAGACTAGAAGTAACACAAAAAATCCAATGACTTATGCAATTATATGATTAATACAAAAATATTTTATACAATGAAAAAATGATATAAAAATTTAGTTTGATTTATTAAATTAAAATTTTTAGATTAAAAGTATTTTTATAAATTAAAATAATTTAAATCTTAGAAAAAAGTAATAAGTTTAATTTTTATCCTTTTTATAAGGAAAAAAATTAAATATTTTTATAAATTCTCTTGACAAGCAAAATATGAATTTATTATACTTTCGTTTTATTTTTAGTTAGTTTTTAAACTAACGAGTTCTTTTAAAAAGGAAAAATTATGGAAAGAATTAGGCTTAAGCTTAAAGCTTATGACCACAGAGTCCTAGACAGAACAGTTGCAGCGATTGTAGAAGCTGTTAAAAGAACAGGTGCAGATATTAGAGGTCCAGTACCATTACCTACTAAAATTAAACGATATACAGTTTTAAAATCCCCACATATCAATAAAGATTCTCGTGAACAGTTTGAAATAAGAATTCATGCACGTTTATTAGATATAGTGGCTGCTACTCCTGATACAGTTGATTCTTTAACTAAGCTTGATTTAGCTCCAGAAGTTAATGTTGAAGTTAGAGCTATGGGTAAATAAAGGATAGAATATGGAATATATTGTAGAAAAAATAGGTATGAGTAGAACTATCACAAGTCCTAGCATTGCTGTAACTTTATTAAAAGTTGTAAATGCTAAAGTTTGTGAAATTGATAATGGCAAAGCATTAGTTGCTTATCCTAAAGGTAAAAGAAGTAATAAATGTATAAAAGGTCAGCAAAAAAAATATAATCTTTCGGCTGAATTTAACCGCTTTGCAACTTTAGAAGTAGCAAATACAGAAATAGGTGATTTAGATGAAACTCCTTTAAATGAAGCAAAAATTTTAAAAGTAAGTTTTAATTCTAAAGGACGTGGTTATAGCGGTGTTGTTAAAAGACATAATTTTGGTGGTGGTCCAGCATCTCACGGAAGTAGATTTCACAGACGCCACGGATCAATTGGTAATAGAGAATGGCCAGGTCGTGTTCAACCAGGAATGAAAATGGCTGGACATTATGGAAATGAAAAGGTTAGCGTTAAAAACGAAGTTGTATCCTATGATGCACAAAATAAAATTTTAGTTGTTAAAGGTGCAGTGCCAGGATATAATGGTGCTATGGGTAAAATAAGGATTGCAAAATGAGTAAAATAACTATTTTAGATGAAAAATTTGATAGAGCTGGAGAATTAGATCTTCCTGCAAAATATGCAGAAGTAAATCCACACAATCTTTATTTATATGTAAAATCTTATCTTGCTAGTCTTAGAGCAAATACTGCTCATACAAAAGGTAGAAGTGACGTAAGTGGTGGTGGTAAAAAACCTTGGAGACAAAAAGGAAGAGGTGGAGCAAGAGCTGGTTCTACAAGAACAAATGTTTGGGTAGGAGGTGCTGTAGCTTTTGGTCCTACTAACAATAGAAATTATTTTCAAAAAGTTAATAAAAAGCAAAAAAGATTAGCTCTTGAGAGAGCTTTAGAAGAAAAAGCTTCAAAAAATTCTCTTTTTGTAGTTCCTTCATTAACTATAGAAAGTGGTAAAACTAAAGATGCTAATGCTGTTATTAAAAAATTAGGGCTTAAAGATGCTTTAATTGTTAAAGATATGTTAGATGAAAAAACACTTTTAGCTTATAGAAATTTATCAAATTGCTATGTTGTTGATATTAATGAAGTTAACGCATATCTTGTAGCTGTTTTTAATGCAGTTATTTTTGAAAAATCAGCATTAGATTCAATTACAAAAGAAGGATAATTATGGCAGATATTACAGATATTAAAACTATACTTTATACAGAAAAAAGTTTGAATTTGCAAGAAAATGGTGTCGTAGTTATTCAAACTTCAACAAGAATGACTAAAACAAGTTTAAAAGTAATATTGAAAGAATATTTTGGCGTAAATGCACAAAGTATTAATTCTTTAAGAACTAATGGAAAAGTGAAACGTTTTAGAGGTCGTACAGGACAAAGAAACGATTATAAAAAATTCTATGTGAAGCTACCTGAAGGTGTTAGCTTAGAAAATATGGAGGCTTAAAAATGGCAATTAAAACTTATAAACCATATACTCCAAGTAGAAGATATATGACAGGTTTAAGTTCTGAAGATATTACAGCAAAACCAAGTGTAAGATCTTTACTTGTAAAACTTAAATCTCATTCGGGTCGTAATAGTTATGGAAGAATTACAAGCCGTCATAAACAAGCTGGAGCTAAAAAACTTTATAGAATTATAGATTTCAAACGTCGTAAATTTGGTATAGAAGGTAAGGTTGAAGCTATAGAATATGATCCTTATAGAAATTGTAGAATTGCTTTAATTTCTTATAAAGATGGAGAAAAAAGATATATAATCCAACCAAAAGGTTTAAATGTTGGAGATGTAGTAGCTTCAGCAGAAAGCGGACTTGATATAAAACCAGGTAATGCAATGAAGCTTAAAAATATTCCTATTGGAACTATAGTTCATAATATAGAGCTAAAACCAGGTAAAGGTGCTCAAATGATACGTTCAGCAGGGGCATATGCTCAACTTATGGGTAAAGAAGAAAAATATGTTATTTTAAGACTTGCTAGTGGTGAAATGAGACAAGTTTTAGCTGAATGTATGGCAAGTATTGGTGAGGTTGGAAATGAAGATTGGGCTAATATTACAATAGGTAAAGCAGGTCGCAATCGCTATAGAGGAATTCGTCCTCAAACCAGAGGTTCTGCTATGAACCCAGTTGATCACCCACACGGAGGGGGAGAAGGTAAGAAAAATTCAGGGCGTCATCCTGTAACTCCTTGGGGTAAACCTACTAAAGGTGCAAAAACACGTCGTAAAAAAGCAAGTGATAAATTAATAATTTCAAGAAGAAAAGGAAAATAAGATGGCTAGATCGTTAAAAAAAGGTCCTTTTGTAGATGATCATGTGATGAAAAAAGTCATCGCTGCAAAAAAAAATAATGATAATAAACCTATTAAAACTTGGTCAAGAAGAAGTACAATTATTCCTGATATGATTGGCTTAACTTTTAATGTTCATAATGGCAAAAGTTTTATTCCTGTTTATATTACAGAAAATCATATAGGTTACAAACTTGGCGAATTTGCACCAACAAGAACATTTAAAGGCCATAAAGGCTCTGTTCAAAAGAAAATAGGTAAGTAAGGGATAAGATATGAGTAAAGCTTTAATTAAATTCATAAGATTGTCTCCGACTAAGGCAAGACTTATTGCAAGAGAAGTTCAAGGGATGAATGCTGAACTTGCAATGGCAAGTTTAAAATTTATGCCAAATAAAGGTGCTAAATATATTGCTAATGCTATTTCAAGTGCAGTAGCTAATGGTGGTTTTGAAGCTAATGAAGTTGTCATTAAAAGTTGCCGTGTTGATGCAGGTTCTGTTCTTAAAAGATTTAGACCACGTGCTAGAGGAAGTGCAAGTCGTATTAGAAAACCTACTTCTCATATTTTAGTAGAAGTTGCTAAAATAGAAAAAGCAGAAGTAAAAAATAATAAAAGCACTAAAAAAGCAACAGCAAAGAAGGAAAGCTAAATGGGACAAAAAGTAAATCCAATTGGTTTAAGATTAGGAATTAATAGAAATTGGGAATCAAGATGGTTTCCTAGTAAAACAAGTTTGGTTGAAAATATTGGTGAAGATTACAAAATTAGAACTTTTCTAAAAAGAAAACTTTATTATGCAGGAATTAGTCAAATTTTAGTTGAAAGAACAGCTAAAAGATTGCGCGTAACTGTTGTAGCAGCAAGACCAGGCATAATCATCGGTAAAAAAGGTAGTGATGTTGATGTTTTAAGAAAGGATCTTCAAAATTTAATTGGTAAAGATGTTAATATCAATATTAAAGAAGAAAGAAAAGCAGGAGCTTCAGCTCAACTTGCAGCAGAAAGCGTTGCAACTCAATTAGAAAAAAGAGTAGCTTTTAGAAGAGCAATGAAAAAAGTTATTCAAGGAGCGCAAAAAGCAGGAGCTAAAGGGATTAAAGTTTCTGTTTCGGGTCGTTTAGGTGGAGCTGAAATGGCGAGAACAGAATGGTATTTAGAAGGTCGTGTACCACTTCATACTTTAAGAGCAAAAATCGATTATGGTTTTGCAGAAGCTAGAACTACTTATGGAAATATAGGTGTTAAAGTATGGATCTTTAAAGGAGAAGTACTACAAAAGGGTATGCAACCTGAAAAAACAGAAGAAAATGCTCCAGCTAAAAAAACAACAAGACGAAGAAGGAGTAAGTAATGTTAATGCCAAAAAGAACGAAATATCGTAAAATGATGAAAGGGCGTAACAGAGGTTATGCTTGCAGAGGAACAGAATTTACTTTTGGTGAGTTTGCATTAAAAGCTACTGAAGCAGGTCGTATTAATTCACGTCAAATTGAAGCTGCACGTATAGCTTTAACTCGTTTTGTTAAAAGACAAGGTAAAACTTGGATTAGAGTTTTTCCTGATAAACCTTTAACCAAAAAGCCTTTGGAAACACGTATGGGTAAAGGTAAAGGTGGAGTTGAAGAATGGGTAATGAATATTAAGCCAGGTCGTATTATTTATGAAATGGCTGGAGTTAATGAAGAAATGGCAAGGAAAGCTTTAACATTAGCTATGCATAAATTACCTTTTAAAACTAAGTTTGTTACAAGAGAGAGCCAAAATGAAATATACTGAGATTAAAGATAAAAATGCAGCCGAGCTTGCAACAATGCTAAAAGAAAAAAAGGTGCTTTTATTCACTTTAAGACAAAAGCTAAAAACTATGCAACTTACTAATCCAAACGAGATTAGACAAGTTAAAAAAGATATTGCTAGAATAAGTACAGCAATTAGCGTTTTAAAACAAGGATAGAATATGGCATTTAAAAGAGAAATTCAAGGTAGTGTTGTTAAGATTGCTGGGGATAAAACAGTAAGTGTTTTGGTTGAAAGAAAAGTTGTTCATCCAAGATATAGAAAAATTGTTAAACGATTTAAAAAATATTTAATTCATGATGAAAGAAATGAAGTTAAAGTGGGAGATGTTGTTGTAGCTGTAGAATGCAGACCTCTTTCTAAAAGAAAATCATTTCGTTTAAAATCTGTATTAGCTACAGGAGTTTAATAATGATTCAAAGTTTTACAAGACTTGCAGTTGCTGATAATAGCGGTGCAAAAGAGCTTATGTGTATTAAGGTTTTAGGTGGTAGCAAAAGAAGATATGCTACAGTAGGCGATGTGATTGTTGCATCTGTAAAAAAAGCTTTGCCAAATGGTAAGGTTAAAAAAGGTCAAGTTGTTAAGGCGGTTATCGTTCGTACTAAAAAAGAAATTCATAGAGAGAATGGATCTTTAATTCGTTTTGATGAAAATGCTGCTGTAATACTTGATAGTAAGAGAGAACCTATTGGAACACGTATTTTTGGACCAGTAGGAAGAGAAGTTAGATATGGTGGCTTTATGAAGATTGTTTCACTAGCACCGGAGGTATTATAATGGCGGTTAAATTTAAAATTAAAAAAGGTGATAATGTAAAAATCATTACAGGAGATGATAAAGGTAAAACAGGAAAAGTGTTAGCAGTTTTTCCAAAAAAATCTCAAGTAATTGTTGAAGGTTGCAAAATAGCTAAAAAAGCTGTAAAGCCAACTGAGAAAAATCCAAATGGTGGTTTTATTAATAAAGAAATGCCTATGGATATCTCTAATGTAGCAAAGATTGAGGGGTAGAATTTATGATGAGATTAAAAGAAAAATATGATCAAAACATAAAAGCTGCTTTAGTTAAAGAATTTGATATCAAAAATCCTATGCTTATACCTAGTATTGAAAAAATCGTTATTAGTGTTGGAGCAGGAGAGTTAGCTAAAGATCAAAAAGTATTGCAAAATATTGCAGATACTATTTCTTTAATTGCTGGACAAAAAGCTGTTATAACTAAAGCAAAAAAATCTGTTGCTGGTTTTAAAGTACGTGAAGGTTTTCCTGTAGGTGTTATGGTAACTTTAAGAAAAGACAATATGTATGCTTTTTTAGATAAACTTATTTCTATTGCTTTACCAAGAGTAAAGGATTTTAGAGGTTTAAGTAAAGATGGCTTTGATGGACGTGGAAATTATAATTTTGGTCTTGATGAGCAATTGATGTTCCCAGAAGTTGAGTATGATAAAATTTTAAGAACTCACGGGATGAATATTGCTATTGTTACAACAGCACAAAATGATAAAGAGGCACATAAATTATTAGAGCTTATAGGTGTGCCATTTGCAAAAGGAAGATAAAGATGGCTAAAAAATCAATGATTGCTAAAGCAGCACGTAAACCTAAATTTAAGGTTCGTGGATATACAAGATGTCAAGTTTGTGGGCGTCCTCATTCAGTTTATAGAGATTTTGGAATTTGTAGAGTTTGTCTAAGAAAGATGGGCAATGAAGGTTTAATTCCAGGTCTTAAAAAAGCAAGTTGGTAAGGAAAGATAATGATCAATGATATAATTTCAGATTCACTTACTCGTATTAGAAATGCAAGTATGAGAAAGCTTGAAACTACTAAGCTTTTACATTCTAATGTTATAGAAGCTTTAGTGAGTATTTTTCAGACAAAAGGTTATATTGAAAGTTTCAATATTATTGAAGAAGATAAAAAGAAATTTGTTAACGTAGTTTTAAAATACGACGAAAAGGGACAAAGTGTTATAAATGAAATTAAAAGAGTTTCTAAACCAGGTCGTCGTGTTTATAAAGGTAAAGATGAAATTAAACGTTTCAAGAATGGTTATGGAACTATAGTAGTTAGCACAAGTAAAGGTGTTTTGCCAAACGATGAAGCTTTTAAAGCTGGAGTAGGTGGCGAAATTTTATGTACCATTTGGTAATCTTACTTTTTATGGCATTGGGTATCCATTCTTTAAAAAGTAGAAATATCCTAGACAAATAAAAAGGAAAAATATGTCTCGTATAGGTAAACAACCGATTTCTATTCCAGATGGGGTAGAAGTTACAATAGAAGGAAATTTTTTAAAATTTAAAAAAGGAAATTTAACAAAAGAGCTTGATACAAAAGCTAATGTTAATGTTGAAATTAAAGATAAACAAATTATTTTTTCTCCAAAGGGTGAAGACAGACAAAGTAGAGCTTACTGGGGAACTTATAGAGCGCTTGCTTATAATGTGATTGTAGGGATTACTCAAGGTTTCTCAAAAACTCTTGAAATCAATGGTGTTGGTTATAAAGCAGCATTAAAAGGAAAAGTATTAGAATTAGTTCTTGGCTTTTCACATCCTATTAATTATGATATTCCTGAAGGTATTGAAATCGTAGTAGATAAAAATAATATCATTGTAAAAGGAAGTGATAAGCAAGTTGTTGGACAAGTTGCTGCTCAAATTCGTGAGTTTAGACCACCAGAACCATATAAGGGTAAAGGCGTTAAATATTCTGATGAACGCATTATCCGTAAAGCTGGTAAAACATCTAAGAAGTAAGGATAGGGTATGAGAGTAAATATATTAAAAAGAAAAATTTCTTTAAGAATTAAAAGAAAAAAAAGAATTAGAGCAAGAATTTCTGGAACTGAAGTTTTACCTAGAATTTCTGTTTTTAAATCAAATAAAACCCTATATATACAAGCTATTGATGATGTTAAAGCTGTAACTTTGGCAGCAATTGATGGACGCAAGATGAATGTAAAAGCAAATAAAGAAGGTGCTAAAAAAATAGCTGCTGAATTTGCAAAAATTCTAAAAGCTAAAAAAATTGAACAAGGCATTTTTGATAGAAATGGTTATGTTTATCATGGTGTAATTGCAGCTTTAGCTGAGTCTTTAAGAGAAAATGGCATTAAGCTATAACCCAAAGGAGGATCGATGGAAAAATATAATAGAGAAGAATTTGAAGAAGTAATCGTCGATATCGGCAGGGTTACTAAAGTTGTTAAAGGTGGTAGAAGATTTAGATTTACTGCTTTAGTTATAGTAGGAAATCGTAAAGGTCTAGTAGGCGTAGGTTATGGAAAAGCTAAAGAAGTTCCTGATGCTATTCGTAAAGCTGTTGATGATGCCTTTAAAAATATGGTTGAAGTAAAAACTAAAGGTTCTACTATCGCTCATGATGTAGAAGTTAAATATAATGCAAGTAGAATTTTGCTTAGACCAGCAAGTGAAGGAACAGGAGTTATTGCAGGTGGTTCAACACGTCCTATCGTGGAACTTGCAGGTATTAAAGATATTTTAACTAAATCTTTAGGTTCAAATAATTCTGCAAATGTAGTTCGTGCTACAATTAAAGCTTTAACAATGCTAAAAGGATAAGAAGATGAATTTGACAAAAGCAGCGGGTTCAACGCATAAAACTAAAAGAATTGGACGTGGTCAAGGCTCTGGTATGGGTAAAACTTCTACTAAAGGAGGCAAAGGCCAAACTGCAAGAAAAGGATATAACGAGAAAAGAGGTTTTGAAGGAGGACAACAACCACTCCAAAGAAGATTACCAAAAGTAGGTTTTACTTCTAGAGTAGAAAAGCCTTATGAAATTAATGTTGAAAAAATTGTGGCTATTAAAGAATTAAATGAAATTAGCTTTGAAAGTATTAAAAGCATACATAAAATTTCAAAAGCTGTTAAAAAAATCAAATTAATTGGAAAGAGTGCTAAAGATTTAGCTTCTAAAGTGAAAGATCAAAATATAAGTATTAGTGGAATAAAATAATGAATAAAGCATTGACGAATAAAATTTTAATTACCTTAGCGTTTTTATTCGCCTATAGGGTTTTAGCTTATGTGGCTGTTCCTGGCGTCAATGCTGATGTAATTGCAGAATTTTTTAATAATAATCAAAATAATGCCTTGGGTTTGTTTAATGTTTTTAGCGGAGGAGCAGCTGAACGATTTTCTATTATTTCTTTAGGAATTATGCCTTATATTACAGCTTCTATTATTATGGAACTTTTAGCTGCTACTTTTCCAAATATCGGAAAAATGAAAAAAGAACGTGATGGTATGCAAAAGTATATGCAAATTATTCGTTATGCAACTATTTTTATAACTTTAGTTCAAAGTATAGGTGTAGCTATAGGTTTACAAAGTTTACATGGACGCGGAGGCGTTAATGCTATTATATTAGAAGATACAAATACTTTTATAGCTCTTTGTGCTATATCTATGCTTGCTGGAACAATGCTTTTAATGTGGATAGGAGAACAAATCACACAAAAAGGTGTTGGCAATGGTATTTCTTTAATTATCTTTGCTGGAATTGTTTCAGCTATTCCAAGAGCTATAGAAAATACTGTAGGTCAAATCAACTCGGGTGAAATGAATTTCTTAAGCGCATTTGCTATATTTGTTCTTATACTTTTAACTATAGGTATTATCATTTATGTAGAATTAGGAGAGCGTCGTATTCCAATTTCTTATTCTCGTAAAGTTGTAATGCAAAATCAAAATAAACGCATTATGAATTACATTCCTATCAAATTAAATTTAAGCGGTGTTATACCTCCTATTTTTGCAAGTGCGATTTTGATGTTTCCAGCCACAATTTTGCAATCAAGTACAAATTCTTATTTGCAAGCTATTAATGATTTTTTAAATCCAAATGGTTATATATTTCATATTTTAACTTTCTTTTTTGTTATTTTCTTTGCTTATTTTTATTCTTCTATAGTATTTAATTCTAAAGATATAGCAGAGAATCTTAAAAAACAAGGAGGGTTTATACCAGGAATTAGACCTGGAGAAGGAACGGCAAATTATTTAAATGAAATTGCTTCAAGGCTTACCTTATCAGGTTCTATATATCTTGGACTTATAGCTACATTACCTTGGGTTTTGGTTAAATTTATGGGAGTACCGTTTAATTTCGGAGGTACTTCTGTTTTAATTGTTGTTCAAGTCGCTCTTGATACAATGAGAAAAATTGAAGCTCAAATTTATATGAATAAATACCAAACTCTTAGTGCGGTAGGTTTATAGACAAAGAAAATTTCTTTGTCTATAAATTTTTAAATACAAAATTATACGAGTTTAAAACTTTTACGATGAAGTTTGCAAGGTCCAAATTTAGTAATTAATTCTTTATGCATTTTTGTGCCATAAGCTTTATTTTTTTCAAAATGATATTGTGGGAATTCTTTAGCTAAAAAATTCATTATTCTGTCTTTATTTACTTTTGCAAGTATACTAGCTGCACTTACTTGAGGAATTTTAGAATCTGCTTTAATAAGAGTTCTTATGCCACTTATACCATAATTTGTATTGCCATCATATAAAAAATCATTGTCTTTGTTAAAGTGTTGTTTTATGATGCTTAAACCTTTTTTTAAACAAGTGCTAAGTCCTAAAGTATCAATTTGATCAGAAGAAAAACTAAGTATTAAATAGCTTGAATTTTTAATGATTTGCGTATAAAGTTCTTCTCTCTTTTTTTCATTTAATTTTTTAGAATCGCAAAGCCCTGTTATATCTTTGTGAAGCTTGCAAGCTGATAAAAGCATTGGACCTGCCAAAGCCCCGCGTCCAGCTTCATCTATGCCTATTAAATTTTTGCTTATTATAATTTCATTCTCTGCAAATAAATTCATAAGTATATTGTAATAAACTTTTAATTTTATTTTCTTTAGTATTGAATTTTATCATGAAAAATTTCTAAGATTTTTTAGAAGCAAATTGTGTTTATATCGATTAAATTAAAAACCCTTATGAGGGTTTTTAATTAATTAACGCTAATAGAATCTTTAATATTTTGAAATATTTTTTCTCCTATGCCATTTACTTTTTTTATTTCTTCTATGCTGGTGAAATTTTGTTCTTTTCTATAAGCTATGATGGCTTTAGCTTTTGCTTCTCCTATGCCATTAAGGGTTTTTAACTCTTCAATACTTGCTGTATTGATATTAATTTTAGCAAATAGCACACCTAAAAAAATAAATAATAAAAATACAATCTTTTTCATTTTTAAATTATCCTAAAAATTCTCTTTTAAAATACTCCATTGGAGCTTTGCATAAAGGACAAGCAGCAGGAGCTTTTTTTCCACGGTGAATATGCCCACATACTTCACAAACCCAGAGTTCTTCTACTTCGCTATTAAAGAATTCTTCCTCTTCTAGCATTTTTTTAAGAGCTAGATATTCTCTTTCATGTTCAATTTCTACTTTTCCAATAGCTGTAAATAATCTTGCGATCGCTTTTTTACCTTCATCTTCTGCAATTTTTGCAAAATTTGGATACATAATGCTATGTTCATAATTTTCGCCTTCTGCAGCACTAATTAAATTTTTTGTTGTAACTTCTAAAGGTTTTCCATCAACGATTTCATGATAAGCTTTAAATTCAGCTCTTGCATGCCATTTTTCATTTTCTGCCGCTTCTCTAAAATGTTTTGCTATTGCGTGCCAACCCTCTTCTTGTGCTATATCAGCAAATAGATCATATTTATTCCTAGCCATTGATTCGCCTGCAAAAGCTTTCATTAGATTAACCGCAGTTAAATCTTTTGTTATACACTGCATTTCTTCATTGCAACAAACTAATTTACCTCCGCCAACATTTTGAACTTCAACTTCGTTGCCACATTTATTGCATTTGTAAGTTTCGTATTGTCTCATTGTTTATCCTTTATTTATATATTATTAATCTTTATGATTTTATAACAAAAAAATTCTTTTGTCAATTAATAATTTTTATTATTTATTAATATATTTATAATTTTATTATTATAAAATATTCATTTTTAATTTTAAAATTATTTATTTTTTATATTAAAATTAATAACATGTTAGAAATTTAATTTTGCTAACAAGAAAGAGAGACTATTTTTTAAATGAAAAAATTAATATTTTTAATATTTATTTCAATACTTTATGCTGATGATATGATAACCCCTATATCTGAAGTTCCTTATAATAAAGAAAAGGCTATTCTAGGCAAAAAGCTTTATAATGATACAAGTTTATCAAAGGATGGAACTGTTTCCTGCAATACTTGTCATAGAACCGATAATTTTGGAGTTGATAATAAAGAATTTTCAACTGGAGTTAAAGGACAGCTTGATAAACCTTTTAATACTCCTACAACGTTTAATTCAGTATTTAATTTTGTTCAGTTTTGGAATGGTAGGGCTAAGGATTTAAAAGAGCAAGCAAAAGTACCATTTTTTAATCCTATAGAAATGGGATTAGAATCAGATAGTGAACTTATCCAAAAAGTTAATGCAAATGCTGCATATATTAATGATTTTAAAAAAATTTATGGAGAAATTAATATAGATAATATAATGGATGCTATAGCAGAGTTTGAAAAGACATTGGTTACTTTAAATTCGCCTTTTGATAGATATTTGCAAGGTGATGCTACTGCTATATCACAAAAAGCAAAAAGAGGATATGAAGCGTTTAAAAATAATGGTTGTATAGCTTGTCATCAAGGAAAAAATATTGGGGGCAATATGTATCAAAAAATTGGAGTTTTTGAAGATTATCCTAATCAAGAAGTTTTAGGAAGATATGAGATAACTAAAAACCCTGAAGATAAGATGGTATTTAAAGTTCCAAGCTTAAGAAACATTGCTAAAACGGCTCCGTATTATCACGATGGATCTATTCCTACTTTAGATGCTTGTGTCCAATTTATGGCTTATTATCAGCTTGGAAAGTTTTTAGATCAAAAAACTGTTGATGATATTGTAGCTTTTTTGGAAAGCTTAACAGGAGAATATAATGACCAGATCAAATAAAAGTTCTTTTTTATATCAGTTTATTTTCTTAGCTACTATTGTTTTTGTTTTTGTTTTGGCATTGTTATTTGTTATTTTTAGCAATCATTTAAATTCTAAAAGAAATGAGCAGGTTACAAATTTATTAAATGGATTAGAGATTTTGGATTCTAAGATGAATCAAACTTTTGAAAAAAGATTTAATTTTGTTAATTACGATTCAAGTGTAATTTTGGTCAAGGAATTTGAAAACTCATTAATTAATTTACACAATCTTTCAATAGATGTGTCAGAAATTACTGATATTTTTAAATCTAAAGTAGAGCAATTAGAAAAATTTAAATCTGCAAATTCTATTGCTATTAATTCAAAAAATTATCTTTATGAGTTAAATAAAAATATATTAACAGAGTATTTAGATAATGGATTAAAAGATCATGCTGAAGTGCCTAAAATTCTTAAAAACACAAATGAAATTTTAACAGTTTTGGCAACACAGAGCATTTTGGAAAAAACTACTTTAGATGTTCTTAGAAAATATATCAATAATTTAAAAGCTATAAATATAAAAAATGAAGAACTTGATTTATTTTTAAAACATTTTCAAATGATTGTTGATCAAATTTATATTATGCAAATAAATTCTTCAATGTATTTAGAAAATACTTTAGAAGCAAAAATTATAGATTTTAAAAATACAGTTAATAAAAAATTAGCAGATGCTAGACTCAATAGTCTTTACTTTGCTTTAGGTATAGTTTTTGTTACTATTATTTTACTTGGTTTATTTGTGCTAGTAACATTAAAAAAAGTTGTTATTCCTATTTCTATTTTGGAAAAACTAAGTGCTAATCTTGCAGGAAATGAAGCAAACTTAAAAGCAAGATTGGATATTAGTTCAAAAAGTGAATTAGGCAAAAGTGCAGGTTATATTAATACTTTCATCGCTACCGTTGAAAATTCTGTTCTTGAAGCAATTCATAGTGCAGAAATGTCCTATAAAAATTCAAAATTACTTAAAAATAATGTAAGTTTGTTAGAGGAAAGTTCAAATTCTCAAAATGAACAAATTCAAAGTGTAAGAAATATAACAAAGGCTTTGGATAATCATATTGAGTTGGCCCATGATCTTGCCCAAGAAAGTATTACCAATATGCAAGATATGAGCACATTAATGAATAGAGTAGAATCTACTTTATCAGATCTTGTAAATTTGATAAATGAAAGTAATGAAAAAGAACAAAATATTGTTAAAAATATGGATTATTTAACTCAAACTGCTGATAATATTATTTCTATTACAAGCTCTATAAGAGATATTGCAGATCAAACCAATCTTTTAGCTTTAAATGCGGCTATTGAGGCTGCTCGTGCAGGAGAACATGGAAAAGGTTTTGCTGTTGTTGCTGATGAGGTAAGACAACTAGCTGATAAAACAAGCAAATCTTTGGTTAATATCAATACGACTGTGCAAATGATAGTGCAACAAATTAATGATAATAAGTCTTTAATGGATACTATCCATGAGTCTATGAAAGAAACTTCTCTTAAAACAAATGATTTACAACATGAACTTGTAAATTCTATGTATAAACTAGAATCAAGTAAACAATCAGCCCAAACAATGAAAGATAAAAGTGCTGAAATAAAAGATAAAATGTTACACTTAGGGGGAAATATTGATAAAGTGAGTGAACTTGCTAATTCGGTTAAAGAGCTTTCTATAGAAATAAATACTATTTCAGAAGATGTATTAGATGGTGCTTCGAAACTTTCTGAAAAATTAGGAAGTTTTAAGTAATTGGTACTAAAATACTTTAATTTTTAAATAAGGAGAATATTATGGAGTTTTTAGAGCTTTTATTGGTCTTAATTGCTTTAATATTAATAATTAAAAAGCCAGAAAAAGAAAAACTTGCTTTTACTTTAGTAATGGTAGCTTGGTTAATGATGGTTTTTTTCTATGTTGGTCACAAAACCGGTGCGCTTTTAACGATAATGAATTTATAAAGAAGGGCTAAAATGAACGAAATTAATAAAACAAGAAATTTTTATACTTTAATGTGTTTAGCGGGTTTTTTAATTATACTTTTGCCCGTTGGAATTGCGAATTTAGTTTTTGGTTATATGTTAGGTGATAGTCCTTGTGTTCTTTGTTGGGGTCAAAGAGAGGCTATGATTTTCATAGGAGTAATGGCTCTTTTTATTGTTCGTTATGGTATAAAAGGTAAATATTTAGCCGCTCTTTTAATTATGACAGCTGTTGGTCTTTATCAATCTTTTGCTCATTATGGAAATCATGCTCATCGCGACTTGGATCAAGGTTTTGGTTTAGCTGTTTTTGGTATCCATACTTATTTTTGGGCTGAAGTTATATTTTGGGCTGTTGTATTGTTACTAGGTGTGATTTTTGCTTTTGCTCCTAAATTTGGTGCTTTTGAAAAAGAACTAAATGGAGAAAAAATTAGAAAATTTACTAAATTTAGCTTTGCTGCTGTATTTATCAGTGCTTTAATTGTGGCTTCAAATGTTTTTCAAGCTTTTGTAAGCACTGGAATTCCTCCATATGTAGGACAAGGCGATCCAGTAAGATTTACTTTAAATCCAAAGTATATTATTTGGAGCACAAATAGTTGGAATGGTTTATGGCAAAATATATCTTTTCTAGGAAAACGTGATGTTAAAGCACCTGATTATGCTTTTGCTCCTGCAAGTGAAAAACTTGGCATTAAATTTGATAATGATGTTAATAATTCTCCATTTTCAAAAATTGATAGTGAGCTTAAAATTGCAAAAGAAGAAACAATAGCATTTGACAAACCAATTAATACGCTTGATTATATTAATAATGAATTTGTGGCAAGCTCTAAATGGGATGTGGCTTTCCTTGATGATAGTTTTAAAATCAAAGAAAGTTTTGAATTGGATCCTTATTTTTCAGCTACTATAGATCCTATCATAGGTATTATCCCTTATATGAATGATAAATTTATTCTTATGGGTTCAAATAAATCTTTTTTAAGATTTAAGAAAAATCCTAATGCTGATGATGCTTTACAATATGCTGATTTTATAAAAGGTGCAAATAATTTTGAAGGTCAAGGAGAAGGTTTAGGACGTGGAAGATTAGATACCGTGAGATCCAAATTTAATCACGTGGCAAGTATGACTGTAGATAATAATTATTTTTATCTTGCAACAACTCCAAACAACAAAGATGCAAAAACCTTTGTAATCTCTAAATTTTCTTTAAAAGATCGTGTATTATCTGGAGAATTTACACCAAAAGCTGATCTTAAAGAGGGAAAAACTCTAGGCGATCTTTATGTAACTTCAATGACTTATAAAGATGGTTTAATTTATGCATTAAGTAAAAATCATAATGTTATTGCAGTTATCGATCCAGTAAAAGAAGAAGTAATAAAAGTTATTTCTTATCCAGAAACTATTACAAATGCAAGAAGTATTTTTTTTAAAGATGGATTGATAAATATTCTTTCTTATCAAAATAATGAAAATAAACTTTATATTTTAAATTGATTAAACCCTAGTTTTATAGGGTTTAATTATTCTAGTTCTAATTTTATTAATGTATAGCCAAAATCATCAACATATTCTTTGTTGCCCTTAAATCCCATTTTTTTATAAAATTTTATAGCATTTAAATTGTCTTTATTGACCTCAACTCTTTGGATATTAAAATCATTTAAAGCTTTTTTTATAAGTTTTTCTCCACATTTTTGGCGAAAATATTGAGGATCAATAAAAAGCATTTCTATAATATCATCATGAAACCCTAAAAAACCTACTAATTTTTTATTTTTATAATAGAATAAAAATTGAAGTTCTGTTAAATCAGCATTTTTTAGATAATCTTTTATGATATTAAAATTTTTTTCATCTAAAAAATGATGAGTGGCTAAAACACTTTTTTCCCAAATTTCAAGCAGAGATTTTCTTTCATTTTCATCTAGTTTTTTTAAATGTTTTATTTTATTTGAATAAGGGATTTTATCTTCAAGATTAGCATTATTAAAGCCTTTTAAACGAAGCAAACAACTATCGCATTCCCCGCAAGCTTCATTTTCGCTTTCATAACAAGACCAAGTTAATTCCAAAGGAATATTTTTTTTCAAAGCCAAAGAGATGATTTGTTCTTTTTTTAGGTTAATTAAAGGGGTTATAATTTCGACTTTATAATTTTTACTTGTTCCTTCATTAATAAATTCTTGTGCCTTTTTTATAAACTCGGTTGTGCAATCTGGGTATCCGCTATTATCCTCTTCAATTACCCCGATAAAAATGGCTTCACATTTTTCTTTTTCTGCCAAAGAACCTGCTATACTTAAAAAAATTCCATTTCTAAACGGTACATAGGTAATAGGTGAAGTATTGTTTAAGTGAAGTTCATTTTTAGGTATAGTTAAATTTGTATCAGTTAAGGCATTGCCTCCTATATCCTTTATAAAAGAAGTATCTAAAATATAGGATTTTTCCACTCCTAAATTTTTACAAATTTGTTTAAAACATTCTCTTTCTTTATTTTGCGTGCGTTGATTGTAATCAAAATGTAAGGCTACAACCTTAAAACCTTGTTCTTTTGCCAAATAAGCACATACAGTGCTATCCATTCCTCCACTTATGATGCAAAGTGCTTTTTTATCCATTTATATCCTTTTAATTAAAAAATATTGTGTACTTGTGTGTAAAATCATAGATTAAATTATATACTAATTATAATTTTTGATTTAATTATTATTGGCGTTTAAGTTGATAATAGATATAAAAAATGCTATTTTTGATTTAAATAATGTTTTTCAAATAAGAAAATGATAAAATCGCTTTAAAAAATGAAAGGATATGAATGATTAGTATAAATTTAATAGAACATATTTTTAAAGCTGCATCAATTAGCAGATGGAATGATTATCCAAGAATGACAAATTTAGTTGAACTTGATAAACAAGCGCATAAATTTATTATTGCTTATTTTATTGCCAAAATGGAGCAAGATGTTAATATGAGAGTTATTATTGAGGGTGGAATATTTGAATTTTTAAGTCGTGTTGTGGTGACTGATATACGCCCAGATGTTTATCATGAAATATTAAGACAAAAAAAAGATGAGATGAATAAATGGGTTTTAAATAAGATCGAACCTATGATAGGACATATTGAAAATGGAGAATTTTTAAAGCGTTTTGAAGAATATTTAAAGACCAATTCTTATCCTAAGGAAAAGTTGATTTTAAAAGCAGCATCTTATTTTGCAACAAAATGGGAGTTTAATATAGTTTATCAAACCTCATCTTTTTTAAATGATATAGAAGAAATTAAAAATAAAGTTGAAGAAGAATTAGAGGATTATTATGAGCTTATAGGAGTTAGAAAAATTGCCTTAAATCAAAAAATTGCTAAAATCATTGAGCTAAGTGGCAGACTTCGTTTTCAAAAACGTTGGGCTCAAACTCCTAGAATTCCAGAAACTGCTGTTTTGGGTCATATGCTTGTAGTGGCTATTTTGGGATATTTTTATTCTTTGGAAATAAAAGCTTGCAATAAAAGACTTGAAAATAATTTTTATTGTGCTTTATTTCACGATTTGCCAGAAAGTTTAACAAGAGATATTATAAGCCCTGTTAAATATGGAGTAGATGGACTTCATACTATTATCAATGATTATGAAATGAAACTTATCAATGAAAGGATTTTGCCTTTAATTCCTGAAAATTTAAGAGCTGAATTTGCTTATATTTTAGGTATAAGAGAAGGAAGAGATAATGAGGGAGCTTTTGTAAAGAATGAATTTGAAAATCGCACCTATAAAAATAAAATAGTTGAGCTTTGCAGTGGAAGTTTGGCTTCTTTTAATCAAGATGAATTTGGAGCTATTGATGGTAAAGCTTTAAAGCATTGTGATAAATTAGCAGCCTTTATAGAAGCAGGGCTTTCTATTAGCTATGGAGTTCGATCTAAAGAATTAGAAGATGGATTTAAAGATATGTTTGATTTTTTTAAGCAAAATAAATCTATAGATGGAGTAAATTTTTTAACAATTTGCGAGGAATTTAAACAATATTTTAGTTTAAATATTTAAGTTATTAAACATAATAAATTGGAATTTAATATATTTTAAATAAAAATATATTAAATTATTCAAAAATTTCATTAAGGGGTAAAAATGAAAGTTGATAACTTGACGCAAAAACATGTTGTTTTATCTTTTTTTATAGGGATTTTAGCTGGAGTTTTTGGTGCTATAGTTAAGTGGGGATGGGAAGTTCCTTTTCCTCCTAGAAATCCGAATTTTCCTTGGCCTTTAGATTCTTTGGAAAGAACTACTCCTCCTAAGATTTTTTTAGAACAACTTGGTTTGCCAACAGATCTAACTTATGTTTTTTCTGGAGTTGAGCTACCTCTTTCAATTTTTATTGTGCATATAGGATTTTCTGTTGTATTTGCTATAGCTTATTGTATGATAGCAGAGTATTATCCTCGCATTAAAATGTGGCAAGGCGCTGTTTTTGGTTTTTTTGTCTATCTTTTTGCTCATGTTATAGTTATGCCTTTGATAGCTGAAGTTCCACCGCTTTCACAAATTCCTTTAGATGAGCATATTTCTGAATTATTTGGTCATATAGTTTGGCTTTGGAGTATAGAAATAGTTCGTAGAGATATTAGAAATCGTATTACTAGGGAAATAGAATAAAACCTTTTCCCAGATGGCTGCGGCACATATAAAATTTAAGTGCTCTGCTGTATTCCTACCCTGAAGCGATGTTTAAATAAAATATTGCACAGGTCTGAAAAAAGGCGTAGTTATTATATCATATTAGTCTTAAAAAGTTTTAAATATTAAAAGTTTTAAATGCTAAATGCGTATTTTTGTAACCCCCCCCCCCGTGTAATTTTTTAAAAAAGGAATTTTTTTATTTTATTTTTATTTATTTTTTGTTAACGTCATAAAAATTAGAAAAAAGGATAGCTATGGCTGGTATTGTTTGGTGTAGTGAGTATTCCATTAATGAAAAAAGTTTAGATAAACAACATCAAGAACTTTTTAAGATAGTTGATGAAATAGATGATTTTGTTAAAAAGGTTCAAAATAACTTTGAAAAAGAGGATAGGGATAATTTTAAAAGCATCATTTTTAAATTATTTAATTATATTAAATTTCATTTTAAGAATGAAGAAGAATTTATGGAAAAAATAAATTTTCCCTTTTTAGAAGAGCATAGAAGAGTTCATAAAGAGCTGACAAATAAAACAAAAAATTTGTTATTGGTAAATGATATTGATATATCAAGTGTTATAGAGCAATTATCTATATTAACAAAAAGTTGGATTTTAAATCATGTTTGTACTGAGGATATTTTAATAAACAATTATTTAACAAGGTTAATTTATACTGGAGAAAGTCATTATACTTTGGAGCAGTATATTAATTTAAAAAAAATGATTGCAAATCAAGACATAGAAAAAGAATATCAATTTTTTTATATTTGCAATTGTGATTTGAAAATTCATAGAGTGCCACAAAGTATTCATGAAGAGCTTTTAAAGGAAAAAAGGTATTTTAGATGCCCTTCTTGTAAAGAAGTGTTATGTCTAAAAGAGAAAATTACAAACAAAGAAGAAACATTTGAATATTTTAAAAAAAGGTTTGGAAATGTCAAAATTAATAAAAACTTTTAATCCCTACGAGTCTTTAAAACAAGAACAAAACAAAACGTCTCAAGAGTTAGATTTTAAGATATTAAACTATAATACAATTTGTACAAATTTTAAAACTAGGAAAAAGAAAACTTATCAAGAAGAAGATTTAAATTTATTTTATTCTGATGAATTCTTTTTAGATGGCTTTCAAGATATAACTCAGGAATTTTTGATAGAAATGGTTCCAAAAAATTCAAAATTGTTTAAATTTTCTTTTAAAAGTGATAAAAATTTACTTTGTTTAAAAGCAAGTTTGGTGGTTTCTAGCAATTTAAGCTATTATACCGAGCTTAAAAATGATATTTTTCAAGAACTTTTTAAAGGTATGGTAAAATATAAAATTCTTATTATAAGATTGGATAGAAATTTAGACAATAATATTAATAATATTGTCCAAGCCATAAAACAAGGTTTTAAAGATAAAGAATATGAAATTATTATAAGTCGAGGGGTTGATACTCAAGAAGGAAAAATTGATGAGGTAAAATTTCATAGACATTTAGATGATAAGCTAGATCATACTTATGATGAGAAGGATTATTGCAGACCTGTTCAAAAAGATGAGTTGCTTTTTGAATATGTTTTAAAAATAGAAGGCAAAAAAGGAAAGAATTTACAAGGAAAGCCCATACTTCCAAAAGAAATTAAATTTTTAAATAACCCTTTTAAACTTAAAGATCAAAGTATATATGAGATCAATTTCAATGATAGGATAAAATACTACAGTGCAAAATATGGATTTTTGTTTCAAGATAATGAAGGTTATGGAATTTCAAATACATTAAAAGTTTCTCAGGTTGGACTTAAGACGACAGGAACAATCAAAACAGACTTAGATGAAGATGTTTGTGTCGAAATTGTTAATAATTCAATAGATGATGCTGTTAAATCAGGTATAGTAAATATTCAAACTTCTAAAGTAAAAATAAATGGCAATGTTGGATATACACAATTGCATGGTAAAACAATAATTATCCAAGGTGCTACACATGCAAAATCACAAATTTATGGAAGTGATGTTTTTATAAATATCCATAAGGGATTTTTGCAAGCAGATTGTGTTTATATTAAAAATTTAGAGCAAGGACATGTTAAGGCTAAGGATGTTTATATAGAAAAATGTTCTGGTGCAATTATAGAAGCTGATAATATTTTTATTAAAGATTGTTTAAAGGGTAATAAAATTTATCCTAGAAAAAAGCTTATTGTTGAAAATTGTATGAAAGATAATAATAAAATTTATTTTGAATATAGTGATATTGAAAAATCAAATAAAGAATTATTTAATTTTAAAGATTTAAGTGTAAAACTAGAACATTCTTTAAAAATAGTTCTTTTGAATTTAGAAAAAACTTATAAATATTTATTGAGTGAACAAACTAATTTTATTAATGCTAAAAAATGCAAACTTCTTTTAAGCGCTTATAGCGAAAAGTTAAATAAATATAATTTTTTGATTGAGCAGTATAAAGAATTGATAAATTTAAAATTTGAAATTAGTTCTAAGATTGATAAACTTAATGAAAAAATGGATGGAGTAAAAATACATATTTGCACAAATGCTAAAATAGATATTGGAAATTTTATTTGTTTTAATATAAACAAAGATGAACATAAATATAATTTAGTATCAAGTAATTTAAGTATAAGTTTTCAAAATCAAAACCCAACTATAAAAGAATGTGAAAAATATAGCGAAATTGAATTAAAAGAATTTAGTTCTGTTTTTGACTATTTAAAACAATGAAAAGATAAAATTATCTTTTCATATTTATAGCTTTTTGAATCATTTGATCACTTGTTGTAATACTTTTTGAACTTGCATCAAAAGCTTTTTGCATTACAATAAGGTTTGAAAGTTCTACACTTAAATCCACGTTAGACTGTTCTAGATATCCACCTTTAAATTTAGCAGTATTGACTAATTTTCCATCTTTCATTATAAAAGTAGGATCCCCACTGTTTGCTGTAGCTGCAAAAATATTATCTCCTATTGCTGCTAAACCTTGTTCGTTTATGAAGTTATAAAGAGCAAGTTTTCCAACAATACCATTTTTACCATTGCTAAATTGTGCAACTATACTTCCATCATCTGATATGCTATATTTCTCAAAAAATCCTTCAGCTACGCCATCTTGCTGTGTAAGTATATCTTTTTCTGTCCCTTGTTTAATGTAAATTCCACTATAACCTGAACCTGGTTTATTAGGATCATATGGGGTTCCTAGATCTATATTAATAGTTCCACCATTTGGATTTGCAATGCTTGTGATATTGTTTTGAAGCAAAGCCCCGTTTTTATCAAAAACCATATTTCCTTCAGTTGGATTACCTACTGCATTTCCATTAGAATCATAAATTTGTGCAATAGCTTTATATTGTATATTATCGCCTTCTTGTGGTAGAACTCTTTCGAGTGTAACCCTTAAAGTGCTTTTGCTTCCATCTGCATTGTATATAGGAGATTCTAGGATATCTTTATTGGCTTTTTGCTGTTCTGTTGAAATTTGCGCCGTATCAAGTTTGATGCTATTTTCATCTAAACCTTTTAAATCAAGTTCATTACTTTTAAAATTTAAATTTTCATCTAAAGTTGCTTCAAAACTTGTCTTAACTCCATTATCATCTGTAAAATTTAAAATAATTCTATCACCTGCTTTAGCACTATATACATCTTCTTTGCTAACACTTCCGCTAACTATGTATTTTCCATCTTCAGTTTTTGTAATATTAAATTTACTAGGATCAAGATCTATTTTAACTACTTCTGTTGTTGTATTGGTATTTAAGCTTCCGCTCCATTTTACATTTTGAGTTACTTGAGGAGGCAGATACATATTTACAGGAACTTTAATAGCTCCTTGGGAGGTTGTTGTTCCTAAAGTAAAAGAATCATTTGATCCAATTGTAAAGCCATTATTTACAGGAGTTCCTGTATCAAGATAATCCCCCATAAGTCCAGCAACTCTGTCGCTATAGTTAATGCCTGTAAAGGCAGGATTCATTGTTCCTAAAACATAGTTTCCATAAGAATCCACAAGGTATCCATTAGCATCTCTTCTAAAAGATCCATTCCTTGTATAATAAGCCCCTCCATCTGATCCTAAAACCCCAAAAAAACCTTTTCCTTGTAGTGCCACATCAAATTCTCCTTCACTTGCGACAGGAGAGCCTTGAGAAAAATCTAATTTTGAAGAAGCTGAAGTTGAGCCATACCCGCCTTGTCCTGGGTTTGTAGATTGAGATGTAATAGTATTATAAAATACATCTTTAAATTCAGCGTTTGAGTTTTTAAAGCCTATGGTATTAACATTGGCTATATTATTAGCTGAAATATCTATACCAAAACTATTTGACTTTACTCCAGAAATTCCATTATAAAATGAGTTCATCATGGCTTAATGTCTCCACGTGCTATAAAAACTTTCTGGTTTTGAAAAATCAGAATCTACAGATTCTTCAGGATTTTCGTCTGGCTTACTTGGCTCATCTGGTTCTTCAGGATTTTCGTCTGGCTCACTTGGTGTTTGAGAACTTCCGCTTGAAGTTTTATATTCTGCAATTTCGGCAATATCATCAAATTTAACGTATTGACCCCCCATTTTAGCATAAGCAATTCCATCTATAAATTTAATAGCTTCTATAGGATATGAACCATAATTTGCTGTGATTTTCTCTCCATTTTTATTATTATAAACCACTTTAACGGTATACTCTCCATCTCCGGCATAAACCCCATCATTATTTCTACCTGGCCATTCTAAAGTAAAAAGTCCTTTTGAAACTTCTTTTCCCTCATTGCTTTTTTCTGAAAATACTAATTTGTTATTTTTATCATAAACTTCTAAAGTAATACCTTTATCATCGGAATCTTCAGGCAAATACATTTTAAGTGCAATAACTTCATCAGCACCAGTTAATTTAATAGTATTTGCATTAACTGTGGCCATTTTTCCTATAGCACCTACAGCAGAGATACTCATACCAGTGCTCATAGAATTTGAAAGTAGTTGCATAGTCTTAACCATTTGCTGCATAGTGTTATTAGTATTTTGTTGCATTTCTAGTGCAGCAAGTTGGGAAGTTTGAGTAAGCATTTTATCGCTATCCATAGGATCAGTTGGATCTTGATGTTGGAGTTCTATTAAAAGAAGTTTTAAGAATGCATCTTTATCCAAGGTAGCATTTGGGTTGCTGACTATACCAGAGCTATTACTAGAGCTAGATGAACTATCGGTTTTGGTTGTTTTATTAGTTGTGCTAGTATTAGCGGTATTTGTCCAATTAAGATTGCTATTCCAAGTTGTTGTTGACATCATAAAATCCTTTTTATATTAAGTATTTTTTAATTAAAAGCAAAAACCATTCCAATTTAGAAATATTTTGCTAAAACAAGCTCTAGATTAATTTTTTCCTCATTTTGACTATCTAAAGCATCTTTAAAACCATAACCACTACGATTTTTTCCTTGATTTTGATTTTGATCTTTTTTTCCTTGATCGCTAAAATTCATTTCAAGTCCTGTAAATCCCATATTGACAAGAGAATTTTTAAACTCCGCCTGATTTTGGATAAAAAGATTCATAGCATTGGTATTAGAATTAAAATTAATGTGTAAATTGTTTCCTCTTTGAACTAAGGTTACTTCAACTTCTCCTAAATTAGACGGATTTAGGGTGATGCTAATTTTTGTAATAGGAGCTTTATACTGTTCTACAGCTTCTTTTAAATCTTGTGAAAAATATTGTAAGGTTTCTTTTGCATTTGTAGCATTTCTGATTTGATTGTGATTGATTTTGCTTAATTCTTTAATCAAAGAATTTAAATCTTCAGAATTTTTTTCTATAGATTTTTCTTCTTTATTTTGATTATTTGAATTTTGGTTTAAATCTTTATTTTGATTATTATCAAAAGTAGAATTATTGTTTTTATTTAACTCTTTTGAAATTTTATCTGTTATATTTTCTGGATTGATTTTTTGATCAAGACTGACTTGTTTTAAATCTTTGTGATTTTCTTGTTTAAGATCTTTTTGATTAATATTTAATTCTTTTTGATTTGAACTAATGATTTGGGAATTTTTTATAGTTTCATTCTTATTGAGGTTATCATTTTTTACTATTTTTTCTTGTTTTATTATTTCTTCTTGTTTAAGAATTTGTTCTTTTTTTTGGATGTCTTTAATTTTATTATCTAAATTTTTATCAGCTTCAGTTTTAATATCTTTTAAAGAAGACTCAGTTTTTTCTTGTTTGATTTCGGTTTTAGTATTTTTTAATTCTTCTTTTATGTTTTCTTTTTTAGTTTCTTGATTTTGTAAAATATCATTTTTAATGTCTTTAATTTTTGTTTTTATGGTTTCATTTAAATCTTGTTCATTGCTTTTTTTGCTTTCTTTTTTATCTTTAATTAAAAGATCAAGGTTTTTTAGAGTTTCAGAAAGCAAAGAATTTGTATTTTTTTCTTTGAGTTTGTTTTGCACTAAGGGTGATTTTGTGTTGGTGCTAGTGTTGCTTTCTTTATTTTTAATAAGATGAGTTATTTTATTATGAATAATTTCTTTAAAAACATTGTCAATAGAATTTTTAAAAAAATCTGCTTTATCTAAATTTGGAAAAGTGGCCTTTAGATCAAGTAAACGATCCACTTTTATATTTTTAACATTTAAGCCTAAATCTTTTGCTATATTTAACAGTTCGCTTAAATTATTTGCTTTTTTTAAAGCATTAAAATTAGCTTCTGTTTTAACAGTTTGTATTAATTGAGAGCTTAAATTCCCAAGCTTGATATCTGATGAATTAGCTTTTAGTTTATCAAGCATAGAAAGAATCTGCATAAAAGAGGCTGACTCAAAAATACTTATCTTATCATTTTCATCAAAAGCACCTTGCTGGAGCTTATTTAAAGCTTCATCAAGAACTTCTTTTTTACTGATTTTCATATTATCTGGTAAAAATTCATTGGTTTCTTCTATAGAATTAAGCAATGAATTTAAAAAATCTTCAGTATCTTCTTTGTTGCTTTCTTTTTGATTTTTTGTATCCTTAACCTCAGCATTTTTATTTTCTTTTATTTTGTCTGTTTTGCTAAAATTCGTTTTAGAATTATTGGAGCTAGAATTTAAATTTAATATATCATTTTGTGAGGTTAGGCTTGACATAACTATCCTTAATAATTTAAAAATTTACTTTTTTTAAGTACAGGAAATTTTTCTTTTAGAAAATCGCTATTATGAACTTTAATCATTTTGTTGCTTATTTCTGTAAGAATTTGTAATAACTCATTTAAATTATCAGCTTTTTGAATTTTTATAAAATTTTCATTGTGAGATAATAATTCTGTTAACTCGCCTGAAATTCTTGCCATTTTTTCATTTGTGTTTGATTTTAAAATTTCTAAAAGATTTAAAATTTCTAAAAGAGTATTATCTTTTTTAATTGTAATCTCAGGATTTAATCCTTCTAAAATTTCTTGATTTAATGGTTTTGACATTTTAATTTCCTTCAATTTTGGTTTTACATGATTGAACAAAGCAACAAGTGTTCCAATTTTTAATTTTTAATTTTTAAGTATTTTTTATATATAATTTTTATTTTTTAAATTTTGAAGCTTTGGAGAAAATTTTGGAAAATATTAGAAATATTGCAGTTATTGCTCACGTTGATCATGGTAAAACTACAATGGTTGATGAATTGCTTAAACAATCAGGGACTTTTAGCGATAGAGAGCAAATTTCAGAACGTGTGATGGATAGCAATGATATAGAAAAAGAAAGAGGTATTACTATACTTTCTAAAAATACTGCTATTAATTATAAGGGAACTAAGATAAATATTATT
Source organism: Campylobacter novaezeelandiae (assembly GCF_004323845.1). Classification (GTDB taxonomy): domain Bacteria; phylum Campylobacterota; class Campylobacteria; order Campylobacterales; family Campylobacteraceae; genus Campylobacter_D; species Campylobacter_D novaezeelandiae. Next base: position 92,078 of record NZ_QPGR01000002.1, on the reverse strand, counting down.
GATACTCCAGGTCATGCTGATTTTGGTGGAGAAGTAGAGCGTGTTTTAAAAATGATAGATGGGGTTTTACTTTTGGTTGATGCGCAAGAAGGAGTTATGCCTCAAACTAAATTTGTAGTTAAAAAAGCTTTATCTTTAGGTCTTAAGCCTATAGTAGTGATCAATAAAATTGATAAACCAGCCGCTGATCCTGAGCGTGTGATCAATGAAATTTTTGATCTTTTTGTAGCTTTAGATGCAAATGATGAGCAACTTGATTTTGCTATAGTTTATGCAGCAGCAAAAAATGGTTATGCAAAACTTGATTTAAATGATACAAGTGATAATATGGAACCCCTTTTTAAAACAATCTTAGAGCGTGTTCCTGCTCCAAGTGGAAATAATGAAAATCCTTTACAGCTTCAAGTTTTTACATTAGGCTATGATAATTTTGTGGGCAAAATAGGAATTGCAAGAATTTTTAATGGAAGTGTGAAAAAAAATCAAAGTGTAATGCTTGCAAAAGCTGATGGAACTAAAGTAAATGGAAGAATTTCAAAACTTATAGGTTTTATGGGTTTAGAAAAAATGGATATTGATGAAGCACAAAGTGGTGATATAGTGGCTATTGCTGGTTTTGAAGCTTTAGATGTAGGAGATAGTATTGTAGATCCTAATAACCCTATGCCTCTTGATCCTTTGCATATAGAAGAGCCAACTTTGAGTATAGTTTTTTCTGTCAATGATGGCCCATTAGCAGGAACCGAAGGCAAACATGTTACCTCGAATAAAATTGCAGAACGTCTAGAAGCTGAAATGAAAACAAATATTGCCATGAAATATGAAAATAGTGGCGAAGGAAAATTTAAAGTAAGCGGTAGAGGCGAGCTTCAAATCACTATTTTGGCTGAAAATATGCGTCGTGAAGGTTTTGAGTTTTGTATGGGAAGGCCCGAAGTTATTGTAAAGGTTGAAAATGGAGTTAAAACAGAGCCTTTTGAACATTTAGTTATAGACGTGCCAGATGAATTTAGCGGGGCTGTGATAGAAAAACTTGGCAAAAGAAAAGCTGAAATGAAAACTATGGTGCCAACAGGAGATGGACAAACGCGATTAGAATTTGAAATTCCAGCACGTGGACTTATAGGTTTTAGGAGTCAATTTTTAACAGATACCAAGGGCGAAGGAATAATGAATCATAGTTTTTTAGAGTTTCGTCCTTTTGGTGGTACAGTTGAAAAGCGAAATAATGGAGCATTAATTTCTATGGAAAATGGTGTTGCTTTAGGGTATTCTCTTTTTAATTTACAAGATAGAGGTGTGCTTTTTATTGATCCTCAAACTAAGGTTTATACAGGTATGATTATAGGAGAACACTCACGTCCTAATGATTTGGATGTAAATCCTATTAAAGGGAAAAATCTTACCAATGTTAGAGCAAGTGGAAGCGATGATGCTATCAAGCTTGTACCTCCTAGAAAATTAAGTCTAGAAAGGGCTTTAGAGTGGATAGAAGAAGATGAGCTTGTTGAGGTTACCCCGCAAAATATTCGTGTGCGTAAACGTTATCTTGATCCAACTCAAAGAAAAAGAATGGAAAAAGCAAAATCTTAAAATTAGATTTTGCTTTTATAAAATTTTAAATTTGAAATTTTTCTAAAAAAGTTTATCATCATAGTTTTAAATTTAGGATAGCGAATGCAGGATTTGGAAAATCAAAGAGTTTTTATTATAAAGCGTTTGGCTATTTTAAAATTTTTAAGCATTATAGAGGCTTTTCTTGTTGGATTTTTAGCTTTTGTTTTTACTAAAGATTTGCTTATAGCTTTAATTTTGGCTATTTTTGCCGGAATTTTTTTCTTTCGTTTTGCAAGTAGAAAACTTAAAAAAAGTCAAAAAGAACTAGAAATTAATATCCTAAGATCATTTTTATATCGTTTTAAAGCAAAATTCAAACAAACTGGAATTAATCAAAAAGAATTTGAAGCTTTGGGTTTAAGCGAAACATTAAGCGAATTTAAGAGCTTTAATACTTTCGAATTTAAAGATTTTATTATTTATGATTTGCAATTTATAGATGAAAGGAAGCGTTATTTTTGTGGTATTTTAATTGAATTTTTAAAAATAAATGAGAAAACTTATTTTGATAATGAAGAAAAAATTTATACTAAATTGCAGGATAAATTTTTTAGTGTTGAGTTCTGTTTTGGAAAAGAAAAGAACTATTTAATTTCTACTTTAACAAGTCCGTTTTTTATTGATTTTAAACAAACTGTAGAACATAATTTAAAAAATTTGGAAAAAAATCTACAAATAATTAAAAATAAATTTTTAAATTAATTTTTTGTTTTTAATTAAACTTTTAATTTGCTAAAATGGTTCTAATGTTATAAAAGGAGTTTTAGTAATGAAAAAAATATTTTTAATTTTTGTGTTGATTTGTTTGGCTAATGCTAAAAATTTTAAAGATTATAATATTGGAGAAGAGCTTAACGACAAGCAAGGTGTTAAGTATTTTGAAGAATTTTCTAAAAGACCTATACAACAATGGCCAATTAAAAATTTAAGCATTGATGATGTGCCAAAAGGAGAAGAGGGAAAATTAATTCGTTATGGCATACAACTTTTAAGCAAAACAGAAAGTACATTAGGACCTAAAGGGAAGCTTAAAATGACTAATAATGAGGTTAATTGTATAGCTTGCCATATGGATGATAATAATGGTTTGCCTGGCACTAAAAAATATGTTATTCCTTTTTTAAATGTTATAAATAATTATCCAAAGCTTGATATAGAAACAATGAAGATTATTTCTTTAGAGGATAGGATTCGTGGTATGGGCGGAACAGATTCTCATAAATTCCCTGATGATTCTAAAGAAATGAAAGCAATTTTAGCTTATTTTAAATGGCTTAAAAAAGCTTATGGAATTAAAGATGGGGTAAGACTTGAGGGAGATTTTTTTGCTAAAATGAAATTTCCTAATCGCCCAGCCAATCCTGTGCGTGGAAAAAAACTTTTTGAAGAAAATTGTATGGCTTGTCATGGCGAAAATGGATTAGGGATTAAAAATGAAAACTATGCACAAGGTGGAGGTCATCTTTATCCGTCGTTGCTCATTTATCCTGATGGAGGACATATGTCTATGATACCTTTTTTAGCAAGATTTTTAAAGTCGGCTATGCCTTATGGCGCAAGCTATGATAATCCTATTTTAAGTGATGATGATGCGCTTGATATTGCAGCTTATGTGAATACAGGTTTTGTAAGAATGCCAATTGTAACAACTGAAAATCGCGCAGGGCTTGATACTGCTTATAGTAAATCCCCTTCTTTAAAACCAGAATATTTTGCATCACCACAGCAGAATTTAGATCCAAAAGAATATATAAAAGTTAAATATGGACCTTGGAAGAATCCAAACTACTTTCCAGGAGAATGATTTGGATTGAAAAGCTTGTTTAAAAAACAAGCTTTATTTTAATCATCAAATTTTTGTCCTAAAATATTTCCATTTATATCTGTATAAACTTTCATATTATTATTAAATTTAAATTTATAACCGTTAATTTCTTTGCTTACTTCTATAATTTGTGCATTTGCTTGAGAAGCTTGAACTTTAGAAATTAAATTAGTAGGTAAAAATCCAGTTGGTATAGCTTTATAATTGCCATCAATTTCTTTCCATTCTCCATTTATGATAAAATCAATTTCTGTACCATCATTTAAAGTAACATCAAAAGAGTCAATATCTTTTTTTACAAGAGCTATTTGAGTTCCTTTAAAATAAGTTTGGATAAATTTTTGAGCATTTTGAGGTAAAGAATCAACTGAAACAACCATATCAGCGTAAAGTAATGCTGCAAAAGCTAAAATTGCAAAAAATATTTTTTTCATATTAAACTCCTTAAAAATTAATTTAAATGAATTGTAATAATAAATTGTGAAGTGAGTATAAAAATTTTTTAAATAAATTTGATAATAGATATTAATTTTAAATTCAGAGTTCTTTTAATATAATCGTAAACTACATTTGGAGTTTTTTATGGAATTTTTAAAAAATTATATAGATTTAATTATTTTTGTAGTTTTAGGTTTTATGGCTTTTATAGCATTTTGGTGTGTCGTAGAAAGAATATTGTTTTTTAAAAAACTTAATTTTAAAGATTATAAAAATCAAGAAAAATTTGATGATGCAATAAGTGAAAATTTGACAACACTTTATATTATTTATTCTAATGCCCCTTATATAGGACTTTTAGGAACTGTTATAGGTATAATGATAACCTTTTATGAAATGGGTTTGGCTGGTAATATAGATGTAAAATCCATAGTTATAGGACTTTCATTAGCGCTTAAAGCAACAGCTTTAGGACTTTTAGTGGCTATTCCTGTTTTAATTGCTTATAATGCTTTATTGCGCAAAGTATCGCTTCTTAGCAATTCTTTTAGAATTTCTAATGAGAATAAAGATGATTAAGCTTCCAAAAAATGAAGGGTTAAATATAGTCCCTTTTATTGATATTATGCTTGTTTTACTTGCTATAATTTTAAGTATTTCTACTTTTATAGCGCAAGGAAGTATAAAAATTAATCTCCCATCAAGTCAAAGCAGTATAAATATGAGTGAAAAAGAAGAAAAAATTTCTATTAGTATTGATGCACAAAATATTTTTTATGTCGATGATAAAAAGATAAGCTTAGATGAGCTTAAACATACTATTGATAATTTAAATCCTAAAACTATAGTGGAGCTAAAAAGCGATAAAGATTCAAAATTTGAAAGCTTTGTAAAAGTTATTGATTTATTAAAAGCTAAAAAGCACGAAAATTTTCAAATTTTAACTGAGAAAAAAAATGACTAATATATTAAAAAATCATAAATTTCAAGCTTTTTATATTTCTTTTTTATTTTTTTTGCCTTTATTATTTTTTTTATTTTCTAGTGTTACTTTGTTTAAAATAGAATTTAAGAGTCAAGAGGCATTTTCTCTCTCAATGAAACAGTTTGCTATTTCTAGTCCATCTCAAGATAATACCATAAAACAAGAAAAACAAAATGTTCCAATTTTGCCAATTTTACCTATAAAAGAAAAAGTAATCAAAACCCAAAAAATAAAAAAATACAAAAAAAAGCCTATTGTAAACGAAAAATTACACAAATCTAATGAAGTTGTTAAATCTAAAGAATTTAATAATTTAAATTCCAATCAAGCTGTAAATCAAAAAACAGAAACAGAAAGTATAAATTTTGGCGATAATCATCCTTTTTTACAAGAAATTAAAAAGGCTATACAAGATTCTTTGGTTTATCCAAGACAAGCAATTAAAATGCGTATGATGGGTATAGTTTTAATTGAGTTTTTATGGAAACAGGAGGGAAAATTAGAGTATTTAAAAATTATGCAAAGTTCAGGATATAAATTATTAGACGAAAGTGCTTTAAAAACTATACAGTTAGCGTCTAAAAATTTCCCAAAATATAGTAAAAATATTAAGATTTTAATACCAATTAATTATCAACTTAAAAATTGATCATTTTATGATCGTGATTAGAGTTTATTTTTTTTGCTTAGTTTTATTTTGTTAAATTTTTCATTTCTTGCAAGAAGGAAATCATTTAATCTAGTTCGTAGCTTTTTTATTGCTTTGTTAAAAAATATAAAATACAGTCCAAAATATATGTTTTGTCATAGGTAGTTTAAAAATATTTTCAAATGATGATTGTAATTATCTATTTGTTTAAGATAATTACAAAATATAAACTTATTCTATGAAACCACTAGCTATAACTTTATCATTATCATAAAATACAGCCATTTGACCGCTTGCTAAACCATAAACTGGCTCATTTAAAATGATATTAGCGCTTTTATCATCATTAATAACTACTTTACAAGGTGTTGATTTAGATCGGTAGCGGATTTTTACTTCACAGTCGAGTTCTTTAGCATCTATAAAAAGATTAATATTTTTTAAATTAAATTTATTAACTTTAAGCTCTTCTTTAGTTCCCACTACAATTTGATTTTCTTTTGGATTTATTTTTAAAACAAAATGAGGCTCATGTGCTCCACGCACTTCAAATCCCCTTCTTTTTCCTATGGTATAGTGCATATAACCTTCATGTTTTCCTATAACTTTTCCATCGCTATTTAAAACTTCTCCTGGTATTTTTGTATCCATAAATTGATCTAAAACTTTGATATAAGTATCTTCAACGAAACAAATTTCTGAACTTTCTTTTTGAGTAGCAAAAGATTTTAATTCTTTTATGGTAGAAGCAAAAGCTTTAACATCTTCTTTTTTCATCTCTCCAAGTGGAAAAATAAGGTATTTTAAAGCTTCTTTATCGGCATTTGCCAAAAAATAACTCTGATCTTTGCTTTCATCAAAAGCTACTTTGATATATCCATTTTCAAGTCTTGCATAATGTCCTGTGGCAAGTTTTTCACAGCCTAAACTTTTAGCAAATTCTAAAAGTTTTCCAAGTTTGATAAAACGATTACATAAAGCACAAGGATTAGGAGTTTTTCCTTCTTTATAGGTATTAACAAAAGGCATATATACTTTATTTTTAAAATCTTCTTGTAAGTCTAAAATATGATAAGGGATTTGTAAAAAATCTGCTACTTTTTGAACTTTTTTTATATTTTCTTCATGATAATTTGGTTTTCCGTGAAGTTTCATATAGCATCCTATAACTTCATGACCTAAATTTTTAAGTTTATAGGCAGTTACTGAGCTATCAACTCCTCCGCTCATTGCGACTAGAATTTTCATAATTGTTCCTTTAAAGTTTGAATGATAAAATCTAAGTCGTCAGTGATTTTATACTTTAACTCATCTCCTTTTGTGATAAGATTATATTCAAGCAAAGAATTTCTGACGAATTCATCAAAGCTATGCCAAAAATCTTTCCCAAATAAAATAATAGGAACATTTTCTTTAAATTTAAGTTGTTTTAGTGTGATAATTTCACATAACTCATCTAAAGTTCCAAAGCCGCCTGGGAAGATCACAAAAGCTAGACTCTTTTGAATAAGAGCCATTTTGCGTATGGCTAAGCTCTTAAAAGTGATATTATACTCTATAAAATCATTAAGTTTTTGTTCAAAGGGTAAAAAAATATTAAAACCTACAGATTGTATGGAAGTTTTATTATTTTTATTTTTAAAAGCACCTTCATTTGCTGCTTTCATAATTCCCCCACCTCCGCCACTGATAACGCAAAAATCATTTTCAACACATTTTTTTGCTAACTCTTTGGCTTTTTTATAATAAATGCTATCCTCTTTTAATCTTGCTGAACCAAAAAAAGTAACAGCTTTTGGAAAATCAGGGATATTTTCAAATTTTTCTATATCAAGTTTTACATTTTTCATTTAAGTTGTTCTAATCTTTCTTTTTTGCTTCCAATTTCAGTTACTTGAACTCCAAAATTCCCATCAACTATAACAACTTCTCCATAAGCAATTCTTTTTTCTCCAATTAAAATTTCTAAGGGATCATTGGCTAATTGATTAAGCTCTACAACAGAACCTATATCCATGGTTAAAACATCTTTTAAAAGCATTTTTTTATTTCCTATACGCACACGAACAGGAAGCCTTACATCCATAATAAGATTTATATTTCTAAGCTCTTCGCTTAATGCAATTTTTTTATCATTATCTTTAGCATCGCTATTATTGCTGGTATTGTCATCTTCTTTTTGTGTAAGTAAATTATAAAAATTTTTATCCATTACTAAAGAAATTTGTTCATTTAAATCTTCTATTTTTACATCATAAAGATAAATTTTAATAAAATCTTTAAGCTCGGGTTGCTCAGAGCTAAATTTGCAAGAGTTAAAATTAAATTCTATTTTAGGAATTTCTTTTTGGGCTCCTAAACTTGTAGAAAAAGCAGAAATAATATTTTGTATCGCTTCTTTAGCTGCATCCATTTCGTCATCACCAAGTTGATCATTTTTGGTAATTTCTTCTTCTCCCATCATCCATTCACCAATAGCACTCATTAAAACAGCACTAGCTAAAATTCCTATTTTACCTGTTGGATTTATATTAAAATCTACATAAACCAAAGGAGGCTTTAGCGTATCTTGGGTTGAAATATCAAATTCTTTATATTCACTAAATTCAGCACTTTTACCTGTTAAGCCTTCTATTGTGCTTATACATTCATTTGTAAATAGCTTTAAAAATTCATTAATCATATTTCATCCTCCTCCTCTTGAGTTTCTTCTTGATCATAAACGTTGGCTTTTGCTTTTCTTTCTTCTTCATATTTTTCAAGAATTTCTTTAATTTCGTCTTTGTCGGTTCTAATAAGTTCTAAGATTTTAATCGATTTTCTAAAACGATGTAAGCCAATTTGTGCTAAAAAAACTTCTTTTTTATCAATACAAACTATGGCTTTATCATCAGCTTCTCTATCAAGGCGTAAAATATCTCCTTGATTAAGCTCTAAAAATTCATGCACACTAATTAAAGTCTTTCCTAAAATAGCCTCGTAAACAACTTCGGCACGACCAATGAGAGTTTTTAGTTCTTTATTACGAGATTTTTTAGCTGAGGTTTCTCCCATCATTATATCACGATTTGCTAAGCGAGAAAGAATAGATTCTAAATGTACAACCGGATAGCAAATGTTTACCATGCCGCTTGAATTTCCTATGATAATTTCCATTACAACCATAATGACGATTTCGTTTTGAGAAACTATTTGGACTACATTCGGACTTGATTCCTTTGCTTCAATACTAGGATAAATTTCAGTAACACTTGCCCAACTTTCTTTGAGTCTTTGCATAATAATACGCAAAATAGAATCCAATAAATTAAGTTCTATATCTGTGAGTTCGCGCGAGGCCTCATAGCTATCACCCTGACCTCCTAAAAGCCTATCGATCATTGGAAAGGCGATACTTGGGTTAATTTCTAAAACACAGTTACCATCTAAAGGTTTAATGGAAAAAACATTAAAGCTTGTAGGACTTGGTAAAGACATTAAAAATTCACCATAAGTCATTTGATCAACTGAATGCAGTTTAGTTTCTACTATGCTTCTCATCATAGATGAAATTTGAGAGGCAAGATTTCTTGCGAGTTTGTCGTGGATACCTTTAATGGTTCTTAATTGTTCTTTAGAAACCCTATTAGGTCTTTTAAAGTCGTAAACGACTATATTTCTTTCTTCTTTATCGTCTTTATTGTTGGAGGATACTGGCGTATCTGTGTTATCATCTACAACTTCAAGTAAAGCATCAATTTCTTCTTGAGAAAGTATTTCAGCCATTAAGAAAGCCTTTCTCTTATTTTTTTAAGAAGTTTTTTGTGAATTTGAGAAATTCTGCTTTCGCTTATTTGTAAAATTTCGCTTATTTCTTTAAGATTAAGTTCTTCATAATAATAAAGCTGAATGATGAGTTGATCACGTTCTTTTAAATCTTCTAGAATTTCATTAATTTTTTCTAAAAGCTCATCTTTTTCAATTTTTTCTAAAGTATTATCTTCATTATAAAGCTCTATTTGTTCATCTAAAGGAAGAGTATAGCTTATTGCATGAGCTGTTCTTACTTCTCTGACTTTTTCTATATCAAGGTCTAGTTTTTTAGCCAAATACTCATCATCAGGTTCGCTTTCGTATTCTTGATAATATTCATCTATGAGATTATCAATACTTTTAATAATTTTTCTGTTATTACGACTCATTACATCTAAGCTTCTTAAATAATCAAGCATGGATCCATTAACTCTTTTTCTTGCAAAACCCCAAAAATTATCATTTTGTTCTTTATCGTATCTGCGCGAGAGTTTAATCATTTCTTCAACACCAGTGCTAATTAAATCATTAACATCTATGCTTGAAGGGAGTTTTTCTTTAAGTTTAAAAGCCATAGCACGCAAAGCGGGCATATAAGCTACAACAAGATCATCTTGTTCTTTTTTGATCATTTGTTCATAGGCTTTAGGCGGCTTTTTTAGCATTTTTGTTTCTTTCTTTTGGGTCATTCTTTTTAAGACTTTCTCTTTCTTGATTAAGCTTCTCCAAAATTATATCCATTTTTTTCTCACGAATGATTAAATCATTAATAATATTATTACTAGTTTTTTCATAATCATTTTTATTAAAAATACGACCACTAATTTTTTTGATATCTATAAAATTCATTATAGCAATATGTGCAAAAATATAAAAAGCAAAAGTAATAAAGCATGTAAACAAAATAATATCAAAAGCTTCATCTACACTAATAACGCTAAATGAAAGTCCTATAAAGAAACCGCAAACAGTAAAAAATGCTACGTAATTTTCAGCTCTCATATTTTCTCTTTTTTAAAATCTTTCTATAATTTTTCTAAAGAAATTCGAAAAACTTCTATTTGAAACATTATTAAGCACTTTTTGTTCCAATCTATATAAAAGTTTTGAAGCAAGAGCTTTAAGTTCATCGCTAGAGCTTGTATTATCATCAGTAAATAAGGTTCTTTTTTTAATGCTTGAGCTTACATCTTTACTGCTTGCTAAAAATCCTAAAAATTCTAATTTTAGAGGATTTTTTATATTTGCATCGGCGACTTTTTTAATATTTTCAAAAACTTTTAATCCTTCATTTTCATTTTTGACCATATTGAAAATCATTAATAAATTTTCTTTAGTTTTAGAAGTAGTTTTAATAGTCGCGTAAGCATCAGTAATTGCTGCTGGATCAGGAACAGTAACGATTATAACTTCATCTGACATTTCCAAGAAATTTAAAATATTTCCTCCAATACCCGCTCCTGTATCAATAATCAAAAAATCAAGCTCATCTAAAATACTTGCTTGATTTAAAAATCTTTCATAGATATTTTTATCATTGTATTTTAATATCTCATCTCCGCTTTCTCCTGGTATGAGCCATAAATTTGGTTTTACTTCTATTAAAATATCTTCTAAAGAGCATTCACCTTTTAAGACATGTAAAAGATTTTTTTGTATGCGTATATTTAAAATTACATCTAAATTTGCTAAGCCTATATCCGCATCAAAAAGTCCTACTTTATAGTTATTGGAGGCTAAAACATTTGCTAAATTAGCACTTATAGTGCTTTTGCCCACCCCACCTTTTCCGCTTGTGATGGAAATAAAATGTGTATTTTTAGATTTTTTATTTTTATTTTCATTCATTAGATTTTTTAATTTATTAGCTTGATTATTCACTTGCTTTTCCTTTGTTAAAACCTTCTAAAATGCAACGCACCAAAAAGTCGCTATTTGCAACCTCTAAATCATCAGGAACTTCTTGACCTATAGAGAAAAAACTAAGAGGAATGTTTGTTTCATAAATTAAAGAAAAAATATTACCAAAAACTTTTGTTTCATCAAATTTAGTAATAATAAGCGTATCAATATTTAAGAAAGAAAAATTTTTATAAATTTCGACCAAATCCTCATGCTTGGTATTAGCTGAAATTACTAAATTTACATCAATTTGTGCATTAGAATGAGATAAAAATTCTTTGGTTTTTGCAAGTTTGTTTTGGTCATATTGAGAATTTCCTATGGTATCGACTAAGATTACTTCACAATTATTTAAACTTTTAATAGCTTCATCTAAATCTTTTGGTTCTATACTATCAATGATAGGCAATTTCATCATTTTTGCATATTGAAATAATTGCTCCACAGCACCAATTCTATAGGTATCTAAAGTAATAATTCCAGTTTTATAGCGTTTATCTCCGTAAGCATAGCGAAAAGCAAGTTTTGCTAAAGTGGTAGTTTTTCCAACTCCTGTTGGGCCTACTAACATCATAATTTTTTGCTTTTTAATTTCACTTTCTACGCGGCAAGGCAAAATACTGCGTAAAAGCGAATAAAAATATTTTTGCACAGCTTCTTTATTGGTTTTCATAGCTGTTGGCATATTTTCAATAGTTGCTTTCATTATGGCTTCTAAATGCTCTTCTTTCATACCGCTTTCTTTGGCTTGTTTATAAATACTCGCAAATTCTGGCGGTATAACAAGATTTTTTCTAGCTTCAGCTTTATCATCCCACATCATATCAACAAGCAAATTCATTTTATCATTAAGCTTATTAATCTGTTTTTCAAAAGATTCTATTTTTTTATTATAGTTTGGAGTTGGCTCATAGTTTGGCAATGGCGTGTTAGTTACTTTTGAAATTTCGCTACTAACTTCTGATAATTTTTCTTTTATATTCTCAAGATTATTTCTTGGAAGTTTTTCTTTTAAAGGAGGTGTTTTAAGATTAGATGAAAAGTCTAAAACAACATCTTCATCTTCTAAGTTTTTTGAAATTTTTGATTGTTCTATTTTTTGATAAGAGTTAGCTTGTTTGGTTTGTTTATTTGGCAGAGTTTTTCCCATCTTTTTAAGATGTTCTTCATAGTCTGATTCTTCTATGGCTACCATTACTTCATAAATTCCTTTACGGTTAATGGTTTTTGGTCTGATTTGTTTATTGGTTATAATTAAAGCTTTATCTCCATAGTCTTGTTTAACTTTCGGTATAATCTCTTCGGTATCTTCTACAGTAAAGGTATGGATAAGTTGTCCCATTAATTTTTTCCTTTATAATAAGCCTATAGGCAAAATTACACTTATTCTATCTTTAACTCCAATATGTGGAACTTCACACCAAGAATCTTTTCTTACTTTTTTTGAAAAATACAAAAGATCAAGATCTAAAGTTCTTGGAGCATTTTTAAAAGTTCTCTTTCGTTTAAATTTTAACTCATAATAAAGTAAAATTTTTAAAAGTGCTCTTGCATGCAAATTGGTTGCAATGATCATTACAGCATTAGTAAAATCTTTTTGTTCTGTAAATCCAAATGCCTTATTGATTAAAAAGGGGGAAGTAGCTAAAATCTTGATTCTTTTATCATCTAGAAGTTTTCTAAAAAAAATATCAAAACGTTTTTTTTCTGGCTCTATATTACTTCCAAGACCTATAAAAGCATAATATTTCTGTTTAATTACCCCTTTATTGCAATAAGGAAAAAAACGACTTGTTTCAAAGCGTATTGCTCCATTAATTTTTAGCATTTTGTTGATTTTGTTGCTCTTTAATTTTTTGAATTTGATCACAAATTTGTAAAACACCCATTAAAGCAAGATGATATCCAAAAGGTCCAAAGCCTACTATACTTCCAGAGCAAACAGGACTTAAAAGACTTTTTTGTCTAAATTCTTCTCTACGATAAATATTAGAAATATGAACTTCTATAGTTGGTAAACCTACTCCAGCTATTGCATCTCTGATTGCAATTGATGTGTGAGAGTATGCCCCAGCATTTATAATAATGCCATCAAATACACCTAAGCATTCTTGAATTTTATCTACAATTTCTCCTTCAAAATTGCTTTGAAAAAAATCAAGTTCAACATTATTTCCAGATGCGGCAATTTTCATTTGCTCATGAATTTCATCCATTTTCATTAAGCCATAAATTCCAACTTCTCTAAGACCTAACATATTGATATTTGGTCCTTGAATTACCATTATTTTCATAGTCTAAACCTTAAAAATTAATTCTTTAATTTAATATTATAACATTTTAAAATAAATTTTTGTTACAATTATGGCTTTGAAAGGAAAGTATGAAAATAATTTATAGTGATAAAATATTTTTATGTAATGAAAAATTTAATATTTTAGAAAAAAAGGCCTTGGCTTTTAAAGAAGAAATTATTGCTATAGATTCTTTAGAGACTTTGCAAAAAAAATATCCTAAAGCAGAGCTTATAAAGTCTCATAAACACACGCTTTTGCTTCCTTCTTTTATCAATCCTCACACGCACTTAGAATTTAGTGCAAATTCTTATACTTTACATTTTGGAGAGTTTTTAATTTGGTTAAAAAGTATTATTAATTCAAGAGATGAACTTAGCAAAGAAGCTAAGAATGATTTAATTTTAGAAAAACTAAATTGGATGCGCAAAACAGGAACGGCAACCATAGGCGAAATTTCAAGTTTTGGAAGTGATTTAAAACCTTGTGTTAAGGCAAGCAAAGATGGAATGCGTATAATATTTTTTAATGAAATTTTAGGAAGCAACGAAAATCAAATTGCTGTTAAAAAAGAAGAATTTTTAAAAAGATTTCAAGATTCATTAAAGCATAAAAGCGATTTATTTATTCCAGCGGTATCAGTGCATTCTGCTTACTCTACTCACCCAAAACTTGCTAAATTTGCTCTTGATTTAGCAAAAGAGCGAAATCTACTTGTTAGTACTCATTTGCTAGAAAGTAGGGCTGAGAATTTTTGGTTAAGATTTGCAAAAGGGAAATTTAAAGATTATTTAAAAAACTTTACTTCTAATCCAGTTCCATTTTATAGCGTAGATAGTTTTTTAAAACTTTTTAAAGATATAAGAACACTTTTTACTCATTGTGTTTATTTAAAAGAATGGGAAAATTTAGATACAAATTTACATTCTATAACGCATTGTGCATTTTCAAATCGTCTTTTAAGTGGAAAAAGCCTAGATTTAAAAAAAGCTTTAAAAAGTGGTTTAAATATTCATCTTGGCACAGATGGCTTAAGTTCAAATATCTCTTTATCTATGTTAGATGAAATGCGTGCTAATTTACTTATACACAAAGATTTTAATCTTTTAGAATTAGCAAAAAAACTTATTTTAATGGCAACGCTTTATCCAGCCAAGGCTTTAAATTTAAATTTAGGAGAAATTAAAATAGGAAAAAGTGCTGATTTTAGTCTTTTTGAAGTGAAAGAATGTGAAAATTTACAATTACCTTTGCAGTTTATTCTTAATGCTAAATTTGTTGAAAAATTATTTATTAAAGGAAAAGAATGCAAATTTTAAAGTGTTTTTTTAATTTTTTTGGAAAAATTATTCGATTTATTAATACTTATTTTAAAACTTTTGTTTTTTTGTTTATTGTTTTTTTAATTCTTGTGCCAAATTCTGCCTCAAAATCAAATTTTGCAAATTTAGAGCGTATTGATTTAAAAGGAGAGATTTTTGATAGCTCAAAAGTTTTAGAAAGAATTATTAATGCAAAAAATGATGATAATATAAAAGGGGTGCTTTTTGTTATAGATTCTCCAGGTGGATCTTTTGCACCAAGTATGGAACTTGCTTTAGCAATTAAAAATTTAAAAGAAAAAAAACCTGTAGTTGTTTATGCAAGTGGAACTATGGCAAGCGGAAGTTATTTGGCAGGAGTAGGTGCAAATAAAATTTTAGCTAATCCAGCAAGTTTTATAGGATCTATAGGAGTTATTATGCAAGGAGTTGATATAAGTGAGCTGGTAAATACGCTTGGTATTAAAGAGCAAAGTTTGCAAGCAGGAGAATTTAAAAGTGCTGGAACTTTTACAAGGGCTTGGACTGCTGAGGAAAAAAAATATTTACAAAATTTAATCAATCAAAGTTATGATCTTTTTACAAGTTATGTAGCAAAAGAGCGTGGTTTAAATCTTGATCAAAAAGATACTTGGGCTAATGCAAGAGTGTTTTTGGCTAAAGAAGCAAAGGATTTAAAGCTTATTGATGAGCTTAGTGATTATGAAAACGCTAAAAAAGAATTAGAGCATTTAGCAGGGGTTAAAAACCCTATTTGGAAAGAAGAGGATAAATTAGATAGATTCTTAGATAAATTAAGTATTAGTAGTTCTAATTTTATAAGTAAAACTATAAGTAACGCTCTAAAAGGTATAAATTTAAATACCTTTTAGACTAATTTATCTACAAGTTTTATTTGATTAAAGTCTTTGTTTAAATTTAAGCTTAAATTTTGCAAAGATTTTTCTTGTAATTTTTTAAATTCCTTAGGATTTTGTGTTTTTAGCTTTTCTTGCTCATTAGCACTTAATGCACTTAAACCTTTTTCTTGTGCTTTTTTAAGCAAATCTTCTTCTTTTTTATTATCAACTTTTTTTATTTTTTTCTTTTGTTCTTCATTTATTTTTTGAGGATCTATTCTATCAGTAATCTTTGAAGATCCATTTAAACTTTCTCTAAGAGAATTTAATATTTCTTTGGGTTCATCGGGTTTTGATTCTCCTAATTCAATTTTGCCATCTTTATTGACATCTTTATCAATTAAAAAATTAAGCTTTTGGGTGATATTTGCATTTTCATCTATGGCATTAAAATTACTTTTTCCAAGCTGATTTAGGCTTTGATTTAAAGTAGGTCTATCTTTTTTAAAAGACATAAGATTATAATCATCATAAAGATTTGAATTTATTTTTGCACTATCTAAATTTAAAGCAGTATTAAACCACGAAGAGATGAAATTCTCAGCTTCTGCGTTTAATCTTATAGAGCCATCTTCTTTTGGGATATAATTTGTATAAGATCTAAAATTTTCTTGTAAGCTTTTGAAATTTTCTTCACTTAAATTTATACTGATTAAATTTTTATTTTTATCTTCAAAGATAACTCTAACACCACCTATTTGATCACTTGGAATTTCTAAAGGAGTTTTGTTTTCATTTTGTAATTTTACAAGTTCTTTTTTCTCAATGTTTAAATTTTCATAAGAAAATAAAGTATTTTGAGAATTGACAGATGCAAACATTATTTCCTCCTTTATTTATTGATTTTATTTAAGCGACACATTTGTCTTTGAATTTGTAAGTAAAGAATTACACTTTCTAAGCTTTTCTTTAAAATCAAAACATATGTATCTACTTTTTTAAAATCAGCGTTTAAAAAACTAAAGTACCACGAGTAAAGCAACTATCTTTTTCATAGCTTCTTCTTGATTTATAAAATCTATAATTAATTACTTATCCATTTTAAATGAAATCGACTAAATGCAAAGTTAAATATCTCTTTTAATGATTTTTTTCTAAAAATTGTTTCATTTCTTCGCTTTTGAAATTTTTTAAAATATGAATTTGCTTATTAAGTAGTTTTAAATTAATGAGTCCCATAGTTAAAAACAAAAGACCAAAAAGCACTAAAAAGCAATTGATTGTATTAAAGTTATTTAAAAAAGCAAGGATTATAAAAAAGATATTTAAAGAGCCTAAAAGGGCTAGATTTAATAAATGAGTTTTTTTTGCTTTTTTAAAATTATTAATATTTTTTGAGTAGTTATTAAAAAGTATGATTTTTTTACCAAGATTTGAGATAATAATTTCATCATTTGCTTCAAAAATATCTTCACTTTTATCACTATAAACAAAGCTTTCATCATAAGGATTCAGCTTATCTTTTTTAGCTTTTATTTCATAGTTAAATACACCTTTTTTTTCTAAATTTATCTCTTTTATATTAAACATTCTTAAATCTGTTTTTGCATATAAAAAAATATCAAAACTCATAAATGCCATAGCTATCTTCTCCTAAATTAGCTTTAAAAAGCGGGGTTAAATTTAAAGGTATTTTGATATTTTCTTTATTATTTAAATTAGAGCTTTGAAAGATTAAAAACATATCTATTTCATCTTTGAAATTTTTTAAAAAATTTTCTCCGCCCTCATACATTATAAATTTTGCTTCCTCTGGGATATGAGTATAAATCTTGCGATTTGGAACTTTAAATAAAGGGATGTTTTTATCAAATTCTTCTAAATTTTTATGAGTTTTTATGCAAATATTGGGAGCTTTGCCTTTGCAAAGTCTTGCATCAAGTATAGGTCTATCCGCTCTTATAGTTTCTCCACCGATAACAAGTAGATCAATAGCTGATCTTATTTGGTGAGCATAAGTGCGACTTAATTCATTGCTTACTATTTTGCCATAGGGTGAACCATTCATCGAAAGAGCAAGTTTAAAAAGCTTAAATTGTTCTTTTTGCCATTTTAAAAAAGGTTTTAAAAGTTTTTTGCCTTCTTCTTCTAAAATTCCAAATTCAACCTCAATGCCTTGTTTTTTTAAATATAAAGCACCATTACTAGCTATTTTATTTTCATCCTTAACACTTATAAAAACTTTTTTAAATTTAAGTTCACTAAAGAGTTTTGCACAAGGAGGTGTTTTGCCTTGATGAGAGCAAGGTTCAAGTGTTACAAAAGCTATGCTATCTTTAAAAATTCCTTGATGATTTTTGCAAATAAATTCATGTAAAGCATTGGCTTCTTTTGGTAAAGAAATCTCAGGCTTTAATTTTTTAAAGGCTTCGCTTATAGCATTTAATTCAGCATGATTGCAACCCGCTTTTTCGTGGGCTTTTATGCTTAAAATTTTTTCATTTTTATCTAAGATCACACAACCAACAGCAGGATTTGGATAGGTTAAAAATTGATATTTCCATGCCTCATTTAAGGCTAGTTGCATATAAAAATTTTTCATTTTTTAAAATCTTCTTTATCGATAATTTCAGCAAGCATTTTTGGCATTTGATCTAATATAAGCTTATAACTTTGTTCTTCGTTATAAGAATCTAGAGAAAGTTTTAGTTTGATTTTTTTGCTACTTATTATTTTTCCTGTAATAACATCAATGATTTTAAAATTAATAAGAGCGTTAGCACTTTTTGTTTTTGTTATAAAAAAATTTGTTGTATTGATATAAAATTCGTTTAAATTCATTACGATTAGAAAATCTGTAATTTGAGAATAGATTTTATTTTTATCTTTTTCATAATTTAAAAAATTGGAAATATTTAAAATATGAAATTTATTATCTATGCTAAATAAATCAAGATATTTTTTATTTTGATATATTTCATTGGCTTTAGAATTTATAAAATGAAGTTGTGAATTTAAGAAAAAATTTTTCATAAATAAAGAAGAAAATTGATCAGCTTTAATATAAATTTGATTTAAGGCTAAACCAAAATGCGGTTTAAAACCTACAAGTATAGCAAAATCGGTTTTTACATCTTTGGGATTATTTTGTTTTTCTTTGTTTATATTTGAGCTGTTAAAAAGAGCTTCTTGTTTATAAAGATTTATTGGGTTGTTTTGTTTTAAATCAATGATTTCAAAAGGATCTTCATTTGCTTTGATGCTTAAAATTTTTTTTTGCGAGAAATCATTGGATAATAAAACATTTAGAAAAAAAAGCATTAAAAATAAAATTTTCATTTTTATCCTTATAAAAAATCTTTTAAGAATTTTTTATCTGAAAGTGCTATAAAAGGTAAAGCTTTATAGCTTTCTTGATTGTAGTTTAATAGTTTTGAATTAAAATCTCCCATAAAACCACCAATTTGATTGATTAAAAAATCTCCTGCTGCTATATCCCATATACTTAAGCTCTCATTTCTTTTATATACCCCAGCTCTTCCTTCTAAAATGGCACAAAATTTAAGTCCTGAGCCTATATTTAGAGCCTTTAGATTGTGTTTTTTTGCAAAGTTTTCATCTTCTTTGCTTAAATGATTTACACTTAAAAGAGCGGTGTTTTTGTTTTGATTTATTAAATTTTCATCTTTTTTTAAAATTGTATTATTTTTATAAACAGGGGTGTGTAAGTGTGCATAAAAAACATTGTTTGTGCTAGGACTTTGAATTAAGGCTAAAATGGGTCTTTGTTCTTTTATAAGAGAAATCATAACGCAAAATTCATCTGATTTTTTTAAAAAACCACTTGTGCCATCAAGAGGATCAATAAGCCAAAAATACTCTAGATTTTTTCTTTCTTCGTATTTTAAAATTTTTTCTTCTGAGAAAATTTTAAAATTAGTTTGTGAGAGTTTTTGTGTAATAATTTCATTAGAAACCATATCTGCCGTTGAAACAAGACTTTTATCTTCTTTTTTCCAAATTTCTAAAGAATCCCTAGTTTGCATTATAGCCTTAGATGCCAAAGAGGCAGCCTCAATAGCCAAATTTAAATAATAATCTAGATTCATTAATTTTCCTTTTTTATGTTTGATACAATTTTTATCAGACTTAAAACTATTATAACCTCAAATAAAGCTGTTAAAATTAAAGCAGCATATAAATTTGAAGAAATAATTTTAGCATTAAAAGATAAAGTCGCTGCAGCAATTAATAAAGTTAAAGGCATGGAGTGGCTTAAGGCAAATAAAATTGAGTTTTTAAAGCCAATATCCTTTAAAAAAACCATAGAGCAAAGTATCCTTAAAAACATCATTAAAAGCATGAGAGAAAAAGAATAGAGTATGATTTTATATTCTAAAAGTATTTTAATATCAAAAGTTGAACCTATATAGATAAAAAATACAGGAATTAAAAAACCATAACCAAAACTTGAGAGTTTGTGCTCTAAATCTTTTTTATGATTAAAAAAGGTTGCTATGAAAGAACCGGCTATAAAAGCTCCAAGCGCAACTTCTAATTTTGTAAAAATCATCGCTATAATAATTAAAATAAAAATAGCAATACAAAATCTTATATCTTTTTCGTTTTTGTCCTCTTCAGGCATTAAAATAGTTTTTAATCCAGGATACCACCAAAATAAAATACCAAGGATTTTAAAACTTAAAAGACAAAGCCCTAAAAATATATTAAGATATAAAATACTTTGACCCACATTAATGATATTTGTATCTTCTCTTAAAAAAGCTCCTGCGATAGTAATTAAAACTATACTAATAACTTCAGCTAAGGTAGCTACAATCATAGCTGTATTAAGCCAATAACATTGCTTACCAAAATCTTTAAAAAGTATAGATAAAAGTCCAACACTCATTATAGGAATTATCAAAATAAATATAAAATGAAGTTTAAAAATCCAGACTATCAAAGAAGCTAAAGAATAAAGCAAAAATATATAATAAATACTTTGTTTAATAAGTCTCTTTTCCATATTAAAAAAATTTCTTAAATTGACTTCCATACCTGCAATAAACATTAGATAGAAAAAACCAATATTAGCTAAAAGTTTAAAATTTTCACTATCTTCTATAAAATGAAAATACGCCACAATGGAGCCTAAAATAATTTCAGTTGCAGAAATAGGTAGTCGTAAAGATTTGGCAATATATGGAGAAAAAAATAAACAACAAGCTATTGTTGCAAGAATTTTTAGATCAATTAAATCTTGGTGCTCAATGACATTCTGAAGCAAAACTAAATCCCATTTGTTCAAGTTTTTCAATATCTTTAGAGGCTATTTCTCCTTTTGTGGTAAGATAATCTCCTATAACAATAGAAGAAGCTCCTGCTTTAAAGATTTCATATTGTCTTTCTTTTAAAACAAATTCACGTCCCCCTGCTACCATAACAACAGAATCAGGTAATGCAGCTTTTGTATCACGCACTATTTTTAAAGCTTCATCTGCGCTTAATTTTGGAGCTTTTAAATTTAAATTTTCATTAGAAATAAAAAAATTTATCGGAGTTGAAAAAGGCTTTAATTCTTGTAGTGATTTTCTAAAGCTTATTCTATCCTCTTCACTTTCTCCCATTCCGTAAATTCCGCCACAACAAAGCATTAATCCTGCTTCTTTGGCATTAAGATTTGTATTAAATCTACTTTCCCAAGTATGAGTGGTGCAAATTTTTGGAAAGAATTCTTTTGAAGTTTCAAGATTGTGATTATAAGAGAAAATTCCTGCTTTTTTAAGTTCTTTAAGTTGTTCCACATTTGCCATACCATTGCAAGCTATAAGAAATAAATTAGGAACTTCTTTTTGTATCGCATATGCAGCTTCGCAAACATATTCTAATTTTTCATCATCAAGTCCAAGCCCTGCAGTTACCAAACAAAATCCTAGAGCATGATTTTTTTTAGCCATTTTAGCTTCTAAAATAATTTGCTTGATATCTTTTCTTTTATATTTTAAAATATTTGTTTTAACAAAAGAGCTTTGAGTGCAGTATTTACAATCTTCGCTACATCCTCCGCTTGCTATATTGCATATAGCACAAAGCATAATTTGCATTGCTTCTCCTATTTAGTAATTAAAATTTGCATTCTAACAAAAAAGCCTTAATTTAATAAATTTATTTTGTTTTAATGTTTTAAGTGGGTTTTTAGATTTGGCATTTTTATCATTAAGGGTAGGTAAGTTTTAATGAAATTCATTGATATCATTTTTGTATTTTTTTGTAAAAAAAGCTATTCTTCTTTTGCAGCTTCTTTTTAAACGGATAAAAAAATCATTAATAGCATTTTTTATTTTAATTTTTAGTGGCATTTTTAAGCTTTTTAAAATTTTTTTCCAAGCAGATGCATTTCCTATAAAACCATTATAAGAATCATTGATAGTGTAGTTTATGATATGTAAATTTTCATTAAATTTAAATTCATCTATATAAATTTCATTTTCGTTTAAATTTTCGTTTGAACTAATATTTATAAAATAATATTTTATATTATTCCCCCCCCCGTTTCTTTTTAAAAGAAGAGAAGTTTTTGTTAAAAATTTTTTTATTTTTTCTAGTTCAAAGTTACCGCAATGGATAAAAACAATATTTTTGGCTAAAAGTAATTTTTGTTTGATTTTATTCCAGCGATAAATGCTTTGTTCATTGACTCTTTTGCTTTGAATTTTTAAATCTTCATTAGCAAAGAAATGATGAATGGATAAAATATCATATTTGACATCTTTAACATGAATTGGCTCATCTGCCTTATCGCCTTTTTTAGAATGTTTAACTACTTCATAATTTAAGAAAAAATCTTTAAAATCATTGCAAAATAAATCATAAATTATATCTAAATCACCACTTACCATCCAATCAAGCGGAGAAGAAAATAATCTTAAATGGTTTTTTCTTAAGTGATGTGCAGTGCGACAAGCAGATCCTAAACTTAAAATAACATCAGCTTTGATGTATTGTTTTTGCATTTTAGTCTCCTTTTTAAACTTTAATAATTTTGTATTGTTTTGTAAATGTTTTAATTTATAAAATTAATAAAAATTATGAAAATGTAAAATAAATTCCATTTTCATAAGTAGAATTAGTCTTTGATTTCTTTTTTTATTTTACATTTAAGGCATTCTAAAAATGTGCCTTTTTTAAGTTCTTTAATCACTAAATTTTCACCACATTCTTCGCATATTTCATCGCTTGGTTTATATTTGCTTATAAAATTACATTTTGGATAAGCACTGCAACCATAAAATTTTCCACGTTTTGAAAAGCGTTCTACAATTTCACCTTTTTTACAGCTTGGACAAATTATGCCTGTTGAGTTTGTTTTAGCTTTTGTAGAATTTTGGTCTTCATTTTTATTTTCGTTGTTTAAATTTCTTGAATATTTGCATTTTGGAAAATTTAAGCACGCCACAAATTCACCAAAACGTCCTTTTCTTATAACAAGTTCTCCGCCACACTCAGGACAAAGTTCTCCTAGTTTTACAACAGTTTTTTGACTTGCTATTTTATTTTTTCCTTCTTCTATTTTTTTTATAAAAGGATAATAAAATTCTTTCAAAGTTTCTTGCCAATTAGCTTTATTTTCAGCGATTTCATCAAGTGTATTTTCTAAATTTGAAGTAAATTTACTATCTACTATATCACTAAAGTTCTTTTCAAGCATCTCAGTAACTACAAAAGCTATTTCGCTAGGAATTAATTGTTTTTTATCAATCTTTACATAATCACGGCTTGTAAGTATAGAGATAGTAGGGGCGTAAGTAGAAGGTCTTCCTATGCCTAAACTTTCAAGTTTTTTTACTAGTCCTGCTTCAGAGTATCTTGAAGGAGGTTCTGTAAAATGAGAATTCATTTCTAAATTTTGTATTTTTAAATTTTCTCCAATTTTAAGATCGGGTAAAATTTTATCTTTATCCATATCTCCATATACTTTATAGTATCCATCAAAAAGTATTTTTCTACCACTTATTTTAAAAACAGCTCTATCATTTTTTACAAAAATATTTTGAGTTCCAGAGATAGCAGGATTCATTTGACAGGCTAAAAAACGATTGTAAATTAAGGCATAAAGTTTTAACTCGTCTTTATCTAAAAATTTGGTTGCAATTTCTGGGGTAAAGTCCAGATTTGTAGGACGTATTGCTTCATGAGCTTCTTGAGCTCCTTTAGCTTTTGTGGTATAGACATTAGCTTTATTAGGGAGATATTTTTCTCCAAAATTATTTTTGATAAATTCTCTTGCATTTTGGATTGCTTCTTTGGCTAAATTTAAGCTATCTGTTCTCATATAAGTGATTACACCCATTGTGCCTTGATGAGTATTTACTCCTTCATAGAGTTTTTGAGCTATCATCATGGTTTTTTTAGGATTAAATCCTAAGCGATTGCTAGCGCTTTGCTGTAAAGTTGAGGTCATAAAAGGAGGTGGGGGTGATATTTTTCTTTCTTTATTTTCTATTTCGCTTATAAAATAATTATCATTTTTGCAAGCTTCAAGAACTAATTTAGCACGGTCTTTATTGGTTATGGTAAGTTTTTCTATTTTGGTTTTATCAAATTCTATTAATTCCGCTTCTAGATCTTTTTTGAATATCATATCAATGCTAAAATATTCTAAAGGTATAAAAGCACGAATTTCTTTTTCTCTATCTACTATGATTTTTAAAGCCGCACTTTGAACGCGTCCAGCACTTAAACCTTTTTGAATTTTTTGTCCTAAAAGAGGGCTTAGTTTGTAACCTACGATGCGATCAAGCAAACGTCTAGTTTGTTGAGCATTGACTGAGTTCATATTCAGTTTTCTAGGGTGTTTTAGAGCATGATCAATAGCACTTTTTGTGATTTCGTGAAATACGATACGAGGAAGTTTTTCTTCGTCTTTTCCTATGGCTTTTGCTATATGATAAGCTATAGCTTCTCCTTCTCTATCCTCATCCGTTGCAAGAAAGATTTCTTTAGCATTTTTAGCTTTTTCTTTTAATTCTTTTACCAAGGAGCTATGATCACTTGTAATTTTATATTCAGGGATAAAAACATCATTTTCTATTTTTATACCAAAGCTTGTTTTTGGTAAATCTCTAATGTGACCTTTAGAGGCTATAACTTCATAATCTTTTCCTAAGAAATTTCCTATGGTTTTTGCTTTAGCGGGAGATTCGACTATGATTAGGTTTTTTTTCATTCTTTGCCTTTTATAAAATAAAATGTTTAATTTAGCTAAAAAAAATTAAATTTAACTTACATTAAAAGCACATCTTTGACATAAAGCTTCTAAATATTTTCCTTCTTTAAAGCCTTGTATAATTTTTTTTGATTTTTGAGAGTTAATAATGCTTGTAAAAGGTTTTTCAAAGATATTTCCAAGGTTAATGCAAGCTTTAGCATCTAAACAGCAAGGCACAACTGTGCCATTGCTTAAGATTCCAATTTGCTTAATAAGCCCATAACAAGTTCCTTTGGTATTTATGATTTTATTCTCTAAACTAGGCCAGTTAAATGATTTTTTTTGATGAAGTATTATATGTCTTGCAAGACGATTTTTAGATTGCTTAGGATCAATTTTTACATTAAAATATGAGTTTAAAAATTCATAAAATTCTAAATTTTCTTTAGGAAAATTAAATTTTTCATCTAAATTCCAAAGCCTAAGATTGATAAAACTTTTAATATCTTGTTCAAGATACTTTTGACAAAAAGTTAAAATAGGTGCAAAATAATCTTTTAAATTTAATTTATTTTGACTTAAAAAAGCCGTGATTGAAATGTTAATTTGATAAATATTAGAGTATTTTAAAAGTAAATTTTGATTTTTTTCATTAAAGTAAAAGCCACTTGTTGTAAGTTCTAATTTCATATTTTTTTCATAGGCTATTTGAATATATTCTTCAAGATTTGGCAAAAGTAAAGGATCTCCTAGTAGGTGAAAGGTAAAAAGTTCTGCTTTATTTGAAATTTCTTCTACCAAAGCTTTAAAATTTGATAATTTCATAACACCTCTTGTATTTTTCACCCAAGGGCAAAAATCGCATTTTAAACCACAAATATCGCTAAGTTCTATATAAATTTTTTTAAATTTCATTATTGTCCAATTAAATTTCAAAATAATTTTATAATTATAATAAATCAAACCCCGCTATCAAATTTTATAATGGATTGTTTAAGTATTTTTAAAGCTTTTAAAGAAAGAATTGAAAGGGGCATATTGTCTAATTCTTCAAGACTTTTAAAATTGTGACTTTTATCTTTCTTGTCTAAAATTTGATGATAAACTCTAACATTGATTTTAAATCTAGTATAGCTATGCTTAAACTCTGTTATTAATTTCATATTTTTATTAATTTTAAATTCATTGTCTTCAAAAAAAGGGAAATTATACATACCTTTATAAAGTTTTTTAGAACTTTTTTGAATGCTAAATTTCTTTTGAAATTCTAAAAGAACAAGATTTAAATTTAAATTTTCATATGATATTTTTTTAACTCTTGGATAAAGTTCTGTATTAAATTTCCCTATACAAAATTCATAAAGTGGACAAATTCCACATTTTGGATTTTTAGGCAAACAAACTAAAGCTCCTATATCAAGTAAAGCCTGATTGTGATCAAAGGCATTGTTTAAATTTAAGAGTTTTTCAGCTTTGAGTTCTAGTTCCTTTGTACTAGGGTTTTGCAAGGCAAACAATCTGCATAAAATGCGTTTTATATTTCCATCAACAAAACTTACTTTTTCATCGTATCCAAAACAAGCAATAGCCCCAGCTGTATAAGCTCCTATACCATTTAAACTTTTTAAATCCTTGATATTTTTTGGCAAAGACCCATTAAATTTTTGTATGCAAATAATGGCTGCTTTTCTTAAATTTCTGGCTCTAGAATAATACCCAAGTCCTTGCCACGCTTTTAAAAGTTTTTCTTCGTCTGCATTTGCAAGGCTAGCTAAATTTGGGAATTTTTCTAAAAAAGGAAAGTAAAATTTTTCTAAAACTGATTTTACTTGAGTTTGTTGAAGCATAATTTCACTGATATAAACCCCATAAGAGCGTTCAATATGGTAAAGTCTTTTATCACATAAAGAGTTTTGTAAATTTCTCCAAGGTAACTCTTTTCTACCATTTTTTTTATACCAAATAAGAATATTATTTTGTAATTTAGCTAGGATTTGTTTTTGCATAAAAGGAGTATAGCAAAAAAATAAAATTTATAGCAATTGTAAGTATTTAAGAATAGCAATGAAATTTTGAACTATCTTAAATAAAATTTAATAAAAATATAATAAAAAGTATATTTATACATTTAAATATATTATTAAAAAAATATATAAAAATAAATTTTTATGATATAATATTTAAATAATATTTATAGAATATTGATAAAATGTTTTGTAAATGGACTGGGGGGGGGGGATTGAAAAATGGAAGATCATAGGCTGATTCCAGCTTGGGATGAATGCTATAACATTAATAATAAAAAAATCGATACTCAACATAAAAAATTATTTGAACTTGCCGCAAAAGTTGAAAATGCAGTTTATAAATTTGTCAAACGAGATGAGTTAAAAGAAATTTTAACAGAACTCTTTAATTATATGAAAGAACACTTTCATGATGAAGAAAAATTTATGGAAGAAATTCAATATCCCTATCTTCATGAACACAGACAAATGCATAAAAATATCATATATGAAATGTCTAGGTTAATTCAAAATATAAAAACTACAAATGATCTTAAAGAAAGATTGTATCACATGATGTCAAATTGGCTTTATAAGCATATCTTAAAATATGATATTAAAATAGCAATTTGGGCCAATGAAAATAAAACAAAAGCTTTAGATAATGAAAAATCAACACAAGAACAACCCATAATGCAAGAAAATTTAGAATTTATTTATTCTTGTCCTTGCAAAATAGAACATAGATTAAATTTTGAAGATCATATGAGCATGATAAATGAAAATGCAATCATCAAATGTAAAAAATGCCAACAGCTTTTGGTTTTTTTAAAGAGCAAAGAAAAAACTTATAAAGGATAAAAATTGTTACCAAAATGGGATAAGAGTTATAGCGTTCATAATAACAAAATAGATCAACAACATAAAAAATTATTTGAACTTGCTGCAAAAGTTGAATATATACTTGATAAGCCTGTATATAAAGATAAAATTAAAATTTTACTGACAGAATTTTTTAATTATATGAGATATCATTTTAATGATGAAGAAAAATATATGCTAACTATCAAATACCCTTATTTTGAAGAGCATTGTAAGATCCATAAAGAAATTACTCAATCTATGATAGAACTTATTCAAAATATAAAAACTACAAATGATTTAAAAGAGAAACTCTATCTTATGGTAAAAAAATGGCTTTTAGAGCATATACTTTATGAGGATATGAAAGTAGAAAAATGGAGAATAGGAGCTTTGAGTTCTGAGGATGGAACTGATATAAGTTTTGAAGAAGTTAAAGAAGAAGAAAATGACGAGTTGGCAATTTATTTTTATACTTGTCAATGTCTAGGAAAAATTCACGATGTGCCTTTTGGAATTCATAAAAAAATTCAAGATAGTAATGCTAAATTTAGATGCAAAAAATGCAATTGCATTATAGGATTTTTAAAACAAGGATAAAGAGATATTGATTTTTATATTTCTTTGCTAAAATTAGCTTAAATTTTTAATAAAGGAAATAAGATGTTAACTTTTTTTAAAGGTTTAGGTGTAGGTTTTTTATGCTTGTTGCTTTTTGTTTTAGGGGTTATTTTTAACGTTGAGTTTTTAAATAAGAAAAAAGATACAAATAGCAGTTTAAACTCAAATAGGTATTTAAGTTTTTCAAGAAACATTGAAGAAAGTTCAAAAATAAAACCTGATGTATTTAGTGCACATATCAATTTTTGGGCAAATGAGCTTTTAAGCACAAAAATTTCTTTAACCCAAGAAGAAAAAAGTCAAATTTCTAATACTTTTAATCAAATTTTACAAAGAGCTAAACAAGATAAATTTTGCACAGGCGGTTCGTATAGTTTAGAGCCAAATTTTTCTTATAAAGATGGGGTTCAAATTCCAAAAGGACAAAGGCTAAATGCTTATTTAAATTGCAATATAAAACCAGAAGAATTAAATGCATTTAATGCTTTTATTAATGATTTAAACGCCATTGTTGCAAAAAGTGAGTTTATAAGTGTTTCAATACCTTCTTTAGAGGCTAGATTTTCTGATGAGCTTTTAAAAGAAAGTAAAGAAAAGCTTTATGATAAACTTTTAACAAAATCATTAGAATATGAAAAAAAATATTCTAGCGATTTAAATAGAACCTGTACTTTAAGATCTTTAAATATCACTCAAAGACAATATGGTGCAACAATGCCAAGGGTTTTAAATTCAAGTGCTAAAATGGACGGAGTAGAACTTTCTTTACCTCTTGTAACAGAAGGGGATCAAAAATTAGAGGCTATCGTAAGTTACATTTGCAAATAAATAAAAATAAATCTTAACAATATTTTAAGTTTAATTTGTTAAGATTTCATCTTTACTTACTTGTTGTTTATAAAAGTTTTCTTTGCGGGAATAGCTCAGGGGTAGAGCACAACCTTGCCAAGGTTGGTGTCGCGAGTTCGATTCTCGTTTCCCGCTCCATTATCACCCGCCCGGGTGGTGGAATTGGTAGACACAAGGGACTTAAAATCCCTCGGAATTTTTCTTCCGTGCCGGTTCAAGTCCGGCCTCGGGCACCATATTCAAGGCGACATAGCCAAGCGGTAAGGCATGGGCCTGCAAAGCCTTGATCTCCGGTTCGAATCCGGATGTCGCCTCCAGCGATAGTTTTCTTTACATTTTTTCGGGAGATGGCTGAGTGGTCGAAAGCGGCGGTCTTGAAAACCGTTGAGGGTCACACCTCCAGGGGTTCGAATCCCTTTCTCCCGGCCACGTTTTGTTTTCTAGTTTCTAAATTTTGTTTTAAGAATTGAATTTTTATCTTTAGCTATTTTTTAAAAATTTAAAATCTTTGGAATTTTAAATTTTTAAAAATGTTTTAACTTTCAAATGCTCTATAATTTTTAAGCGAAATAAAAGTTTTAAAATATATATTTATAGATTTTATAATATTATTGCAAATACAGACTTAAAGGATAAAAATGAAATTAAATACTTTTTTTATATCTTTGGCCATAGTTTTGGCAAGTTTGATTTTAGCCTTTGGTTTTAATAAGGCTTTAAATGACTTTAAAACGCTTGAAAGAAGTGTAAGCGTAAAAGGTCTAAGTCAAAAAGATGTAGAAGCGGATACACTTATCTTTCCTATAAAATTTACAAGATCAAATAATAATCTTACAAATTTATACGAAGATTTGGAAAAAGATAAGCAAAATATACTTAGATTTTTGCAAGCTCAAGGTGTAAGGGCTGATGAGATAAGCTATAATGCCCCAAATATCATAGATAAATTAAGCGATCCTTATAGAAATGATAATATAGTAAGCTTTAGGTATGTGGGCACGGGAAATTTACTCATCTATACTAAAAATGTTAAACTTGGAAAAAGCATACTAGAAAAAATTTCAACGCTTGGCAAAGAAGGTATAGTGATAAAAATAGAAAATTATGAAATAGAATATCTTTATACAAAATTAAATGAGATAAAACCACAAATGATAGAAGAAGCAACGCTCAATGCCAGAAATGCAGCGATAAAATTCGCACAAGACTCAAATAGCCATCTTGGTAAGATAAAAAAGGCTTCTCAAGGGCAATTTAGTATCAGTAATAGAGACAAAAACACCCCTTATATCAAAACCATAAGAGTGGTTTCTACTATAGAATACTACTTAAAAGACTAATTATAAAGCTTAGCTAAGCCTTAAAAGCTTAGCTTGGCACTATAGAATTTTTTCGTGCGGTTTTTTGGAGTGAAAATATACAAAGCAAAAGAATAATGCTATATAAAATACTAGTGGATTTTATAACACCTTGCATATTTTCATCTTGTTTTATAATTTTTAAAATTTCTTCAAAGCTTACTTTGAAATTTAAAAGAGATAAAATATTTTTTAATTTATCTTGACTGTCTTTTTGATCAAAAAGAGCCATTTGCTCAGGTGATAGTTTTTCAGATATAGAAAAATTTCTTTTTATTCCATGTAAAAAATCTACTTCTTGAGTAAAATTTAATTTTAAAAATTGGTTAAGTTGAGCAGATACAACGCTATTGTTATTTTTATTGTCTATTTTTTCTATGATATTTTTTACATTTGATGTGTTATTTTCTAGTTCATTTAAGACCTTTTTATAACCACTTTCATATTTATCATCATACACTTTAGATAAAATTTCTTTTAATTTTTCTTTATTTGCTATTATCAAAGCCTTAGCTGAATTTAATTCTGTAAAAGAAATATTTATATATTCTTTAGTGAAATTAAAATCTTTTTGAGATAGTTTTGCAAGGTTTATAATAGCACTTGTATTTAAGTCATTTAACCTTTTTTCAAATTTACTTTCATAAAGTTTATCTGATGAAAAAATTCCTACAAAAGGATTGATAAGTTGAGGTTTTAAAATAACAACCCCAATTAGACAAATATAGGCAAACAATCTCGAAATAAAAACAAAAAGTTTAATTTTACAGATAAATAAAAGATAGGAAATTAATATACCTACAAAATAAATTAAAAAATAAAAAGCTGGAATGTATATTGGCGATAAAAATGATGCTATGCTGATTATAAAAAGACCACAAATAAGAAATAATAAAATAGCACCATGTTGATATAATTGCCTTGTAAGGCTAATAAAAATAATTAATAACATTAATAAAACGATATAATTCATTGCAGCTATTGTCATTGGATCAAAAGATAATATAAAATCCATATTATTTAAAAATAATAAGCTAAAAATAGCATATGATGAAATCATTAAAATTGTAAAATTTAAAATTTTTAAGAAATTTGTATGATGATTACTAGTATTCCTATAAACTTGCAATAAAATACAATCAAACCATAAAGTAAAATCTAGCATTTTTCTTCCAAAAGTCATTAATTTTTTTATACAATGATTAAATTTTACTTTCCAAAAAATTATAAACTTATTCCATTCTAAAGGTCTAAAAGATATATAAAAATAATAAAATAATTTTGATATTTTTATTAATATCTTTGTTATTATTTTTATTATTATAAAAATAGTGCAAAATAAATAAAATGGTAGAAATAATGTATGTGCCATTGGTAATAAAGAATAAAAAATTAAAGGCATTAACTTTGATTTTAATGCTTTCAGTCTTGAATAATTAAATTTTTCATAATCCTTAGGATTATATACTTGATTTTTAGATTCTTTTTTTAAATTGTCATTTTTATTTTTACTTAATTGAATTTCCAATTCTTTCTCTTTTGCGTAAAGCTCTAGCTTGTGCCATTCTTGAGCTTCTAATTTATTGTTTTGGGTGATTAAAACATCTTTTATAACCCTGAAAGAGTCTTTTAAATTTTTGGCATATCTTAATTGATGTTCGTTTTGAATTTTAAATTTCTCTTTTTTATCCTTGATTCTCTTGATTTCCCCTTTATAACTTTTATCTTGATAGTTATCTTCTATATATTTCTCCACTGATTTAAAATCTAGCTTATCTATATCGACATTGATTAAATTTACAGCTTTTGGTTCTTTAAAATAACAAGCACTGAAATTCGCAGCTTTTTCAAACCTCACTCCATAAAAACTAGCAGTTTTTTCAAATTCACACTCATTAAAATAAACATAATCTTTAAATATAGAATTATCAAAACTAGCTTCATTTTTAAAAGAACCCAACATATAAAATGATTTATAAAAAATACAATTTTTTATTTTAATACTTGACAAATATTCTTTAACATTAAAATAAAAAACATTTTTAAAAATACAACCATTAAATTTTATTTCGCCATTAATATTAGCCTTTCCAATGTCAATATCTCCATTAAATTTGCAACCAAAAAAATATAATTTATTGTTTAATTTAAATGTGTTATCTGTAACTAAATCATTATTTAAGCATATATAATCAAATTCACAATTTACAAAAACCAAAAAATTATTTGATGTATTATATAAATTAAAGTCTTCCCAAGAACCAAATTTACAATTAATAAATTTAATTTCATATTTAAAATCTGTATGCAATAAACTAGGAGGAAAATAATCAAATTTATATTCACTTATGCTTGGTCCATTGCATTCCACGGTTGGATAATGTATTTTTTCTTTATCAACTCTGCATATTTTAGAAACTATTTCAACGCCTTTTTCTGCTTCTTCTGGTGAAATTAAATCATCTCTTCCTTTATGCATATTACTTTCCTTCTATGATTTTTATTTCTTCTTCAGTGAGATTGTAAAGTTTATAAACCAAAGAATTGATTTTATTTTCTAGTTTTTGAGTATTTGCGTTTTTGTCTTGTTTTTTAGCTTTTAAAATCTCGTCGACTAAATTTACAAGCTCATCGACTATTTTTTGATTTTTGGAATTTATAGTTACTATAGGGATATTTAGCAAAGGCTCTTTGTCAATTTGATAATTATTGCCTTGCATTTTTCCTTTATGTTTTAACCAAAATGCTATAAGTTTTGAATTTAAAATAGCAGTTAAATATTTAACATTAATTCTTTGAGTTTTAATTACATAAAAAGTCGCTGAAACATAGCAATCAAAATCAACATAACTAAATTTAGGCTCACCTACGCATTTTCTAAGTGCTACTATTCTAGGACTTCCTGTAAAAAATTTTTCATCTCTTGCTCGGTGCAAACCATAAGGTTTATTATCAGAAGTGATAACCTTTTGAAATTTATCTAAATGTTTTTTCAAATTTGGATAATTATCCATAGAATTTGGATTTTTAAAAGATGAATTTGTATAAATAACCCAAAAATAATTATATCTTTTTACAAAATATTTTTGAATATTATCGCTTTCAAAAATTGGTTTTAAAAGTGTTTTTTCATTTTTTAAAAGATTTAAATTTTCTACTTCTTCATTTGTTAATTTTTGAATTCCCTGTCCTAAATAAAAATTATTTCCTAAAATTTCTAAAGATTTTTTATTTATATTTTCTTG
Source organism: Campylobacter novaezeelandiae (assembly GCF_004323845.1). Taxonomy (GTDB): domain Bacteria; phylum Campylobacterota; class Campylobacteria; order Campylobacterales; family Campylobacteraceae; genus Campylobacter_D; species Campylobacter_D novaezeelandiae. Next base: position 58,264 of record NZ_QPGR01000002.1, on the reverse strand, counting down.
AGGATAAACTATTCCTTGTGCTACTTCTTTTTCTTCAAGGTAAAATTTTCCATATTTTTGGATTTTGTTAAAAAGTTCTTCATAGTCGCTTTTTGTGAAATTCAAAGTTTTATCTATAAATTTTTTTGGAGTTAAATTTATGCTTAAAATTTCATTGTTTTGGGTTTTTTCATTTTTTAAAAGATTTATAACATCTTCATAAATTGGAGTTTGAGTTGTGATTTTAGCAAAATGAAATTCGTAATTTTTAGGCGGTTTTATTTTTTGAAATTGCATTATCATAGTTTGTATGCTTGCAGAATCAAACACCATAAAAGAACTAAAATCAACAAGGCTTAAAATTTGAGATTCTTCTAAAACTATATTGCGTAGTTTTTTAGCCCCTGAATTTGTAACCCAATTATTTGTAGCGATAAATGCTAAATATCCATTATTCTTAAGTATATCAAATCCACGCCCTACGAAATGATACCAAATATCCATTTTTCCTTGATAAGTTCTTAACTTTTTTGTATTGGCAAAAAGCTCTTTATTATCATTTTCTTTTATATAAGGTGGATTGCCAATGATTAGATCAAAGCCTTTGAAATTTCCATCATCGTCTAAAATTTCAGGGAATTCAAAACGCCATTCAAAAGGATGTGATTTTTCTAGTTCGAAAATACGCTCATAAAGCTCTAAAAGCTTTTTAAATTCTTTTCTTGCTACTTTTTCATCAAAACTGAATTCAAACATATTTTTAGAAAAAAAGCTTTTAAATTTTTCATCGTGATGTTCATCGGCCAAAAAATCGCCGTATTTTTTAGAATACTCGTTTGCCCCATTTGTGAGCTGTTTGATCTCTTTGTTAAATTTATCTTTCAAGCAAAAATTTTTAAAGCTTTCTTGGAGATTTTTTATTTCTTTGGCAATGAGATTTTTATCCGTGTAAAAGCCCTCTTTATAGTCTTTTACTATGCGTTTGTATTTGCTCATACGTTCTTTGATGTTTGGATAGTGACTTAGGCTTTTATCAATTTCAAAGTAAGATACCAAAGAATTCCCGCATTTTATGTTTATATCGATATTTGGTAGGGTTTTGAGATCGTGATAAGTTTCATCATCAAAGTTTTGGTAAAAGCTGTGTTTTAAAAGCTCTATCCAAAGCCTTAGCTTCGTGATCTCGCAAGAGTTTGGGTTGATATCAACCCCAAAAAGATTATTTTCTATGATGTCTTTTTTAGTATGAAAAAGTTCTTGTTGGATAAGATGGACTTTATCTTTAGGTGTGCTTGGACGTTTATACTCTATAAACTCGCCTTTTCTATCTGTGATGAGAATTTCATCGTTTTGCACTTCTAGGTAAAATTCTTCATCAAAAAGATTTAACTCATCATAAATGCTAAGCAAACAATTTAAAGCAGAAACTAGAAAATGCCCACTTCCTACGGCAGGATCGCAAATTTTTATGGAGTTTAAAAGCTCTTTTTGTATCTTTTTATCTTCTTTTTTTAAAGACTTTTTTAGTTCGCTTATATCCTTAGCATCAAGATCAAATTTAGCATTAAATTTATCAAGCACGATTTTTGTGATACTTTCTTTGCACATATAAGAAGTGATAAAGCTTGGCGTATAAAAACTTCCTTCTTTATAGCCGTTTAGTTTTTCAAAAACATTTCCTAAAACACTTGAGCTTATGAGTTCTTTTTGCCTTAGAATTTCGCTTTGTTCATCATCGCTACCAAAATCAAAGCTATCTAAAAATTCAAACAAATATTCTAAAAGCCCCACTTGTCCTTTTTTAGCCTTGCATTTGTCATCTTTTAATATAGTGTTTTTATAGTAATAAAGTTTTAAATCATTGCTTAGGCTTGAAATTTCAAGCGTATTTTCTATGCTTTGTTTTTCAAATAAAGAAGAATTTAGATAAGGCAGATAAGCAAATACACTTTTCTTTCTTTTGCTTTTTTCTTTAGCCAAAATCTCAAAGAAAAGTTCGCTAAGTTTGTCAAAATCAGGGATTTTTTTAAAATTTAAAAATTTCAAATTTTTATCATCATTAAAACGCACCAAATTTGACTCTATAAGTTTTAAAAATAAAATGCGATTTAGCCATAAGATTAAAAGTTTTAAAATGGTTTCAAAATCTTCTTTTTCAAGCTTAGAATTTATAGCAGTATAAAAAGTGCCTTGCTCTTCTTCACTCTCTTGGCTTTTTGTGATGATGAGTTTTGAGTTTTGTTTGCTCTCATAAAGCCCTAAGATGTATAAAAGCTCTTTGTAAAAGGCGTTATTTAAGGAATTTGCATCGTTGGGATTAAATTCATTGTGTAAAAAATCTTTATTAAAAATTTTAAAAATAGTTTTTAAATTTTTAAAATTTTGCTTTTCTTTGTCATTAAAGATCTTTAAATCTATAAAAAAGCCTTCTAAATTTTGCTTTTTATTTTCTATAAGCTTAGAGCATTCTTTGTAAAATTTTTCTGTGTTGTTGATAAGAGAGTTGTTATCATTAAAAGCATTAAGAAGTTTTTTGAAATTTGTATCATTGAAAAATAATTCTTCAAAAACTCTTGCCTTAAAAATATAAAATTCATAAAAATTAGTGATGATGATAAATTTTAGATTAAAATTATGTTCTCTTTCTCTAAGATAGTAAAGTATGCTTTCGCAAAGTGCCTTTGAATTTAAAGAATTTGGCGTGATAAATTCTTTAGAGCCTTGTTTTTTAGCTTCTATAATAACTTCTAGCTCTTCTTTATTGATAAGACTTAGATCAATCTCACTTTTTCCTTTTTGTTTATGTTTTATAGCGGTATTAAAATTTAAAGCTTTTAAAAAGGGTGCAAGAGCATTAGCCACTAGATAATCTTCATTTTGATTTTTAGAGTTTTTAAGATCATCTAAGTAAATGTTTAAAAGCTTTTTGAAACTATCAAATTCATTTTGTGTGATTTGTTTTTTAAAATAATAAGGATTAAAAAAATCTTTTTGATTTAAATTGATAAATTTCATAAAAATCCTTTAAAATAAGCAAATTAAAGTATAATGACTTCTTCTTCTAATAAAATTCCAAATTTTTCAAAAACTCTTTTCTTAGCAAGTTCTATAAGAAAAAATGCATCATCAAAGCTGGCGTTTTTTTTATTGATTAAAAAATTGGCGTGTTTATCACTTAGCATAGCGTCATTTTTACTAAAACCTTTAAGTCCTACAGCTTCGATTAAGGCTCCTGCGAAATTATCTTTTGGATTTTTAAAGATAGATCCAAAGCTTGCACCGCTTGGTTGGTTGTTTCTGGCATTTTTTAAAAACTCGTCTTTTGTTTTATCAAAGCCAAAGAAAAGTTTAAATTCAGCCCAAAAAAAAGGCGTTTGCAAAGGACAAAAGCGGTAAGCAAAATTTATATTTTCACGCATAATTTCGCCTTCGGCAGTGGCGATTTTGATCAAATTTTGACTGATGCATTCTTCTTTAAGCCCTGCATTCATTTTTAAAAGTCCCCCAAGTGTGCCTGGGATTTTTTGTAAAAACTCAAAGCCTAAAAGATTATTTTCTTTAGCAAAGCGATAAATTTTACTCGCTTTTGTTTTGCAACCTATGCGTAAGATGAGAAAGTCTTTATTTTTATCAAGTATTTCTATAAAATCAAAAATATCTCCTAAAATCCCCATTTTTTTAGGTTTTGGGCTAATTAGTAAATTATTTGCTCCACCTATTAAAAAGCCATCAAATTCTTCTATTTTATTTAAAACTTGAACTTCAAATTTATCACCTATACGCACTGAAGAGTATTTTTTAAAATCTATGATCATTTAATAAAAGTTGGAATTTGATTTAAAATATTTTCGGTAAATTCTATCATTGTTGTTGTCATCCAAGGCATCAAAAAGATGATTACAATTACAACTAAAATAATTTTTGGAACAAAAGAAAGTGTCATTTCATTTATCTGTGTTGTAGCTTGAAAAATACTTATAATAAGTCCTGCTATAAGTCCTGCAAGAAGCATAGGTAAAGAGATTAACAGTGTAACTTTAAAAGTAGCAACCCCAAGGGCTACAAGAGTGCTTTCATCCATAATTTTCCTTTAAGAATATCTAGCATTTTCATATTCGCTAGGAATAAGATAATCATTTGTGTGGATTATTTTATCATAAAACTTATGTTCATATCCTAGTTTAAAAAGTGTATCAAGGGCTTTGGTTTGAATTTCGTTTAAATAAATAGAATTTTGATTGGCATATAAAGATAAATAAGTTTTAAGTTTTAATTCATCTACACGTATAAATTTTCTTTCCATTAGCATAGGGATTAAAATTTTAGAATTTAGATGAGCTATTTTAACAGCATTTATGAGATCTTTTTCTATTTTGATTGCGTCTGTGATAGGCAAAGAGCGACGTAAGGCCATTCCGCCTAAAGGTAAGGGCAGATTTTCTTTTGCGAATTCTAGCCAAATATCCCAAAGTTCTACTTCTACACAAAGTTTTGTATCAAATTCTAAAATGCTTTCATGGATTAAAACTCCAGCATCGACCTCACCTTCTAATACTGCTTTTTCAATTTCTAAGAAATTTTTATAAATAATTCTAGCTTCTGGATACTTTATACGAAAAATTAAAGCATTTGTAGTATTTACTCCACTTAGTGCTACTTTAAAATTTCTTTTTAGTTTCGTTTCTTTTTTCTTAATGAGTTTTGGCCCATAACCCTCTCCAAAGCTCATAGCTGTGCGTAAAAGTGCGTATTCTTTAGCGATTAAGGGATAAAGAGCAAAAGAAATAGCACTAACATCATAGTAGTTTTGAAGAGCAAATTCATTTAGACTTTGTATATCTAAAGCTTTATTTTTATAATCAAATTCATTGCCAATCCAGCCAAATTTAATCGCCATATACATAAAAATATCATCAGCATCAGGAGAATGAGCTATTGTGATTGTTTTTTTCATTGGTGAGTTAATCCTTGATTTTTCTTAAATAAAATATTTTATAAAATTTCATTTAAAAATTCATAAAAACTTTAATTTTTGTAATCTTTCAATAAAAATAAAAACTTATAGTTTTTAATAAAATAATTTTTAAGTAATGCATTATTTAGCTTTATTTTGTTAAAATTCAAATTAAATTTTTTTAAGGGAAAATAATGGATGATAATAAAAGAAAATCCTTAGATGCTGCTTTAAAAAGTCTTGATAAAGCTTTTGGAAAAGGAACTATTTTAAGACTTGGCGATAAAGAAGTTGAGCAAATTGATAGTATTAGCACTGGTTCGGTAGGACTTGATTTAGCCTTGGGAATAGGAGGAATTCCAAAGGGGAGAATCATTGAAATTTATGGACCTGAAAGCTCAGGTAAGACAACGCTTACTTTACATATCATTGCAGAGTGTCAAAAAGCAGGGGGTGTTTGTGCATTTATTGATGCAGAGCATGCTTTAGATGTGAAATATGCTAAAAATTTAGGGGTAAATACAGACGATCTTTATATTTCTCAACCTGATTTTGGGGAGCAGGCTTTAGAGATTGTAGAAACTATAGCTAGAAGTGGAGCTATTGATTTAATTGTAGTTGATAGTGTGGCAGCTCTTACTCCAAAGGCTGAAATAGAAGGAGACATGGGCGATCAGCATGTAGGGCTTCAAGCAAGGTTGATGTCTCAGGCTTTAAGAAAACTTACAGGGATAGTACATAAAATGAATACTACGGTTATTTTTATTAACCAAATTCGTATGAAAATAGGTGCTATGGGTTATGGAACGCCTGAAACAACTACTGGTGGAAATGCTTTAAAATTTTATGCCTCTGTGCGTTTAGATGTAAGAAAAGTCGCTAGTTTAAAACAAAGTGAAGAAGTAATTGGAAATCGTGTTAAGGTTAAAGTGGTTAAAAACAAAGTTGCTCCACCTTTTAGACAGGCCGAATTTGATGTAATGTTTGGAGAAGGTTTAAGTCGCGAAGGTGAACTTATAGATTATGGTGTTAAGCTAGATATAGTAGATAAAAGTGGAGCGTGGTTTTCTTATAAAGATAAAAAATTAGGGCAGGGTAGAGAGAATTCAAAAGCTTTCTTAAAAGAAAATCCACAAGTTGCAGAAGAGATTACTAAAGAAATACAAAATTCTATCGGTATTGAGGGGATGATAAGTTCTTCACAAGATGAGGAGGAGGAATAAAATGTTGATAATAGAAGATGTAAGGGCGTTTGAGGTTTTAGATAGTAGGGCAAATCCTACAATAAAAACAGAGATAGTATTAAATGATGGTAGTGTAGGTTCAGCTATAGTTCCAAGTGGTGCAAGTACTGGTTCAAAAGAAGCTTTAGAGCTTAGAGATAATGATGAAAGATTTAATGGAAAAGGAGTATTAAAGGCTATTTCCAATGTTAATGAACTTATAGCCGAAAATATTATAGGACTTGATGCTTATGATCAAGTTCAATTAGATGAAACTTTAAAAGAGCTTGATGGCACAAATAATTATGCAAATTTAGGAGCTAATGCAACTTTAGGCGTTTCTATGGCTTTAGCACGTGCAGCGGCTAATTCTTTAAATATACCTTTATATAGATATTTAGGCGGTGTAAATGCAAGCATTTTACCTGTCCCAATGTGCAATATTATCAATGGCGGAGCTCATGCGAATAATAATATTGATTTTCAAGAATTTATGATTATGCCTTTTGGTTTTACAAGTTTTAAAGAAGCTTTGCGTTCTGTTTGCGAAATTTATGCATCTCTTAAGAAAGAATTGGCCTCTTTAGGACATTCTACAGCATTAGGAGATGAAGGGGGATTTGCTCCTAATTTGGCTAATAATGAAGAAGCTTTAAATCTTTTAATGACTTGTATTAAAAAAACAGGTTATGAAAAAAATATAAAATTAGCTCTTGATGTTGCAAGTAGCGAGTTTTATAAGGATGGAAGCTATCATTTAGAAGGAAAAACTTTCTCAAGCGATGATTTAATTGAAAAATATATAGAGCTTTGTTCAAAATATCCAATTTGTAGTATAGAAGATGGTTTAGCTGAAAATGATTTTGAAGGTTGGGTAAAACTTACTCAGAAATTAGGAGATAAAATTCAGCTTGTGGGCGATGATTTATTTGTAACCAATGAAAATATTTTAAGAGAGGGTATTCTTAAAAAAATGGCAAATGCTGTTCTTATAAAGCCAAATCAAATAGGAACTATTACAGAAACTATGAGAACAGTGCGTTTAGCGCATAGAAACAATTATAAATGCATTATGTCTCATAGATCAGGAGAAAGCGAAGATACTTTTATAGCTGATTTTGCTGTAGCTTTAAATACGGGTCAGATTAAGACAGGAGCTTTAGCAAGAGGAGAAAGAACTGCTAAATACAATCGTTTATTAGAAATTGAACTTCAAAATGATGAATATTTGGGAGAAAGACTCTGAGTGATTTATTAAAAGAATATGACGAAAGTACCAAGAAAAAAAGTCTTTATTTTAATATTTTTAAAATGCTTTTATGGGCAATTTTTGTGATTATTGGGGCTATTTATTTTGGTAATATGCTTTTTGGTCAATATTCTTTAGATACTATGCTTTCTTTAGAAGCAACAAAAGAGAATTTAAATAAAAAAATTCTTTTACTAAAAGAGCAAAATGCCAAAGCACAAAAAGAATACTTTGAGTTGAAAGGTTTGTATCCAAATGAAAATTAAATTATTATATATTTTATTGTTTTTATATGCTTTTGCAAACGCTAAAAATCCTTTTGATATAGAACAAAATTTAAGTGATAATATCATAATCCCAGAATCTTTTCAAAAAGAAGAAGTTAAATTTAATTCAAGTGCAAGAATTCTTAAAGGCGTTACTTTTCATTATATTAATCTTGATGGAAGCGAGAGCGACTTAAATCTTGATATCAATAAAAGCATAGATTGGCATGATCGTTATGTCTTAACAAGAGTAAAAGCCCCTGATCCTTCTAAAATTTTAGATGTTTCTGTGACTATACCAGAGAAAAATAATTCTAAATCAGATTTAAATACTTCTGTTAGCATAGAACTTCCTATACAAACAGATAAAATATATGATTTCATAGCTTATACAACTTATAAAAATAAGATCAAATTTAGCACAAGCGATGAAATATTATCTGATTTTTCAATAGGAAATCCTAGCAAGATTGTTTTAGATTTTAAATCAGATAATATTCAGCCAACTAAAAATATTAGACTTAAAGACTCTTTATTTAAAAGAATAGATTTTGGATCTCATAAAGGATACTATCGTTTGGTGATTTATTTAGATGGAAAATATAGTTATAAAATTCAAAAAGATTCTACGGGTTATATCATAAATTTGCTATAGATGAGAAATATTGCATTATTAATCTTTTTTATTTCTTTTTCGAAGGCGGTTTTATTATTTGATACCTATGATGAAAAATTTTTTGATAAAGAAGATATAAAAACTTATGTAATGAGTGAAAAACTTGATGGAGTAAGAGGAATTTGGGATGGCAGAGTGTTTAAAACGCGTAAAAACTATCCTATATTTGTCCCTTTGTTTTTTGCTCAAAATTTTCCAAATTTTGCTCTTGATGGGGAATTATGGATACAAAGAGCAAGTTTTGATCAAATTTCAGCCCTTATAAGAAAAAATGAAATCAATAATACGCTTTGGGAAAAAGTAACTTACAATGTTTTTGATGTTCCAAACGCTTGTGAAGAATTTAAGCTTAAAGAATGTACTTTATTAAATCGTTTAGAAGTTTTGCAAGAGTATTTAAAAAAATATCCTAATCCTTATATAAAAATTATTCCTCAAATTTTTATTAAAGATAAAAAACATTTGAATAATTTTTATGAAAATATTATAAAAAATGGTGGCGAAGGAGTTATAGTAAGAAAAAATTCTATGTCTTATGAGAATAAAAGATCAAATTTTTCTTTAAAATTAAAACCTTTTTTTGATGATGAATGTAAAGTTGTAGGTTATACAAAAGGAAAAGGTAAATATGAGAATAAAATTGGAGCTTTATTGTGTGAGTTGCCTAATACAAAAATCATTAAAATTGGTTCAGGACTTAAAGATAACGATAGAGAAAATCCTCCAAAAATAGGTTCTATCATCACTTATAAATTTAATGGATTGACAAAAAATTCTTTACCACGTTTTCCTATATTTTTGCGTGTTAGGGAATAATAAATTCTTGACTTGTATTATTTTTTATGCTAGAATGTTAGCTTTTTAACTCGGGGTGTAGCGCAGTCTGGTTAGCGCACTTGGTTTGGGACCAAGGGGCCGAAGGTTCGAATCCTTTCACCCCGACCATTTTTATAAATATTTATAAAAAATGGTGAGTGTAGCTCAGTCGGTTAGAGCATCAGATTGTGGTCCTGAGGGTCGTGGGTTCAATTCCCATCACTCACCCCACTAAGCGCTCGTAGCTCAACTGGATAGAGCGACAGACTTCGGATCTGTAGGTTATGGGTTCGATTCCTATCGGGCGCACCACCACTTCTTATATATGCGTTCATAGCTCAGCTGGATAGAGCAACGGCCTTCTAAGCCGTAGGTCAGAGGTTCGAATCCTCTTGAGCGTACCACTTTTGCGGATGTGGTGAAATTGGCAGACACGCCAGACTTAGGATCTGGTGCAGCAATGCGTGAAGGTTCAAGTCCTTTCATCCGCACCATTTGTAATTCTTAAAACAATTGATTTCCAAATTTTATGATTAAAATTATTTTCTTATTAAAACTTTGTTAAAAAATATTTAGAATTTGAAAATTTATAACAATTTTCATTGTTTTTGGTTTTATTTATCTTAATAAGGTTTAAAATAAAATTTATAAAATATTTTAGCTTAATAGAATTGTGTAAAATTTTAAATTTAAATAGTTATCTTAATAAATCTTTAATTGGAATTTTATATAAATGCTCTAAATTAAATGTTTATTATATTGCTTGTATCCATAATTTGAATAAAATGTAACCAAAATTTATTTAAGTTGTGGAATTTCTTTAATATAAATTAGTTGTCAGCATAAAGGAATTAATAAGAAAAAGCCAGAGAATAAAATAAATAAAAATGTTTAATCTCAAATTTAGATGATAATTTAATAGATTAACAATTGGACAAGCAATCATTAGCAGTGTCTTTAGTTTTTTAAAATTGTAATACTTGTAAAAGCGATGATTTTTTAGTATAAATCTTTTAAATATTTGAGCCAATAAAATAAATTTTTACCCATCATTCCTCACTATCAAAGACTTTGGGAGTTTGAAAAAATTGATTAATTCTTTTTCTTTCTCTCTCATCTCTCCCTTGTCTATTTCGTGATCAAAACCTATTAAGTGAAGCATGGCGTGGATAAAAAGTAAGCTTATTTCTTCTTCATAAGTGTGATTGAATTCTTTTGCTTTTTCTTTGGCTAATTCAGTATTTATTACTATGGATCCTAGGGGTAAATTTTTAGCTATATCTACAAGTGGAAAAGAAAGCACATCAGTGCTTTTATCGATCCCTCTTTGTTCTAAATTTAAATTACGCATTTGTTCATTGTTTAAAAAAATAAGTTCAACATCTTTAGAACTTATTTTTTGGGCAATTTTTTCTAAAAAATCAACATTTTCATCACAAATTATCATTTTAAAATCCTTCTTTGATAATAGAATAAATTTTTTCTATCTCTTCGTCATTAAAAATACTAGAATTTTTATATTTATAAAATTCTTCAAGTTTTTTTTGATTAAATGAATAGCCTAAAGCACAATAATGATGAGAGGGCAAAAAAGCTCTTAAAAGTGTAATTTCATTTTTTATCGGTTCCTCGCAAGAAAAACAGATAAAATTTTTATGAAGTCTGCCTTCAAATTCCAATATTTTTATATAAGCATCTATAATTATACGTTTTGGATTTTGTTTTAAAAATTTTATGGCACTTTCATTTAAAAGTTCAAAATAAAAAGAATCAAGCTCTTCTATACCCCTTAAATGCTGGTAAAAAAGACGTATAAATTCTTGCCATAAAAACATTTTTTCTCTTTGTAAAATCCAAGTAAAACTAAGATGCATAACATCTTTAAGACGTGGTAAAAAGTTGGGATTTTCATCTAGAGAAAAATCGATTTTATATCCATTTAAAATACTTGAATGTCTAAGCCCATAAAAGCGATAGGTTTTAAGTAAGGCTTTAGCGCTTAAAATATAAACGATCAAATCCTCATCTTTAATTTTTTGAGTATGTAAAATAAAACCCTGCATAAGCTAAATTAAATCTTTGTATTTTAAATAAAGCGAATCCGAAATTTTTTTGATTTCTTTTTTTAGTTTTAAATCATCAATAAAACAAGAATTATCTTGATAAACTTGAGCCCCTTCTAAAATATAAAAATGAAGTTTTGCTTTTAAAATTACTTCTTTTTTGATTTCATCGTTTTTTTTAATTTTTTCTACTTGAATGATATCTGATTTATCTCCATAGTGTCCGCCACCTTGGAATTCTAAAACAGCAAATGGCTTTGTGGATTTATTTTTAAAATCTTTGATAACAAATAAAAAATCAACTACTAAATCAGAATATGCTTTCCAAACTTCATCCTCTTTGTCATCTTTTAAAAAGCTTTTTAAAGAGATTTGCGGAAAAACTATAAAGTTATTTTTAATATCTTCGCAAAAAATCAATTCCTTATAAATTAAAAATTCTCCAATACCCATAAGCTTATCTTTACTGAAAATACTGCATTTTTTAACTAAATCAAGCTTATATTCTTTGCTTTTTTTGTATTCTGATATTTTTTCTTCTTGTTTCTTTTTTTCTAAGAAAAATTGATTTTTAATTTTTTTATTTTTTTCTTTTTGGATTTGTTTTAAAATAATTCGCTTTAAATTTTTATTGGTTTTGTTTTGATTATTTATTTTAAAAACTAAGATAAAAATAATCACGATTAAAATTATTATAAGTATGATCATTGACTTAAACCTATATTATTTTAATTCCATATGTTTTTAAAAGGTTAAAAGAGGAGTTTTCTAAATTTGTATCGAAACTAGCACTGGCTTCTTTATATAAAAATATTTTTGCATCAGGCTTTGCACTAAAAGCTAAAATGATATTACAAAAAACACAAATATGCGATACAAGTCCACAAAAATAAAGTTCTTTATATTCGCTTTTGCTAATGAAATTTGCAAGCTCTAAACTTCCAAAAGTATTTTTATAAAATATTTTTTTGGCTTTTGGTATATATTTTTGTAAATTTGTAGGCATTTGCCACCCTGGTGTATTTTGAATGCAATGTTTTATAGGTATTAATTTTCCCTCATTAGAATTTAAATAATTGCTATCATGTGTATCAAAAGTGATTAGTAAATCTGTATTATTAAAGTCAATATTATCTAATAAATTTAAAATTTTATTTTCTATTTTTAAAGCTTTTTCAAACCCTAAGCTTCCTGTAACGAAATCATTTTGATAGTCTATAAGCGCAAAAGCTTTTTTCATATGTTTTGAAGCCAGAAACTCTCTGTATGTAAATTTTCAAATGCAGTTTTTAGACTTGTAAAAAGCTTAGGATAATCTTTTTCTAAATTAGCTAAGATTTGTTTTGCTTCTTCTCTTGCATGAGGGAATTTAACATTTCTTTCGCTTAATTTCATACCAGGACAAAATTCATTGCCAATAACTTCAAGTTCATTTTGTAAAGCATTTTCTCTAAGCTGTCTTTCTCTTACAAAGATTAAAGGGCGTATTACTATAATGCCGCGTTTACTTTTATAAATTGGCGCCAAAGTTCTTAAAGCCCCATTGTGGATAAAATTCATAAAAAAGCTTTCAGCTGCATCATCTAAATGATGAGCTATGGCAAGTTTGTTAAAATTATTTTCTAAAGCATAAGTGTATAAAGCTCCTCGACGCATTCTTGAAAAATAACTACAAAAACTAGAATTTTTTCTTATAGTATCTTCAGAAACTTCATAAATATTAGAATCAAGAATGCTATGATCAATACCATGCTCTTTGCAATGATGATTTAAACGAGAGTAATCCTCGCCCATTCCATAACTTAGAGTGACAGCTTTAAGTTCAAATTTAAAAGGAGCGTGAGCTTGCATGCGCTTTAAAAGATGAGCCAAGGCTAAAGAATCTTTTCCTCCACTTAAGCCTAAAAGAACTCTATCGCCTTCATTGATAAGACTAAATTTAGCATTGGCTTTAGCTACTTGACGGATGAGTTTTTTGCTAAGATTTATCATAGTTTTTCGCACATTTTAAGCACAAAATTAGCTGAAATTTTGGCAGAATTAACAACAAATTCATCAAAATCAAATTCAGCTTTTTCTCCGGCTTTATCACTCATTGCTCTTAAAATAAAACAAGGTGTATTTAAAGCATCACAAACCAAAGCTACGCTCGCTCCTTCCATTTCGCAAGCATCAGCATTAAAAATTTTTTTAATTTTTGCTTTTTTTGCTTCATCGCAAATAAATTCATCGCCAGTTGCGATAATGCCTGCTTTTAATTTTATATTTAATTCTTTAGCTACTTCTAGGGCAATATTATTTAATTTTTCATTAGTTTTAATAAAAATTTCATTTCCTGGAACAAAACCTAAAGGATGGCCAAAAGCAGTAATATCTAAATCATATTGAACAAGTTTTGTTGCATAAAGCAAATCGCCTATTTCAAGCTCGGGATTAAAAGCACCAGCAACTCCTGTAAAAAGTAAAGCTTGGGCTTTAAATTTTTCTATCATTATGCTTGCACTTAGAGTTGAATTTACTTTGCCTATTTTAGAATAAGCTAAAATTAATTCATGATTTTTGTAATTTGCTGTGTAATAAATATTATTAGCATATTTTATACTATTGTAATCTTTTAAAATTTCAAGTAAAGGTGTTATTTCTTCTTCCATTGCGCCTAAAATCGCTATTTTCATGATTTTATTTCCTTTAAAAAAGTTTCTATTTCATTAAGGTTGGTTAGAGAATAAGTCGGTTTAGTGGTGATTTTTTTATTAAGTCCTTGTAAAATTTTAGAGCCAAATTCTATAAAATAAGAAGTTTCATTTTCTATCGTTTTTATACTTTGTTTATAAAGCACAGGAAATACAAGTTGAGCTTTTAGCAAATTTAAGGCTTCTTCTTTACTTGAGTAAGGTTTGGCGTTTACATTTGAGATAATTGTTTGAAAATTTGGTTTTAAAACTTTTTCGAGTTCTTTATAAAGTTTTAAAGAAGCATTTTCTAAAAGAGGACAATGACTTGCTACACTCATATTTAAAAGCATAGCTCTTTTAGCCCCAGCATTTTTAAATTCATTTTCATAACTTAATAAATCAGCTTTTAATCCAGCTATAACGATTTGTCCTTCGCAATTATAGTTTGCAGCAAAAATTTGCTTATTTTCAACTCTTGCTTTTTCGCATAGTTTTTCTATACTTTCATCATCAAGACCTAGAACAACCATCATACCTGCTTCAATCTTGGCACAATCTTCTTGCATGAAAAGCCCTCTTTGGTGTACAAGTTTGAGTGCTTCAAGAAAATCAAGCCCACCACTTATAGCTAAAGCAGAAAATTCACCTAAAGAATGTCCTAAAGAAATTTTTGCTTTTAAATTCGGTTCTAATTCATTTAAGGTATTATAAGCCATTAAAGAAGTTAAAAGTATTGCAGGTTGAGTGAACTGACTCTTGTTTAAATCATCGTTTTCTTCAAATAAAAGGTGTTTAAAATTAATTTTTAAAAAATCGCTTGCATGATCTAAAAGTTCTTTGGCGCTTTTAGAATTTTCGTAGAAGTCTTTACCCATGCCAAGACTTTGAGAGCCTTGACCTGGAAAAATAAATGTATAATTCATATTAATGGCAACCACACCCACCATGACCACCGCAGCATCCACCGCCTTTATGTTCATGATGATGTTTATGTTCATGATTATTTCCACAACCGCAACTATGACTTCCTGCAATAATTCCTGTAAGAATTTCATCTTCGCTTGCTGGTCTTACATCAACAAGATTAAGAGAAAAAAGTAAATCACGTCCAGCATATGGATGATTATAATCAATAGTAACACTGTCTTCTTTTATATCCTTAACACTAACGCGAACATTTTCCCCATTTTCGCCTTCTCCAAAAAGTTCCATTCCTATTTTAAGATCAATACCAGCAAATTGTTCTTTTGGTAAGATTTGGATAGCGTTTGCATCGTATTCTCCTAAAGCTTTGTCTTTTTTAATAAGAATTTCTGTATTAGAAGGACAGTCTAATTTCGCAATTTCTTCTTCTAAAGAATCTAAAATTTGTCCTTTTCCAAGTATAAAAGAAATAGGTTGAGCGTAAAGATTTGATTCTAAAACCTCGTTTGTATTAGCATCTTTTAGTTCATAAAACATAGAAACAACATTATTTTTTTCAATGGCCATTTTTTCCTCCTTATTTACGATTTGGCGAAGCTTTTGCTTCAGGCGAATTAGGATAATTAGTTTTTAAAGCTTTGTAAAAACTATTTGCTGTTTTAGGATCTCCAATTTTATCCAAAGAAATAGCTGTATGATAAAGTAGCTTAGGAAAATAGTCTCCTTTGGTGCTTATGGCTGAGCTTTTTTTATAGAAAACAATTGCATTATTATAATTTTTTTGTTTGTATTCTATTTCACCAAAGTAAAAATTAACTCTAGCTGGTTTGTAATGTTTTTGAAGTAGATAGTTTAATTTAAGCTTCATTTCTTCAAATTTATTTTGATTTAAGTCTAAAATAGCAAGATCTAAAATTTTGCTATGATTTTCTTTTTTCCAACTTTCATCATGTATTATTTTTTGTTTTTGTTCTTCTAAGGCTGACTTAGAACTCTGGTTATTTTCTATAACACTTGTATTGATGTCTTTTTGCGAATTAATATTGTTATAATTTTTTTCCATTTCTTTTTTTGAAACATAATCTGCATTAATGGAATCAACTAAAGTGCTTAATTCTGCTAAAACTTTTTTAAATTGCTTATTATTGCTTTCTTGAATTTTTCTACTTTCTTCTACATATGATTTTAAATTATTGATTTCTTGTGTGAAATTATTTTCTAAATTTTCGTAGTATTGTTCTGATTGATTGAGGCGAGAATTTATTTTTGTATATTGTGAATTGATGCCTTCAATGGTGCTTTGCAATCCCTCTATTCTTTCATTTGCTTCATTTATTCTTGCATTAACTTCGGAATAATTATTATTTAAAGTATCAAGCTTTTGTTTGATTGTTTTTTCATTTTGTGTTAAGCCATAGGAAGAATCATTTGCAAAATTACCTGCGCCAAAAGCAGAATTCTCTGCATAAACAAAAGTAGCTCCTATTAAAAGAGCTACTGATAATATTTTTTTCATTATATTTATTTTGCTAATTTAAATTCTGCACGTCTGTTTTGTGCATCGCAAGCTTTTGTTTTTTCTGTACATACAGGGTTAGTTTCTCCGTAGCTTTTAATAGAAATTCTATCTGCATTTACACCTTGAGAAACTAAAGCTTCTTTTACAGCTTTAGCTCTTTTTAAACCTAAAGCTTGATTATATTCATCTGTTCCCCACTCGTCACAGTTTCCTTCAACTGTTATGCTAACACCACTTACCTCAGTATTGAAAATATTTGCATTATCTTGAATTACTGACTGCATATCAGATCTAATATTGAATTTATCAAAGTCAAAATAAACTTTATTTAAAGTGTCATTTAATCTATTGATTTTACTATCAATACTTTCAAAAGTATCACTACTTCCGCTACCTGGTTTAGAATCAACAGAACTATCACTCTCTACAGTGGTGCTTTTTGTGCTACAGCCACTAATGATTACTGCAAAAGCGGCAATCGAAGTTAAAAGAATTTTTTTCATTTTATAACCTTTCAAAAATTAATAAATTCATTAGATTATATCTAAAAATTTAAATTATTTCAACATTATATTTACCAGTCAATTGACTGAATTTTTCCTAGTTTTAATGGAAAATAAAAAGCTTTATTTGCATTTACTCTTATCACTCCTAATGCACTTTGAGATCCTAAATATTTGATAAAAACAACACTTCCTCCATCACTTGAAAATCTTGGAAATAAATTTTTACCATTAGCGGTTAATTGTCTAATATAATCACTCTTGATTGACATAAGATAAATATTAAAAACGCCAAATTGATTCGGCTCTCTGCTTGAATAAACTAAAAAGTCTTTATAGGTTGAAACTGAAGAATTGTTTTTTCCATGAAAAACTACTTGTTCTGCGATATTGCTTCCTAATGTTTGTATGAAAATATTTGGATATCCTAAACGATCCGAAACATAAACAATTTTAGAGTCATCATTCCCAATAAAATTGCCATTTACATCAATACCTGAATAATTTGTCAATTTTTCTAGTTTTTTGTTGTTTAGGTCATATAAATATATATCAGGTTGATCTTTAGGAGCCATAGTAACAAGAAGTTTGCTTCCATCTGTACTTACATCACTTGCAACAACCATACCTTCACTTGATAATATTTTTGTTGCACGATTATTTTTTAGATTATAAGAATAAAGAGTTGGCATATCTGAATCATAAGCTGTATAATAAAATAAGGTTTGTTCTTTGTTTCCCCATTTTGGAAATAAATTTAATCCCCCTTCTATTATTATTTTTTGATAGGTTAAAGTATAATCTGCCATAATGATTTGACTTTTTTTGGAACTATTTGTTCTTGAGATTAAAATTTTATGATCCATCCAATCAACTGGTGCAAGACCTAAAGCATTAACAGAATCTTTAACGCTTTTATGTGCCAAAAAAGGATATTGTTCTATAGAAGATGAATAATTTTTATTTGATTTTTCTATATTGCCGATTTTAATTTTAACATTAAGATCTAGGTTATTAGTGTTTTTTGATAAAGAATATTCAAAAATATAGTTTGTTGATTCATTGCCGTTATTAACAATTTCAAAATTTGAACTTACTTTTAAATCATTAACAAGGATATTATAGAAATTTCTTTTTAAGTTTTCATCACTTAAATTTGATTTATCTTTTACGATAATTTTTGGTAAAGCAATATCTTTGTTAATTACATCAATAATAGGATCTTCGGCCCAAAGTGAGGTAAATAAAACTAAAAAAATAAAAAAAAGTTTATTCATTGTATTTCTCCATTTATTGTTTAATTTCAATTAATTCATCGCTTAAATTCATTGTAATATTGATACTTTGATTTTTTGGAGGATAAGCTATGAATTTGCCTTGTAAATTTTCTAAAAAATCCATTACTTTTTTATCAAATGCTATATCATTACTTTTTTCCACAGAAGTATAGCCAAATTTTCCATTACTATCTATAAAAATTTTTACTCTAACGCTAAGATTTCCTTGCGATTTATTTAATTTCCAGCGTTCTTCTATAATGCGTGTAATTTTGCCTAAAAATTCATCATAAATTCCTGTGCGTTGAATTTGTATGCTGTCAGTATTGCTATTTTGAGTAAGAAGAGTATTTTCTAAATTTTTTACTAATTGCGAGGCATTTTTATCACTTGAGCTATTTTGAATATTTGGTTTAGCAGATGATTGGACTTTTGTTGTTTTTTCATCCTGAATATCTTTAACATTTCCAAACAAATCATTAAAATTTGTTTCTTTTTGGTCAATATTTTCAGTTTGAACAAATTTATTTGTAGTTTTTTCAAAAAGTTTGGCAATATCTACTTCTTTATTTATATCTGAATTCGCAATTTTATTTGAGCTTTGAGTTAATTCTATATCAATAAAACTATCTTCTAAATCAGTGTATTTAATACTTGGATCTTTAAAAGCTGTTATTCTAAAAAAAACAATTAGAATAACCAAAAAATAAACTATTAAAGCTAAAAGAAAAGAATTAAGATTACCAAGACTGTAGTTTTTCATATCTATTCAGTTTGTAGGGCAACTTTAGTAAAACCAATATTTTTAATATTTCTTAACACAAAGATCACATCATCATATTTTAAACTTTTATCAGCCCTTATAAAAACTGGATCTTGAGTGTTGAATTCATTTCGCATTTGAGTTAGATTATCTGCAAAACTTATAAAATCGAATTTTTTTTGATTGATAAAAATTTCTTTTTTTGCATTAATGCTTACAACCAAGCTTTTAATAGTTGGAGAACTTGTTGTTTTTTGAGAGCCTTGTGGTAAATTTATTTTTTCTTCATAACTTATAGAAGGGGAAGTTACCATTAAAATAGCAAGTAAAACAAGCATAATGTCAACTAAAGGAGTAATATTAAGTTCTGGTTTATCGTTATCAAAAGTCATTTCATTCTCTATTTGAGTTTAAAATTTTGATTTCACTATCAATAATATTTATAACTTCATAAGCTCTTCTTTTGATGATTAAGTGAAAAGTATAAGCGGGAATAGCTACTAAAATTCCACATCCTGTAGCGATTAAAGCTTCACTAATTTTAGGAGCAATAATGCTGAGAGAATTTTGTGTACCAAGTCCACCAAATGTTTCAAGTATAGAAATCACAGTTCCAAAAAGTCCTATAAAAGGAGAAGTAGAGGCTATAATACTAAGCCAAGTTAATCCAATTGAAGATTTTTTTTGGGCTAAATTTTTATAAATTTCTAAGTGATTTTGGCTATATTCTGTGCATTTTCTTAATATAGAATCTGTTTTGCTAAGATCTTTTTCACCTGTTAAAAGGATTTCTAAACTTTTTTGTTCTTTAATTTTCCAAATATTTAAATTGGTAATTCTTGAAAAAAGTATAGAAAAAGACAGAATAAAATACAGAGAAAGCCATATTAAAACAATATAAGTGATTATGCTAGAATTATTAAAAAAATGAAAAATAGATTCAAAATTCATAAGTGTTAGCCTTTGTTATCTAGTTTTGATAATGTTGCAGCCAAGGCAGCATTATCAGAGCTTACAGATTTTATAAGTTCTTTAGCTTTTGTAAGATTTTTTTCAATTTCACTTTGATTATCCCCGCTTATCCAAATAGCATCTTTGGCTAAAACACAAACTTTGGTTTCATTTACTTCGCTATAGCCTTCATTTATAGCTATCAATTCATGGTTTAAATCTTTTTTTTCAATATCAATTATCCCAGATTTTAATGATGAAATTAAACAAGCATGTCCTTTTAAAACACCAAATTCACCTTCACTTCCAGGAAGAGTAACAGATTTGATCTGATCTTTATAAATTAAACCTAACGGAGTTATAATTTCAAAATTGATTAAATCATCCATAAATTTAACCTTTGAGTTTATCTGCTTTTGCAATTGCTTCTTCTATATTTCCGACCATATAAAAAGCATTTTCTGGTAAATGATCATATTTGCCTTCCAAAATTCCTTTAAATCCTGCTATCGTTTCTTCAAGTGTGACATATTTTCCAGGACTTCCTGTGAAAACTTCAGCAACAAAGAATGGTTGAGATAAGAATTTTTCGATTTTTCTTGCTCTTTCAACGATAAGTTTATCTTCTTCGCTGAGTTCATCCATGCCTAAAATGGCAATGATATCTTGCAAATCTTTATATTTTTGAAGAACAGATTGAACACCACGTGCAACTTCATAATGTTCTTTACCTATGATTTGAGGATCTAGCATTCTAGAAGTAGAGTCAAGCGGATCAACAGCAGGATAGATTCCTTTTTCAGCTATAGATCTATTTAAAACAGTTGTAGCATCTAAATGAGCAAAAACAGTTGCAGGAGCAGGATCTGTTAAGTCATCAGCTGGAACATAAACAGCTTGAACTGAAGTAATAGATCCTTTTTTTGTTGAAGTAATTCTTTCTTGGAATTTTCCCATTTCGCTTGCTAAAGTCGGTTGATAACCTACAGCAGAAGGAATTCTTCCTAAAAGTGCTGACATTTCAGATCCTGATTGCGAGAATCTAAAAATATTATCAATAAACATTAAAACATCAAGACCCATTTCATCTCTAAAATATTCCGCCATAGTAAGACCTGTTAAAGCTATACGATTTCTTGCTCCTGGTGGTTCATTCATTTGTCCATAACATAAAGCAACTTTATCTAATACATTGCTTTCTTTCATTTCATTATATAGGTCATTTCCTTCACGAGTTCTTTCTCCAACTCCTGCAAATACAGAATAACCACTATGTTTAAAGGCAACATTATGAATAAGTTCCATTATAATAACAGTTTTTCCTACCCCAGCTCCTCCAAAGAGTCCTACTTTTCCACCTTTTGCATATGGTGCTAATAAATCAACAACTTTAATTCCAGTTTCAAAAATTTCACTTTTTGTGCTTTGTTCTTCAAAAGCAGGAGGATCTCTATGTATAGACCATTTTTTGTCAAAATGAACTTCTTCTCCTTCATCGATTAAATCACCGGTTACATTAAAAATTCTTCCTAAAACTTTTTCTCCGACAGGAACGCTAATAGGACTTCCTAAAGCTTTAACTTCAAGTCCTCTTACAAGACCATCTGTCATATCCATAGCAATAGTTCTTACTCTATTATCTCCTAAATGTGCAGCAACTTCTAAGATAAGTTTTTGTTTTTTTCCTTCATTTTCAAAATTAACTAGTATCGCTTCATTAATTTTAGGTAAGTATTCATTGAAATCAATATCAACAACAGGTCCTAAAACTTGTGAAATAAATCCTTGCATTATATTAATTCTCCTTCAATTCTATTTCATTGACTCAACACCACTGATAATTTCAATCAGCTCGGTAGTAATTGACTCTTGTCTTGCTTTATTGTAAGCTAAATTAAGTTGTTTTACTTTTGTTTTTGCATTATTTGTCGCATTATCCATTGCTTGCATTCTAGCACTATGTTCTGCTGCTAAGGAATCAATTAATGCATAATACATATTATATTCAAAATAAGTTTTTAATAAATTTTCTAAAAGATCTGTATTTTCAGGTTCTAAATCTATAAGAGAGTTAGAGCCTATATCAAGATCTTTGGAGGGTTCAACTGGAATAAGATGGTTAATGAATAATTCTTGAGTAATCATATTTTTATATCCATTATGAATCAATATAACTTCATCAGTTAAGCCATTTAAATAATCTTCTACAACATCTTTAATTACAAGTGACGCTTTTTCATAATCTGGACTTGAGCTTAAGCCAAGATATTTTTTGGAAAGTTTTTTTCCTTGGAAGTTGAAGTATTCAATTCCAGTTTTACCGATAGCTCTTAGTCTAACATTAATATTTTTATTTTTATAATCATTTAAAATATGATTAACAGCTTTAATAGTTTTAATATTAAAACCACCACAAAGACCTTTATCTGCTGTTATGAAAATAATATCAGAGGTTTTTATAGGGTTTTTTTGACAAAAAAATTTGAATCTTGAATCATTTTCATCATATGCAATTTTATTAATTTCAAATGATATTTCACTTAACATTTGTTCAATTTTTTGAGCATAAATTTTTGCTCTACTTGCAACTTCTTCGGCTTTTTTTAGCTTTGCAGTAGAAACAAGTTTCATTGCATTTGTGGTTTTTTGAGTATTATGAACACTTTTAATTTTTCTTTTTATTTCTTTTAAATTAGACATTAAAAACCCTATAAGTTGTTTGATTTAAATTCATTAATAGCTTTGCTTATTTTTTCTTCTAATTCTTTATCCAAAGCTTTTTTTGAACGAATTTCTTCAAAAATTTCTGGATATTTTGATTCAATAAATACATAAATTCCTTCTTCAAAATTTCTAATCTCAGAAACAGCAATATCATCTAAAAATCCTTTGGCTCCGGCAAAAATAGTAATAATTTGTTTTTCAATAGCTAAAGGAGAATAAGGAGGTTGTTTTAAAATTTCAACCATTCTTTGACCACGTTCGAGCTGTTTTCTACTTGATTCATCAAGATCACTTGCAAATTGTGCAAAAGCTTGTAATTCTCTATATTGAGCAAGATCAAGTCTTAAGGTTCCTGAAACTTGTTTAGTCGCTTTAATTTGCGCAGCGCCCCCAACTCTAGAAACTGATAATCCAACATTAATAGCTGGACGAATTCCTGAGTTAAAAAGATCTGTTTCAAGAAAAATTTGTCCATCAGTAATAGAAATAACATTGGTAGGAATATAAGCTGAAACATCTCCTGCTTGGGTTTCTATTATTGGTAAAGCCGTTAAAGATCCTGCACCTAGTTCGTCATTTAATTTACTTGCTCTTTCAAGTAATCTTGAATGAAGATAGAAAACATCACCAGGATATGCTTCGCGTCCTGGAGGTCTGCGTAAAATTAAAGACATTTCACGATAAGCTACAGCGTGCTTACTAAGATCATCATAAACAATTAGAGCATGTTTAGAATTATCTCTAAAATACTCTCCCATTGTTACCCCTGAATAAGGTGCAAGATATTGCAATGCCGCCGGATCAGAAGCTCCAGCATTTACAACGATAGTGTATTCCATAGCTCCGTGTTCTTCTAATTTTTTAACAACTTGAGCTACATTGCTTTGTTTTTGACCTATAGCCACATAGATACAAATAACATTTTGCCCTTTTTGATTGATAATGGTATCTATTGCAACTGTTGTTTTTCCAGTTTGTCTATCTCCTATAATAAGTTCTCTTTGACCACGACCAATTGGAACAAGAGCATCAATAGCTTTTATACCTGTTTGTAAAGGTTCATGAACACTTTTTCTAGCCATAATCCCTTTTGCTTTTTCCTCTACAAAACGTGATTCGCTGCTAGAAATAGAACCTTTTCCATCAATTGGTTCTCCTAGGGCATTAACTACACGACCTATTAAAGCTTCTCCTACTGGAACTTTTAAGAGTTTTTTTAACCTTTTAACACTACTTCCTTCTTTTAGAGTTTCACCTTTACCAAGAATAACGATACCAACACTACTTTCTTCAAGGTTTAAAGCCATTCCTTTTTCGCCATTTTCAAACTCAACCATTTCACCGGCCATGATATTTTTAAGCCCATAAACTTTGGCAACCCCGTCTGCAATAGAAATGATTTTTCCAGTTTCTTCAATTTCGAGATTTAAATCAAAGTTTTCAATTTTTTCTTTAATTATTGAGCTGATTTCATCGGCTTTAAATTTCATTTATTCTCCTTAAATAGTTTTCAATATTAATTCACTAATTTTATTCTGAAAAGTTTTCATAGAAAAAGATATTTCATAATTTAAATCTTCTATATCAATTTTAACTTCGTTACTATCTATAATTTTATTTTCTAGTTTAATTTGAACTTGCAGTTTAGATTTTAACTGTTCTTCAATTTTTTTTAGAATTTCTGTATCAAGAATTTTTTTAGAATAAACGACCCCTTTATAGGTATTATTTTGAAAACATATTTGTTGTTGAAGTTCTTCAATGATTTCAGGAATAAATGAAAGTCTAGAATTATGTGCTAAAAGTTTAATAAAATTTTCAAAGTAAGGATTTTTTTGTTCGATAAAAGAAAGTATCAATTCAACTTTTTTTTCTTTGTGTATTTGTGTATTTTGTAATATATTTATAAAATGAGGAGCATAAAAAGCTTGGCGAATTATGCATAAATTTTTATAAAATGTTTCAAAATCTTTTCTTGATAAAATAGCTTTTGCATATTTTCTAGCAACAAGTTTATCAGCCATTAAGATACCTTTTTCATAATAATATCAATCATATCATCTTGTTTTAAAATTGTATTTGACTCTTTAAATAGTTCTGATAGTATTTGAGATATAACTTCTTTCTCTATTTTTTTAATTTCGTAATTTTTTTGTTCTTCAAAATATTTATTAAGTAAATTAATTTCATGTTGAGCTTCATCTTTAACTTTTTGAACCAAAATTTCTACTTCTTTTTTTGCATGATTTAATGCATTAGATGCTTCGATTTTTGCTTCTTCAAGTTTTTTAGCCATTTCAAATTTTTTAGTTTTACTTTCCAATAACTTTCTTTGAATTTCATCTAGTTTTGAAGAAATTTGAAAAATACGATTTTTATAGAAATTCTTAAGTGGAGTAGCTATAAAATAATATAATATAGCTATAAATATTAAGAAATTAACAACTCTTGGTATTATATCATAATCTCCATTACCACTAGGACTTCCCAATACATAAACAGGAAGTAAAAAAAGTAAAAACTTTAATTTTTGCATTACTATCCTTAGATTTTTTTGATGCTATTTTGAAGACTTTGTTTTAATTCTGGCAAGTATTCAAGTAGACTTTCTTTTAATTGTTGTTTTTCATTTTCTAAATCTTTGTAAAATTCTTGCATTTTATTTTCAATTTCTTCTTTTTTAAGCTTTATAAGCTCGTTGGCTTCTTCTTTAGCTTTATTAATAGCTTCTTGCTTGATTTTGTAAATTTCTTCTCTTGTATTTTTACGGATTTCTTCCACTTCTTGATTGACATCCAAAATCTCTTGAGAATTTTCTTTCACTTTATTTTCATCATTTTTTATGGAATCATTTCTTTCATCTATAAATTTTAAAAGAGGTTTATAAAGCATAGAATTTAAAATAACTATCATGGCTAGAAATATAAAAATAGTTGCTAGTATTACAGAAGGATGAACATCATCAAACATAAAACTCCTTGATAGTTTTAAATTTCTAAAATCTGGATATTATATCTCATAAAAAATAATTTTTCAATTAATTTTTTCAATTATTTGTTTTAATTTTTTTATTATATCAATATTTTTTAAATGTATAATAAGGTTTTTTTTGCTTTTTTTGCATTTAAAGTTTTTATTATTTAATAATTTTATAAGTTCTTTAAATTCAGTTTCAAATTCAAGATCATTTTCTAAATTAATGGTCTCTTGATTTTTAATTTTTTTAACGATTTTTTCAGTATCATGGACACTTAATTGTTGTCCAATAATACTATTTGTTATCATTTTTTCATCTTTTTTATTTAATCCTACAAGAATTTTTGCATGTCCTTGTGAAATTTTTCCTTCAATAATAAGCTTTTGTGTGCTTGAATCTAAATTGAGAAGTCTTAAAGTATTAGTAATTTGAGCACGACTTTTGTTAACAAGCGATGCTAAATTTTCTTGAGTAATTTCATAAACTTCTATTAGATCTTTGTATGAATTTGCAAGTTCAATAGGATTTAAATTTTCTCTTTGGATATTTTCTATAAGTGCTAATTCTCTTAATTTTTCCTCTTTGGCATCTGAAACTAGAGCTAGTATATTTTCATATCCTAACATTTTATATGCCCTAAGCCTTCTTTCTCCTGCAACAAGAGTATAATGATCTTTTTGTTTTAAAACTATAATAGGCTGAATAAGTCCATATTGCTTGATTGAATTTGCTAATTCGTCTAAAGCTTCTTTATTAAAATATTTTCTTGGTTGAAAGGGATTAATTTTAATTTTTTCAACTGGAATCTGAATTGTTTTATTTTTATCAAGACCCAATTCTTTGCTATAAACTTCATCCATATCGCCAATAAGTGTAGCCAAACCTTTATTTTTATTTAAGCCCATTAGTTTTATCCTAAAATCGAATAAGCTAAGTTTTGATATGCTAAAGAACCAGGCGATTTGATATCATAAAGAATAATAGGCTTACCAAAACTAGGACTTTCAGCGAGTTTTACATTTCTTGGTATAACTATAAAATCATTTTCATTCCCATTGATTGTAAAAAGTTGTTTTTTAAAATTTTGCTTTAAATCTTCAACTACATCTTTAGAAAGGTTATTTTGAGAACTATACATTGTTGGTAAAAAACCTCTTACTTTCAATTTTGGATTAATAGTTTTTTTAATTACTTTAATGGTATTTAAAACCATTGCAACACCTTCTAAGGCATAAAATTCGCATTGTATAGGTATAATCACACTATCACTTGCAACAAATGCATTAATAGTAATACTTCCTAATGCTGGAGGGGAATCTATAATAATAAAATCATACTCATTTTCTACTTCTTTAAGCTGGTTTTTAAGAACAACTTTTTTTTCATTGTTTTCGCCTTTAGCAAGTTCTTGTTCTATACCAACTAATCCTATATTAGAAGGAGCAAGATGAAGTTGATTGAGTTCAGTTTTTAAAATAATATCAGAAAGCTTTTTTTTTCCTATGAAAACGTGATAAATATTATATTCATAATTATTTCTATTAAATCCAAGTCCAGTAGTTGCATTTGCTTGGGGATCTACGTCTATTAATAAAACTTTTTTTTCAGCAACAGCTAACGAAGCAGCTAGATTAACAGCAGTTGTCGTTTTGCCTACCCCACCTTTTTGGTTTGCAATTGTTATAACTTCGCTCATCTTAAACTATATACCCTTTTATTATTTAATAATATCGATCCGTCTTCATATAAAAGAGCATCTTTTAAAGAAAAGATTTTTCCTTCATAATGGACATTAAATTGCTTTGATTTTTCAAATTCTATCATATACTTGCTAAAAATATTCTTCCATAATTTTTTTTGCATTAAAGTTTCTATAAATTCTGAAATTAACTCATCTAATTTTATATCAATATCTAATAAAGAGCTATTTTCTGGACAATATTTTAGATTAAGACCTATTCCGCCTATAATAAAATTTTTGATTTTTGTACTTATGATTCCTCCAATTTTTTTATTTTCTATATATAAATCATTAGGCCATTTAAGCCAAGTTTTTGATCCTTTTTGAGCTAAAATTTCTTTTAACAAATAAGCAAAATAAATACTTATAGAAGCTAAAGGTAAGTCTTTGGGAAGATCTTGTTCGTCAATGCAAAAAGAAAGATGTAAATTCCCTTTAGAGCTTTGCCAAGAGTTTTCTCTGCTTCCAATACCATTTGTTTGTTCAAGTGCATAAATAGCAAGATTCTTTTTTATTTTATTTTTTCGAATTTCATCACATAAAAAAAGATGAGTTGAAGCTATTTTATCAATACAAATAATCTCCACATTTAAGCCTTTTTCCATTAAGATAAGTGCGTCCGTCTAAAATTTTTTTTCCATTTTCTTGAATTTTTTTGATACGTAAAATTCCTTGCTTACAGGTGAGTAGAAAACTTTCTTTTTCTAATTCTAAAATTTGCGCTTCTTTGCTATATTGTTTTAATTCATCTACAAGTTCAAGTTCTAAAAATTTTAAACCATTGTTTAAAAAAATTCCAGGCCAAGGAATGAAAGCTAAATATTTTTGATAAATTTTTTTTGCATTATCTAGGGTAATTAAACCATCTTCTTTTTTAATTTTTTTACAATATGTTGCTAAATTTTCATCTTGTATTACAGGAACGATAGAGTTATAATTTTTTAAGGTGCTAACACAAAGTTTTGCTGCTAAATGAGCTAAAAGTTCAAAAACTTCTACAGCATTTTTATCTTTTATATCACATTCTATACTCTCAAGGATATTCCCAGTATCAAGTCCAACATCCATTAGCATAGTGCAAACTCCGCTTTTTTTATCTCCATTTAAAATAGCACTTTGTATAGGAGAAGCCCCACGATATTTTGGTAAAAGTGAAGCATGTAAATTAATACAAGGTGCAATGTCTAGGATATTTTTAGGCAAGATTTTTCCATAAGCAGCAACCACAATGAAATCAGGATTTAATTTGAAAATTTCATTAAAAACTGATTCATCTTTTAAAGTTGTAGGAGTGAAAATAGGGATATTGATATTATTTTCAAGCAAAAAAGCTTTTGTATGACTTGGGGTGAGAATTTGTTTTCTTCCTACTGCTTTATCAGGTTGAGTAAAAAGAGCTAAAATATTAAATTTTTGATCTATTAATTCTTTTAAAATACAAGTTGCATAATGGGGTGTGCCCATAAAGATAATGTTTTTCATTTTTTTACTTTTGTATAATTTAAAAAGTAATTATAATAAAGAAGAAATTAAACTTTTATTATCAAATCCAATCCAAAAATATATTTGTGATATTATTTTTTCTTATCTTTTCTTTTAATAAATTAATTTTTTGTATCCCGTCATTAAAAAAACGCTCATGTGTTTCTACCATAATGTATTCTATTTTTTTATAAAGTTTTTGATCAATTAAATCATTTAAAATATCAAATTCAGCTCCTTCTATATCTAATTTTATCAATGTGATTTTTTCTTCTTTTTTTAAAATTTCGCTTAAAAATTCACAAAAATTGATTAGTTCTACCTCATAGAAATTTTCTCCATTAAAATCTGTTTTAAGAATATTTCCACCATCGCTTACTATATTATCATCTGTTTGAAAAAAAGTTTTGCCGTTTTTATTAGAAAGAGCTTTATTGAATAAAATTAAATTTTTATTATCTTTATATAAATTTTTTAAAAAAGCGTATAAATGGATATTTGGTTCAAAAGCGTAGCAAATTCTCCCACAAGCTAAAGCTACATCACTAAATACTCCTGCGTGAGCACCACCATCTATAAATATAAGTTTTTCTTTATTTTGACTTCTTAAATAAAAATCATAAAAAAACTTACGGTATTTTTGGGCAATGCAGGATCTATTGAGTAAAGCAGTAAAAAATAAATACCTTTTTTATTTGTTTCATTTATGTGAGTATGATCAAGTAAAAATTCTTGCATTTGTTTGAATTTAAATTTTAAAAAAGTTTTATATCTTTTATATTTTAAAATTCTAAAATTTCCTAAATAAATTTCTCTTATGCCATTATCATATTTAATTTTTCTAAGCATCATATAAGCCTTTTAATCTTTATAATAGAGTGATAAAGAATTATAAAATAAATATATTTAATCTATTATAATAGATTTAGGTTTAGAATTTGACTTATCAGTTTAATAAAAATGAAACAGATGATTTTTTATAAAAAAATTGTAAAAAATGTTTCTAGAATAAGAAAAGAAAAAGGTCTATCATAACTTGATTTAAGTCTTGAAATAGGTTATAAATCTTGTTCTTTAGTAGGTGGAGCTGAAGCAGGATATAAAAATATACATTTTAATCTTGAACATCTTTATAAAATTTCAAAGGTTTTAAATGCAAAAATAGAGGAATTTTTTAAAGATATTTAAAAATATTTTAATCATTGCAAATTAGCTTTATTTCAATGTAAAACTATGTGTTAAAAATTTTCAAATAAAGTTCCGCCTATTTGTTTGTTTTCAAGTAAAAATGTTTTGGCTACATTTAGATTAAAACCACTTGCTAAAAGCATTTTTTTATTATTTTCAAGTAAAAATTTAGCAGCTTTTAGCTTGGTGATAATGCCTCCAGTTCCGTGCTCGCTTCCTGTTTTTATTGGCATATCAAGCCAAGAGTCAAGAATTTTATCAACTTTATTTAATCTTTTAGCATCTTTAAATTCACTAGGATTTTTATCATAAAAGCCATCTATGTCGCTTAAAATCACAAGTAAATTTGCATCAAAAAAATGAGTTGCATAGGCACTTAGACTATCATTATCTCCAAAAACTATTTCCTCTATAGCTGTGGCATCATTTTCATTAATAATGGGTAAAATTCCTAAATTTATCATTGTATCAATAGCATTTTTAGCATGTTTTGTAGCCTTTATTGAATCAAAATCTTTTCCTGTAAGTAAAATTTGCCCCCCAATTTTATTATAATGAGCTAAAAATTCATTATAAACGCTAATTAAATAAGGCTGTCCTATGGCTGCTAAAACTTGTTTGTTGACGAGATTTTTTCTGTCTATATCAAGTTTGGTGTGTCCTGCTGAAATGGCTGCTGAGGTAACTAAGATCACTTCATATTTTTCCATAAGCTTGGCTAAAAATTCTACTAAATTTTTAATACGTTCTAAACTTAATTTTTTTTCTTCGCTAATTACATGTGATCCTACTTTTATAACTATTCTTTGCATATGCAACCTTTTAAAATTTAAATATATTATTATTTTATTTGATTTATGGATTATTAATGAGCAAACTAAACTTATAAATAAAATTTTTATTTTTCATTTTCATTGCTTCTTAAATTTTTAATTTCTTCCAAAAGGATAAACTTAAGTTCTTTAAGTCCTGTTTTTTCAAGGCTTGATACTTGAATTAAAAAGCTTTGGATATTATTTATTTCTTCTAAATAATTTTGCAGTTCTTGTGAATTTAAAGCTATTTGTTTAGCAAATTCTTTACCTAAATTTACACTATCGCTTTTTGAAATCATAATGCCAAATTTTCTTTTATAGAGTTTAGACGAAAATTGTTTAAGTTCATTTCTTAAAATAATAAATTGTTCTTTTAAACTCATTTCTCTCATGGGATCAAGCACAAAGAGTAAAAAACTTGTTCTTTCAATATGTTTTAAAAATTCAAGCCCCAAGCCTTTTCCATGACTTGCTCCTTCTATAATACCTGGAATATCAGCCATGACAAAAGAGTTATATTCATCTACATCCACTAATCCTAATTTTGGAGTAAGTGTTGTAAATTCATAATTTGCAATTTCAGGTTTGGCATTAGATACTACACTTATAAGGGTTGATTTTCCTACATTTGGAAAACCTACAAGTCCCACATCGGCAATAAGTTTTAATTCAAGTCTTACTAAGCGACTTTCTCCTTTTATTCCAGGTTGTGCATAATCAGGTCTTTGGTTGGTTGCGTGCTTAAAATGTGTATTTCCAAGTCCACCTTTTCCGCCCTTTAAAAAGAGTTCTTTTTGCCCTTCTTTAGTTAAGTCAAGTAAGACTTCATTTGTATTTGCATCAATGATTTGAGTTCCTTCAGGCACAATAAGATTTAAGTCTTCACCTTTTTTACCATTTTTATTGCGTCCCATTCCAGGAGATCCGTTTTGAGCACGTAATTCTTTTTTACCTTTAAAATTAACCAAAGTATGCGTGTTATTATCACATATGAAATAAATATTTCCGCCACTTCCACCATCACCTCCATCTGGTCCTCCTAATGGAACGTGTTTTTCTCGGCGAAAACTTACGGCTCCTTTGCCTCCATTACCTGAAGTTAAGGTAATTTTAACACTATCAATAAACATTTATAACCTTAAGAAATTTTTAAAAGAAGTATATCAAAAGAAAAATAAAAATAAAATTCGAAAGAAATTATTCTTTCGAATTTTAAAACATAAGGTTTATCGGTTTTAAAAATTTAAATTTATTTTTAAATTTTTAATTTACTTTTTTTGATTGGGATTTAATTGCTTGCCACGATTTCCTTGGTTTTGATCGTATTGTTTGTTTGTGCCTTTGTTTCCTGAGTTTGAATTTTGCATATTTGAAGCATTATCTTTGGGATTAATTTTTTTATTCATTAAGTCTCCTTATTTTAGAATATTTTTAAAATAAGCATTATACCCCCCCCCATAAATTTAAACTTAAAAGAAATAGATTTTTACAATAACTAAGTATTATTTGTATTATTTGAAATTTTAGTATAATTTTTTAAGATTACAAGATGAATGAGATTATAGAGATTTCTAGGCAAAAAGCCTAGAATTATGCAGGATAAACAGAAACTTTTTTTCTGTCTTTATCTTTTCTTTCAAATTTTACAAAACCATCAATAAGTGCAAAGAGCGTATGATCTTTTCCCATGCCTACATTATTTCCAGCATGAGTTGCGGTCCCTCTTTGACGAATGATGATATTTCCAGCTCTAACAAATTCTCCACCAAATTTTTTAACACCTAAACGACGTCCTATAGAATCACGATTGTTTTGAGTTGAACCTTGACCTTTCTTGTGTGCCATTTTTACTCCTTAAGCTTTAATATCTATGACTTTAACGCGAGTAAATTGTCTTCTAAAACCGCGCTTTAGTTTAGAGTCTTTTCTGCGTCTTTTTTTATAAATAATAACTTTTTTATCTTTTCCGTGACATATAACTTCTAAGACAACTTTTGCACCTGCTACAAAAGGTGCACCTACCTTCAAATCTTTATCGTTGATGGCTAAAACTTCATTAATTTCTATGCTCGATTTGATTTCTGCTTCAAAATGATCAAGTTTTAATTCATCACCAATGCCAACTTTATATTGTTTTCCACTATGTTTGATAATAGCATACATATTACTTTTCCTTTAAGGTAAGTTACCATAAAGCACCAAATTCTTGGATTTAAAAGCTTTAATGGCTTTAAAAAACTTTAATTATATAAAAAAAACTTTAATTTTTGTTAAAATCCTAAATTCAACCCTCCGTCTTTATCAATTTGATAATTAGCATCTTTTCCACTTAAATAGTTCTCTTCTTGAAGATTTAAGATAACGTTTTTGGAAAATAAATTATTTAAATCCTCATTTATTTTATCGGCAATTTTTTTCCAAGCTTTTTGTTCTTTTTTATTATCATTAAAAGTTAAATTTGTGTTTATGGTTTTAAAAAGAACTATTTCTCTTGTCGGATAAAAAATTAATTTATAAGAAATATCCAATGATTTTTTTTCATTTTTATAGTATGAAATTTTATTTTGAGATATTTTTGAAGTATTAGCAAATTTAAATTCTAGAATATAATCTGTAATTAAAACATTGCCAAATTTATACTTTTCCTCATCTAAGCTTTGTTCATTTTTTAGAAGTTTGTCCTCATCTTTAAAATCCATTTTTCTTTCTAAAACTTGAAAATTTTTATTTTTACTTAAAGTTTCATTTAAGGCTCGTTCTAAATTTTCTCCTAGTTCTTTGTTTGGATTTAAAACAATGATTTTTGCTTTTTTGCTTTTTTCAAAAGTATACTTGTAAGCTAAAATTTCGATACTCCATCCGTTTTTTGTTTTTTCAATTTTATTAATTTTATAATCGTTTATATATCCATTGCTAATATTTTGTAAAGTTGTATTTGAGCTTTGTGAAATTTGAACTAAAGATGAAATATTAATATCTATATTTTTAAATTCTTGTTTTAGATTCGCCGTTGTTATGCCTCTAAGTTTAGAAATAGCATCAATTAAGGCATTATTGAGAGCTTCATTTTCGTTTTTTCCATTCCCTATGCCTATAGCTACTTTTTGTATGATGCTTCTTTCATGTGGTAAGGTATTGGAAATATTGTTTTCTCCACTAAAAAGTGAAGAAAAAAGAATAAAAATAAAAAGAAGTTTTTTCATTTACCAAGTTACTGATTTATTTGATCCAGTTTTATCAATAGTTCTTTCATCTTCCCAGTAGGCAAGTCCTGAATTTAAATCTGTGATTGTTAGATGAAAAAAATATTCTGCTTGGATTTTTCCATTTGTTAATTTTACATTATCTTGGCGAATTTTTCCACTTAAAGAATAGTCAGGAGCTATTAAAGTACCTTTTTTTGAAATAGTATTTTGATTAAATTCATCATTATCTCTAAGCTCTCTTACTGCTTCACTCATCTCATCTTTAGCTCCTCCTGCTGCTACTGCTGTTGTTAGTATAAATTTACCAGATTTTCTGAGTGCTATAGTAATTTTGCTTATTAATTTATCTGTATCTATTCTTTGTGGCGTGTCATTGATTATTTTTCCTATTGATATAACCTTTCTTTGTCCTTGTTTGATATTGGCAAATGCTGGATCATTAAGCATACTTTGAACCATTATATCTGCGGTTTTTTCAAAATCTTCTCTATCAAGTCCTAGGGTTAATGCATCTCCTTGTTTTTTTTGACTCGCTTTTCCATCTGTATAAATTGGTGCTTTACATGCTGTAAAAAATAATGCTATAAATATGGTAAAAATATAAATTAATTTCATGATTGCCTCCTTAAAGTATTATATCATTTTTAATGTTCCATTTTGTAAATTCTTGCTGGAAATTCTTTGGAAAAAGACCTTATTAGTATTAAAATATTTTTATTTTTATCTAAATCTTGATGAAAAATTTCCATATTGTTATCATTATAAATTTCTATAAAACCATCATTTTCAAGCATTATAATTTGGGCATTTTTAGGTAAGAAATTCCAAAATCTTAAATCGCTTTTTGTTGTCAAAATGGTGAAAATATTACTTGCAAGATTTAAAACTCCACTGCTATCATTTTTTGCAATTGTTAAATTTATACCAGTTTTAATAGCACCTGATAATAAAGCTTTAATAATTTTTGGGGTTAAAGTAGCCTGAAATTCGCTAGCAACCACTTGATCAAAATTAAATAAATTTTGTGTTTTTTTGAAATCATCATTAAGATTTTTTGCTTTTAGATATTCAAATGAGGCATTTCTTTTTTTTAATGTAGGAAAAGAAATGCTTGTATTTACCACTTTATTTTCAAAAATAAAAGGCAAGGTTAAGTCAAATGAATCCAAAGATGGGCTTAAGCCATTTTCATAAACAATAAAAATGTACTTTTTTAATTTTGATGGGGTTAAAGAGTTTGAGTATTTTTCAAAAATTTTAAATTCTTTATCTATTTCTTCGTTTTTATTGAAAATAATATAAACTTCTTTTAATAAATCATAGGCTTTTTTGTAATCCTTATCCATAAAGAAAAAAACAGAAGAAATATAAGTAACATAAGGATTTGTATAGTTTTTTTGCGCATTAAAATCGTCAAATAAATGATTATATTGTTTTTCTATAACTTGAAGATTTTCCTTTATGTTTTGTTTATAATTTTCATTTTTTTTTGCTTGTTCTATTTGTTGTTTTATTTCATTTTCAAAATATTCTTTGGCTTTTTCTTGACGCATTAAAGCACGATTAAATTCAACTCTGGCATTTTCAAAGTCTTTAAGACTCATAAAATTTAACCCTTTGTATACATTAACCATAGTGCGTTCATACCAAGAGCCTTCATAGTCTGAAATTGTATCATTGATTAAAGTTTTTCCGATAAATTGAGTGCTTTTTGTGCTAAAGCTCTGTAAATCTACGTCATATTTATAGGAATGCTCAACTTTATCAAAAAATTCATTGCTTAGTTTAAATTTCATGCAATCTCTTGCAATATAGCCCGAATTTAATCCAACAAAAATAACGTCTTTGTTTTGATTGAGTTCTTGCATCTGTTCTTTTAAAAAAGTATCATTACAGTTGTTAGAAAATAAAACTTTTTGATATGTAATATTTTTTTCTTGATAGGTTGAACAAGCAGTTAGAAAAAGAAAAGATAAAATTATCAATTTTTGATACATAAAAATCCTTGAAATTGGATTTTAAAATATATCAAAATTTAAATAAATAACCCTTAAAAAGGGTTATTTAATATAAGCTATAGTAAAGAAACTATTAAAAATCCCAATGATACAGAAATCACAATAGCCAAAACACCTGGAATAAAGAAAGAGTGGTTAAAAATAAATTTTCCAATTTTTGTTGACCCTGTATCATCCATTTGTACTGCACCTAAAAGTGTTGGATAGGTTGGAAGAACAAAAAGAGCAGAAACGGCCGCAAAACAAGCTACAAGCATATAAGAGTCATGAGGATTTGTTGCACTTATTCCTAAAGCAGTTATTATAACAGGTACTATTGCTTTTGCTGTAGCTGCTTGAGAATATAAAAGCATACTAGCAAAGAAAAATGCAACAGCTAACATAGCAGGAGCTTGTTTAACCCAGTCGCCCGCTACTTCTTTAATACCTGCCTCATGAGCACTTACAAAAGTATTTCCAAGCCATGCTACACCAAATACGCAAACACAAGCTGTCATACCTGATTTAAAAACACTTGTTTCAATGATCTTAGATGGTTCAACTTTACAAAGCCAAGTGATTAGAGTTGCTGCAGTAAGTAAAAAACTCATAATAGCCGCATCTCTTGGTATGATTACTGGATCGATCCATTTTATATTACTTGATATTGCTGTGGCATAAAGAACTACAGCTAAAACAGTAATTAAAAAGATTCCTACGGAAAGTTTAGCACCAGGTTTATCTTCAGCGTGTAAAATTTCATTTGGATCTTTAACAAGTCCTGCTTTTAATCTTTCTTGATAAATTGAGCATTTGCTTAAATCTAGAGGAGTTATAAGAC
Organism: Campylobacter novaezeelandiae; assembly: GCF_004323845.1. Classification (GTDB taxonomy): domain Bacteria; phylum Campylobacterota; class Campylobacteria; order Campylobacterales; family Campylobacteraceae; genus Campylobacter_D; species Campylobacter_D novaezeelandiae. The sequence continues at coordinate 21,455 of NZ_QPGR01000002.1, read as the reverse complement.
TTATTATAAAAGCTGTAACCATACAAGCAATAAAAGTTGTAGCAATCCAAATTCCCAATAAAGTAGGGTAGTTCCACCCTAATGGCTCTAAAATTCCACTCATATAAACAACAGCAGCGCTTACAGGACTTGCAGTAATTCCGATTTGAGATGAAACAACCATTAATGATAAAGGAACACTTGGTTTTATATTTTGAGACTTGGCTACATCTATAACTACAGGCATTAAAGAAAATACAGCATTTCCAGTTCCAGCAAGAATGGTTAGCAACCATCCACAAGCTGGAGAGAGGTAGTTTATAAATTTAGGATTAGCCCTTAAGAGTTTTTCTGTCATTTTTACCATGTAATCAAGACCACCAGCTTGTTGCATAGCAGAAATTGCTGCAATAGCAGCAGCAATAATTAAAATAACATCCCAAGGAATACTTCCTGGTTTAAGTCCTAAAAAAAGACCTAAAATTACAACTCCTAATCCACCAGCATAACCTATAGCAATTCCACCTAAGCGAATACCTATAAATATTGCACCAAGAAGAACAATTATTTGCAAGATTATATCTAAACCCATAAGAAATCCTTTATTTTTCTATGCTCGGATTTAACATATTTTCAGGAGTTAAATACTCATCTAGTTTTTCTTTAGTTAAAAGTTTTCTTTCTAAAACAATATCAGCTACTTTTTTTCCAGTCTGTAAAGCTTCTTTGGCAACTGAAGCTGAGTTTTCATAGCCTATATAAGGATTTAGAGCAGTTACTAAACTTACAGAATTTAACATAGTTTCTTTACAATTTTGCGGATTAGCGGTTAAATGTTTTATAGCTTTATTTGCTAAAGTTAACATTGCATTTTCTAATAGGATTAAAGAATTGAATAAAGCATAAGCAATGCCTGGTTCAAATGCATTAAGTTCAAATTCTCCTCTTTCTGAGCAAAGTGAAATTGTAACATCGTTTCCTATTACTTCATAACAAGCTTCTCCAACAACTTCAGGAATAACTGGATTTACTTTGCCTGGCATTATGGAGCTTCCTGGTTGCAATTGAGGTAAATTAATTTCACTTAAACCACATCTTGGGCCAGAATTCATAAGTCTTAAGTCATTTGCAATTTTAGAGAGTCTAACTGCAGCAGTTTTTAAAGCTCCGCTAACATGTACAAAATCACCTGTATCTTGAGTGGCTGCTATAAAATCTTCAGCAGGTTTAAAAGTAGTTCCTGTAATCTCGCTTAAATACTTTTCAACTAGATTTTTATAATCTGGATGACAGCAAATTCCTGTTCCTATGGCAGTTGCACCTAGATTGAGATAAGTCATTGATTCTCTTGCTTTTGTTATTTTTTCTATATCACTTTTTATATAACTTGCAAAAGCATTAAAGGTATTTCCTAAAGTGGTTGGAACCGCATCTTCAAGTTCTGTTCTACCTATTTTTAAAATATCTTTATATTCTTTAGCTTTAATCTCTAATTCATTTTTTAAAATTTCCATAGCTTTTAACAAATCACCCATTTTGGCATGAACTGCTACTTTAATCGAGCTTGGATAAGTATCATTGGTAGATTGACCAAAATTTGTATTATCGTTTGGATGAAGATATTGGTATTCTCCTTTTTTATGCCCCATCATTTCAAGTGCAACATTCGTTATAACTTCGTTTACATTCATATTGGTGCTTGTTCCAGCCCCGCCTTGTATCATATCAACGACGAATTGATCTAGAAATTCTCCATTGATAATTCTATCACAAGCTTTTGCTATAAAATCAGCCCTATTGGCTTCAACCATTCCTAAATCTTTATTAGCTAAAGCAGCTGCTTTTTTAACTTGTGCAAAAGCTTTAACAAAATAAGGATACTCTTTGAGTTTTCTTCCGCTCATATGAAAATTTTCCAAAGCTCTATAAGTTTGAATTCCATAATAAACATCATTAGGAATTTCTAATTCTCCAATAAAATCATGTTCTTTTCTTATACTCATCATCAACCTTTCTTGTTTGAAAATAATTTATTATAAAAAATAAATTTATAATAAATATTATAATAGAATAATAGTTAATAATTAATTAATAAAAAATTAATTATTAATTTTTTATTGTGTTAAAAATAAAAAATTAAATATATTTTAAAATATAAAAATCATTTTTATTTTGTTACAATTAATTAAAGTATTTTAAGGAAAATAATGAAAGATTTAAATATTAATTTTCATCAAATCAAAATGAATAATGATTGGAAAGAATTCTTAAAAGATGAATTTTTTAAACCATATTTTTTGGAGCTTAAAAGAAAATATTTAGAAGCTAAAAAAGAAAATAAGATTATATATCCACCATCTAATTTAACTTTTAATGCTTTTAATCTTACCCCTTTGCATACTCTAAAAGTTATTTTAATCGGACAAGATCCCTATCATCAGCCTAATCAAGCTATGGGGCTTAGTTTCTCTGTGCCAAATGGAGTTAAAATACCTCCAAGTTTAATAAATATTTATAAAGAGTTAAATAATGATTTAGGTATAAGCATTCCAAAAAGCGGAGATTTGAGTTTTTGGGCTAAACAAGGAGTTTTATTGTTAAATTCTGTTCTTAGTGTAGAGGCGGGAAAAGCGGCAAGTCATAGTCATTGGGGATGGCAAGAATTTAGCGATGCTGTAATTTTAAATTTAAATAATAAAAAAGAAAATCTTATATTTTTACTTTGGGGAAATTTTGCTAAAAATAAAAAAAGATTAATTAATACGCAAAAACATTTTGTCTTAGAAGCTGCGCATCCTAGTCCTTTAGCTGGAAATAGATTTTTAGGATGTAAACATTTTTCTAAGGTCAATGAAATTCTAAAAAGTCTTAATAAAACTCCGATTGATTGGGATCTAAATTTTCAAGATTAAAATTCTTAATAGAATTTCTATTAAGAATTTATCTAAATAAATTTTTAAAATTTGCAGTCTGTGTATCGTAAGGTTTGTTATTATTTATAGAGCCAGTAGCTATAATATTTGCCAATTGACTTAAAATAGTCTTAATCTCATCTCTTTTATCTTCTATATAAGATAAAATTCCTTCATATCCATTATTTTCAAGCATTAATAAGGGATTTGTAATTTCAAATTCAAAAAATTGCTCTCCTGCATAAACATTAAAAATATTTCCAAATAAAGCCGTTCCCATAAAAGAGCAATTTTGTATAAGAGTTGAAGTGTTAGCATCTAAAGTTCTTTTTTGGATATCATCGAGTTCATTAGAATTTAGTCTTTGATCGATATTTTGAGAAACTTTTTTTAAAGTTAGATCTAAAACTTGCAAAGCCCCAATAAAATCATTGGCATCATTAATTTGAGAACAAATTTGCTTTGCTTCAAAGCGACTCATTTCTTTAACTTCACCCAAATGTTTTTTAAGTGTATTTAATCCATTCATTTTGATCCTTCGTTAAATATTTCTCAAAACGAAAGCAAATATTATTCCTTTTATTAAAGGGAATTATTTATCCATATAATAATTTCATTGCTTAATTTATTGCAAGCTTCTTCGAAAGATTTAGAAATTTCTTTTGGATTATTATTTGCAACTTTTTCTTTAATGGTAAAATATTTATGAGATATTAAAGTATTATTTTTTATATTGATTAAATTAAGACTTATATTAATTTTTACGTAATTATCATTTTTGTTTAGAATTTGTTCAAAAGAATCTATGCGTCCTTCTAGTGCAATATCAGCACTTATTTTGCTATGTTTTCCAATCAAGGCTTTAAAAAGATGACTTTTTTCCAATTTATCAAGTAGTATAAAACGCAATAAATTGTTTGGAGTATCTGCCCAAAAATGATAGGCATAAATACCGCTTATATCATCTTTAATATAAGTTATATTTTTTGAATTTAAATATAAAGGAACGTCAAAATCTAAAATTTTTAGAGTTTGATTTGTAGTTTTAAAACTTTGATTAAAATCTCTTTCATTGCTTTTTAATATAAACTCTTGAGATATATCTGTAGACTTAATTGAACAAGCACTTAAGAATATGAATATAAAAAATAATAATATAATTTTCATTTTACTCCCCTGGTCCTAATTTTGGCTTATTGTCTTTAAATATTAAATCTGAGGGACTTCTTCTTAAATCTTTTAAGAGTTGATTGCTTTCTAAAAGTAAAATTTTAAAAAGTTCTAGATTAGAGAGCAATGAGAAGCGAAGATCATCATAGTTTTCAAGTTTATTGTCAGCTTTTTTTATAAAATTGTTAAATAAAATAGAGCTATTGTTGATATTTTCAAGACTTAATCTAGCGTTTTTAGATAGAATGCTAACTTCATCAGCCATAATTCCTAATTTTTTGCTAGTAGATATTAAATTTTCATTTAAAAGATTAAAATTTTGATTGATATTTGAGCTTAAAGTGGCTAAATTTTGCAAAATAAGTTCTACATTTTTTAAATTTTTATCACTTAGTAAAATCTTTGATTTATTATCAGCTGTTTTTACAAGGGAAAAAATATGTTCGCTTTGCTTATCAATTGCTGTAAAAAAACTTTCTTTGAATTTTATAATAGGAATATATGTTTTTGTGCTTATTAATCTTTTAGAATTTTTACTTCCGCCCTGAAGCTGGATAAATTTAAGTCCTGTTATACCTTGAAGTTGTAAAGTAGCAAAGGTATCTTCTTTAATCGGAGTATTTTTTTTTACTTTAATGAGTATATTTACACTTAAATTATCTTTTTCATTGATACTAATTTTTTCAACATTTCCTATCTCAACCCCTAAAAGCCTTACGGGTGCTTTTACACTTAATCCTGCAACGGATTCTTGAGTATGAATTTCGTAATAGCTAAATTCTTCATTTTTTGAATATCCTTGAAACCATATAATAAAAATAAAGCTAAAAGAGAAAATGCTAAAAACAAAAAGTCCTATCCAAAAATAACTTGCCTTATTTTCCATAATTACTCCATAAATCTTTTATAAAGTTCTTGATTTTGAATTTTTAACTCTTCACACGTTCCTATAAAAGCAACTTTTTTATTTTCTAAAATAATAAAGCGATCAAGTAAGGTTTTCATACTATCTTTATCATGAGTTACTAAGATGATATTTAAATTAAAACTTTTTTTCAAATTTAAGATGAGTTCATCAAAAGCACGACTGCTATAAGGATCAAGTCCAGAAGTTGGCTCATCTAAAAATAAAAGCTTAGAATCAAGTGCTAAAGCTCTAGCAATAGCGACTCTTTTTTGCATACCTCCACTTAACTCACTAGGATAGAGTTTTAAGACATTTTCATCAAGACCTACCATCTTAATTTTCATATGGACAATTTCTTCGATAGCATTAAAATCTAATTTGGTATATTCTCTTAAAGGGGTGGCTATATTTTCAAAAACAGAAAAAAAACTAAAAAGTGCAGCAAATTGAAAAACCACTCCCCATTTTTTACGTAAAGTTAGAGCATCTTGTTCACTAATACCTCTTAATTTAAATCCTAAAATTTCATATTCGCCACTATCAAAATGTTCTAAAAGAAGCATTTGTTTTAAAAGAACTGATTTTCCACTCCCACTTCCGCCTAAAATTCCAAAAATTTCATTCTCTTTGATTTCGAAATTTACTTTATCATGAATAAGTTTTGATCCAAAATAGGTTGTGATATTATGTGCTTTTATTATCATTAAAATCCAATTTTAGTTAAAAATACAGAAAATATAGCATTAAATGCTATGATCCAAAAAATAGTATCAACAACACTTTTTGTTGTATAAATTCCAATACTTTGGGTTGTTTTTGCTACATTAAATCCTCTAAAATTAGAAATAATTCCTATTAAAAATCCAAATATAGGAGCTTTAATAATCCCTATAAGTATATTTTTAAAATCAATAGCCTCTCTAAAGCGTCTTAAGAATTCTCCAGCATTTATATCAAGACTTAATTTTGCAATAATAATTCCCCCTAAAATACTTACAATATCGCTTATAATAACTATTAAAGGCATAGCGCAAACTAAAGCCATAACTCTTGGGATAACAATAAAATCAAAAGAATTAAATCCCATAGTATTCATAGCAGCGATTTCATCTGTGATTTTCATCACCCCAATTTGTGCTGTATAAGAGCTTGCACTACGCCCTGCTATAATAATTGCTGCAATAAGGGGTGCTAATTCTCTTGTGGCTGAAATTCCTATTAAATCGACGATAAAAATATTGGCCCCAAATTGAGCAAGTTGATAAGCAGCTTGATAGGCTAATACAACTCCCACTAAAAAAGCAGTTAAAATTACAATGGGAAGAGCTTTTAGTATAGAATCTTCTATATGATATAAAAAAGCAATAAATCTAAATTTTTTAGGATTAATTATGCAAAAAAATAAAGAGCTAAAAAATGCACCTAAAAAATAAAAAAATTGTCTAAATGTTTTTAATAAATTTATACTTGATACACCAATGCTAATAAAATAATCTTTATAAGATAATTTACTTTGTTTTTTGGGATAAATTCTTGTGTAATTTTTTTCGCATAAAGTAAAAAAATGAGAAAAATTAGAATTTAGGTTTAGTTTTTGGACTTTGATATTTCTTTGGGTTAAGTCATGTTCTAGAGCTAGAAAAAACCTTACTCCAGCAGTATCTATAAATTCTAAATGGGTAAAATCAATGACAACATTTTTTTGATTTAGTTGTTTATGAAATTTAATTTTTGGAAGATTTGTTTTATCCCAAATTCCAAAAATTAAAAGTTTGTTTAAATTTTCTTCTTCTTGAAGTTTAAAATAGCAAGACATTTTATAATTTAAGTAAAAAATTGCAAAGTTTTGAAGCGCTAAATCCAAAATGCTCAAATACTTCTTTTTCTTTACCGCTTTCCCCAAAGCTTTTCATAATATAAAGTTCATCGCAAAATTCATAAAGTTCATTAGAATTAGCCGCTTCTACACCTATAACTTTACCTTTTAATAATCTTTTTTGATAATCTTTATTTTGTTCTTTAAAAAGTTCATAGCAAGGCATAGAAACGACATTACACGAGATTTTATTTTTTTCAAGTTCGTTCGCAACTTCTAGGCAAAGATTAACTTCGCTACCACTTGCTAAAAGAGTAAATTTAGCATTTTGACTTTCTTTAATCAAATAGGCCCCATTTTCAACATCTCCAAAAACAGGTTCTTTTAATGCTTTTAATTTTTGACGTGATAATACAAAAGCACTCGGAATATCTGCATTTAAAGCAATTTTCCAAGCTTTTACATTTTCAACTCCATCTGCTGGACGAAAAGTCAAAAAATTTGGCATAGCTCTAAAAGTGCTAAGTTGTTCTATAGGTTGATGGGTTGGACCATCTTCCCCAACCCCTATGCTATCATGAGTAAAGATAAAAAAATGTTTTATTTTCATTAAAGCTGCTATTCTTGCAGCAGGTTTTAAGTATTCGCTAAAAATAAAAAATGTGGCAGAGAAAGGCAAAAATAATCCATATCTTGCAAAAGCATTGTTAATAGCTGCCATTGCGTGTTCTCTTATGCCAAAGTGAATGTTTTTACCTTCTATAAAATCTCCCATATCGTGAAGTTCTGTTTTATTTGAAGGTCCTAAATCTGCACTTCCACCTAGAAAACCTTTCAAATTTTTGGCCAAGATATTTAAAATTTCTCCATTGCTATCTCTTGTAGCTAAGTCTTTATCTTTAAAATCAGGGAAAATAATTTTTGAAAAATCAGGATTTAAAAGCTCTTCTAAGAGTTCTTTTTTATCACTGTTTTCTAGCTTTACTTTCCATTTAGCTTCTTCTAAATCCCCAAGCTCTATAGCCCCTTCAAAGCGAATTTTTACATCTTGTGGAATTTCGAAGTCAAGTTCAGGATTAAAACCTGAATTTATTTTGGCTCTTTTAATAATATCTTTTCCCAAAGGAGACCCATGGCTTTTATGTGATCCTTCAAGTTCTAAAGCTTTTTTTGCAATTTTTGTATTGGCTATAATAAGACTAGGTTTTTTACAATTTTTAGCTAAAATTAAAGCTTCATTAATAGCATTAAAATCATGTCCGTCTATCTCTTGAATTTCAAAATTTTGTGCCTCAAAACGCATTTTTACATTTTCGTTAAAAGCTAATGCAGTATCACCTTCTATGGATATATTATTACTATCATAAATTAAAATAAGATTATCTAGTTGATGAAGTCCTGCTAAAGAGCAAGCCTCATAAGAAATTCCTTCTTGTAGATCCCCATCTCCTAAAAAGCAATAAATTTTATGATTGATAAGCTCTTCTCCTAATAAACAAGCCGCTTTCTTTGCTGCCATTGCAAAACCTACAGCATTAGCTACACCTTGTCCTAATGGTCCTGTGGCAATCTCTATACCTGATGTTGAAATTTCTGGATGCCCTGGAGTTTTAGAATGAAGTTGTCTGAAATTTTTAAGATCTTCTAAGCTTAAATCATAGCCACAAAGATGAAGAAAACTATAAATTAAAGCACTTGCATGCCCTCCTGAAAAGACAAGTCTATCGCGGTTAAGCCAATTGGGATTTTTAGGGTTGTGTTTTAAATGAAGACTAAGGGTTGTTAAGACATCGGCCAAACCTAATGCAACCCCTGGATGTCCTGAATTAGCTTTTTCTATCATATCTGCACTTAAAAATCTTAAAGTATCTGCTTGTTTTTGAAGAATTTGTATATCCATAATTTTACCTTTTATTGTAAATATTGTGTAATTAGATTAAATAATGTTTTTGTTAGGTTTTTATCTAAAATTTGAAGATTATTTTTACATTCTTCGATTAATTTTTCTTTATGCAAAATAGCTTGCTCAAGTCCTAGTAAATTAACGAAAGAATTTTTATTGATATCAGATTTTGAAGGCTTACCACTTTCTTTTTCGTTCATTATGACATCGATAATATCATCATTAATTTGGAAAATAAGTCCAAGTTTTAGGCCTATATTGTAAATTTGTTCAGTTTCTTGTGAATTTAATTCACAAATTTCACAGCCCATTTTTAAACTAGCAGCTATTAATTTAGCAGTTTTATGTATGTGCAAAAATTTAAGCTCTTCTAAATTTAGTTTTTTATTTTCAAAAAAACAATCAATGGCTTGTCCTATAATCATGCCATTAATTCCTGCATTGAAAGCAAGAGTTTGGATTAAATTAATTTTAATACTATCCTTTAGCTTTAAGCGCGAGAGCAATAAAAAAGCTTCAGTATTTAAAGCATCACCTACTAAAATAGCTGTAGCCTCATCGTAAGTTTTGTGCAAAGTTTTAAGATTGCGACGAAAATCAGCATTATCCATAGCAGGTAAATCATCATGAATTAAAGAATAAGTATGAATAAATTCTAAAGCTAAAGCAGCATCTAATGCATCAGGTAAAAGTTTTGGATTTTTAGCTTCTACTACCCCTAAAAGAAGTTGAGCACGAAAGTGTTTTCCTCCAGCTTTAAGCATTGAAGTTAAAGCCTCATTAAAAAAAGGATGAAAACTTTTTATATTTGGAAGGTGATTATTTAAATGTTTTGTAAAAAGTTCTTTCACTTTCTAAGCCTTATGAAAAATTGAAATTCTCCATCTGCTCTAGAATTAATGTCAGTTGCTAAATTATCATAAAAACGACTTAGAGGCAATTTATCACTTTTTCTTTGAATTAAAATATTAAAATCATTGCCTTTGATGAGAATATCTTGTAAATTTTTAAAATCTTTAATAATTTGATTATTAACGCGTAAAATTTTATCACCGACCATAAATCCAGCTGTGGCTGCTTTGGAATTTGGCTCAACTTTTGTTACAATAAGAGCTTTGTTGACGCTTAAACCTAAATTACTTTTAAAGCTTGTTGGAGCTGGTTTTGGTTTATTATTTGGGAGATTAAAATGACTTACATCCTTTTCAAAAACAAGGCTTGATATATTGAGTTCTTGATTGTCTCTTAAAACATTAAAGTAAAGTGTACTTCCTCTATCAGCAAAAAGAATTTTCTCATTAAGTTTTCTTAAGTCTTTTATATTTTCTCCATCAACACTAAGAATTTGATCATTAACTAAAAATTGAGCATTTTTTCTTACATTATGAACATATATTTTATTTTCTCTAATAGTAAAGTCAACTCCAATATCACCCCAATAAACATCATTATATTTCATAAAATGTTTTAAATAGCGATTCCCAATAAAAGAACCATTATTGAGCGCAATGCCTAACATATTACAGCAAGGTGTGCTTAAAATTCCAATTTTTGAATTAAAATCAAGTTGATCTTTTTCATTGATATTTTGTGCTAAATACTTGATGTGACCTATATAAGCTTTATTTGGATCTAAAACTCCTACCCAATCGCTACGAGTTAAGTTTTGTTCATCTACCATTTTTGTAGGAATAAGACTAAAATCAGTCCTTACAAGATATAAATTTAAAAAAGGATCGTATTTTACATATTTGTTAAGCTTTGTATTAGGTTTTTTTATAACAGCAAGTAGATTTTCTCCTAAAACAAAAGCATCCATACCCTCATAGTTTAATTTACTTGCTTTATTTCTTTCATAGCAAGCTGCAAAATCTTCAAATTTAGGTCTTTCTACTGCAAAAGATAAAGAAATTAAAATACAAAAACTTAATAGGAATTTAATCATAATTTTAACCCTCCTAAAACATCAGTAGCCAATGAATTACGATTTTTTGCAACCATAGCTAAAACATCATTTGTAGCCGAAATAAGTAAAATTTGCAAAGATTCTTTATCTTCAAGCAAAGAGTCATCTATGGCAATATCAATAATTTCACCTTTTCCATTTGCGCTTACTTTGACAAGTCCTGCACCACTTTTTGCGCAAAATTCTTTTTTATCAAGTTCTGATTCTATAGCCTTTGCTTGTTCTTGAACCTTATTTAAAAGTTCTCCCATTTTTGAAAGATCTAAATTATCAAACATTTATTTTCCTTGATTTTTATAAAATTCTTGAATTATGATTTTATCACTAAAAGGATATTTTTTACCTTTAATTTCTTGATAATTCTCATCTCCTTTACCTAAAATCAAAACTAAATCATCTTGTTCTTTTAATTTTAAAGCCTTATAAATAGCTTCTTTACGATCTGTAATTGTTAAAACTTTTGATTTATTATCAAATCCTTTTAAAATTTCTTCTATGATTGCATCAGGTTCTTCATCTCTTGGATTATCGCTTGTGATAATAGCTGTTTTAGCATAGTGTTCAACAATTTTTCCCATTAAAGGACGTTTGCTTTTATCTCTATTTCCTCCTGCGCCAAAAACAACAATTAGTTTTTTATCTTTAAAGGTGTCAAGGATTTTTTCTATTCCATCAGGAGTGTGGGCAAAATCAATGATTACATTTTTTGCTATTTCTTCAACTCTTCCACAAACTCCTCCAAAATTTGAAATAGCAGCTTCTAATTTTTTTAGATCAGGTTTTAAAAGTTCGTTGACAAGGGCGCTTGCGGCCAAAAGATTATAAAGATTAAAAAGGCCAAGCAAAGAAGAGTTGATATGAAAGCTTTGATTTTTAGCCATTACAATAGCGGATATTCCCTCATTTAAAGAATAAGCTTTAATATGATAATAAGAAGGATTTTCTATGCCATAAGTAAAAGAGTTTTTTATGTTAAAACGTATGGCTTTTGCATCTTTATTGATAAATTTTATACTTTCATCTGTAAAAAAACTTTCTTTAGCTAAACGATAATTATCAAAATTTTGATGAAAATCTAGGTGATCTATTGTGATATTAGTAAAGATTTTTGCTTTAAATTTTAAACCCTCAATTCGATTTTGAACTAAAGCATGCGAGCTTACTTCCATTACAAAAAAATCACATTTTTCTTCACTTGCTTTGCTTAAATATTCTAAAGTTTTTAATATAGGTTCTGTGGTTAGAGATTTTTCATTAATTTGTTTATCATTGATAAAAGCACCCCTTGTTCCACAAAGAGCACATTTATATCCTAAATCTAACAAAATAGAATAAATGGCAGCTGCAGTAGTTGTTTTGCCATTTGTTCCTGTTATGCCAATAATTTGAATATTTTCATCAATGTTTAAAAGTTTTTTACATTCGGCTACATCAATGATTTTTGCGCCCTTTTCTTTAGCTTGATCGACAAATTGCTTATTTTGATCATTGCACAAGAAAAAGCAATCTTTTTGACATTCTAAAGAATTATCAGTTATAAAGGTATTTTTAAATTTTAGAATCATTTTTCATCTTTAGCAGTTTTTTTTGAATTTTAATAAATTTTTTATTTGCCCAAAAATGTAAAAAAACATCTTCTATATAGTTTAAAGTAAAATCTTTATATCCGTTATCAAGGAGTTTTTCTAGAAATTCTAAAAAATCTTCCCTATCATTGATGACCAATTTTCCAGAATGAATAATATTTTCAAAAGACTTTTTAAAACCGATTTTTTCTTCACTTATTAAAAAATCTTTATAATTAAGGGCATAACCATCTTCAAACTCGCTTTTTGATGCTGTGTTTTTAAATTCAACAGAGTTTAAAATTTGATCAAAATCTTTATCGATAAATTTTAAGCGATAGTTATCTATATAAAATTCAAAAAGTAAAAAAGCTTCTTGAGGATGGCTTAAAGCTAAGTCACAAAGACTTATAAAATTTAGTAAACGTTTGTTTTTTCTTTTTTCATAAGCTAAAGAAAAATAGGTTTTTGCGGTATTAAAATCTTTTTTATAAAAATGATCAATACCAAGCTGTTTATAGTTTTGCAAATTCTTGTGCCCCACCATCTAAATTTATAAGAGTTATATCAGGATGTATATCAATTTTTAATTGTCTTTCAAGTCCGTATTTTAAAGTTGTCCCACTTGCAGAACAACCCTTGCAAGCCCCAATTAAATGCACATAAACTACACCTTTTTTTATCCCTAAAAATTCTAATCCACCGCCATCTCTTTCTAAAATATACATATTTTTCTCTAAACAAGTTTTAACAGGATTTATAAGTTCTTCATCGCTAAAAGGCATCATAGTTTTACTCTTTTTTATAAATTTTTTAAATACTTTAACACGATTGTATTTAAAAAAAGGTAAATTAAACCTTAGTCTATATCTTCTTTATTAGCTAGATTTTCAAGACTTTTTAATCCATCTTCTCCTATAAGATTTTTTCCTCTTAGGGTTCCAAATATAGCATTTAAAGAACTTACGATAGAATGGGAGTTAAAGCTAAGACTTTCTATAGCTCTTGCTCTTTTTTTCCATATATTTTGCATGGCTCTCATTTCGCTTTCTAAATCTTCTTTCATATTTTGGTAGGTTTTTAAAATTAAAGTCATTTGTGTGCTAAATTCTTTAGAATTTAAATATTCATATAAAAGATGATTTTTTTCTTCTTTGTTTTCTAAAGAATTTTTGAGTTTATGAAAATTTATAATGCTTTCTCTAATAACACAAATTGCACTCTTAAATTCATTGAAAGTGCAAATTAAAATTCCTTCCTTAAAATGAATTTTTTGTTGGTCTTTTGGCATAGTTTTTGTAAGCAAAATGGCAAGATCTACTTTTGTTTTAATACTATCTTGTTTAAGTTTATCAAGCCATTCTTTATTAAATTCTTTAGTTCTTTTGCTTTCATATAAAATACTTCCACAAATATTTCCAAAAAGATCTTTGACAATGTGTATACAATCTGCCCCATTAATACCTTTTGGAACTTCTTTAATTTCATCAGTTAAAAATTCGTTTTTTAAAAATTCTTCTATGAGAAGTTCTTGTGCTTCACCTTGGAGTTGTTGTGATCCTTGCTCAGCTTTTCTTTTTGCAGCATCAAGTTCTTTTTTAATGCTTTCAAGTTGCAGTTTTAATTCTTGATGCTTTAATTCTTCTTCATTTCTTTTATGCTCAAATTCAAGGCGTAAGCGTTCTTTTTCAAATTCTAAATTTTTCTTTTCTTGTTCTTTAAATTCTTTAAAAGCTTCTTGTTTGGCTAAGAATTTAATTTTTTCTTCATTTTCTTTTTGTTCTCTTTTTAGTTGTTCATTTTCAGCTTTTAAAAAAAGCAATTCACTTAATTCTTTGCTTTTTTTCTCCAATTCATTTTGCATTAATTGTTTTTCTTTTTCGTGTTCTTTAATAAAAGTTTGAATAAATTGTTCTTTAAACGCATCTTGCTCTTTTTGTGCTGTTTGTTTTATCTCTTCTATTTGATTTTTTAGTCCTTCTTGAATTTTTTGTTTAATAATTTCTTCTTGTTTTATTTTTTCTTCTTCAAGTTTGGCTAAATGTTTTTTATACTCTAGTCTTTTTTCTTCTACTTCTTTATTAAATTCTTGTTTTTGTTTTTGAATTTCTAAATTAGCTTCATTTAAAACTTGAGTATAGAGAGCTTGGTTGATATTTATAAATTCTTTACATTTTGGACATTGAATTTGTTTTTCATAAATTTGCATATTGTTTTCCTTCAATGATATTTTGATATTTTAACACAAATGCAAAGTTTATTTTAAGATTCTTATTAATAGAATTTTTGCATTGAATTTTATTTTTAAGGAAGTTATGCAAAAACTTGTTCCAATTAAAGGGTTTAAAAAATTTAAACTTATTGTCATTTTAGCTTTAATGTCTAGTATAGCCCCTCTTTCTACAGATATGTATTTACCAGCCTTAACTCATGTAGAAGAAAGTTTTAAAACAAGCACTTTCCTAACCCAGCTTTCTTTGGCAAGTTTTTTTATAGCTTTTTCTTTGGGGCAACTTATTTATGGACCTTTAAGTGATATTTTTGGACGTAAAAAACCAGCACTTTTTGGAATTTTGCTTTTTATGATTTCTAGTTTTGCTTGTGTTATGGTTGATAATATTTTTCTTTTTATTTTATTAAGATTTTTTCAAGCTCTTGGTGGATGCGCGGGTATTGTTATAGCAAGGGCTATTGTTAATGATTTATTTGAAATTAAAGAAGCAACAGGAATTTTTGCTTTGATGATGGTTTTTTCTTCTTTAGCACCTATGCTTTCTCCTACTTTTGGAGGAATGCTTCTTAATTATTTTTCTTGGCATAGTATTTTTGTGACTTTATTTGTTCTTGGTATTATTTTATTTTTAATGATACTTTTTGGACTTAAAGAAAGTGCGAATTTAACTCAAAGTCAAAAATTTTCTTTTAAACAAACTTTAAATGTTTATGGTATTGTTTTAAAAGATAAGATTTTTTTAACCTATATATTATCAGCTGCATTAGCTCTTAGTGCTATGTTTGCATATATTACAGGATCTAGTTTTGTTTTTACAAAAATTTTTGATTTGAGCGAACAAAAATTTGCAATACTTTTTGGTATAAATGCTTTTGGTTTTGTTCTTTGTGCAAACATAAATGCGAAACTAGTCTTAAAATATAATTCTGAAAAAATTTTATCTTATGCATTATTTTTAATGTTTATTGCAACTTTAATTTTATTTTTAAGTGCTTTTTTAAACCCTAATTTTTATCTTTTTGAAGTATTAATTTTTATAAGTATAGCTAGTCTTGGTTTTATAGCACCAAATACCACAACTTTGGCTATGGCAAGATTTAAACAATGCTCTGGAACAGCCTCTGCTATACTTGGAACAACGCAGTTTGCCTTAGCTGGATTTATTTCATTTTTTGTTGGAATTATAAATGCAAATACTCCTATAGTTTTGGCACTTTTAATGTGCATGTGCGTTTTTTTGGCAAATGCAGTTTATTTTGCTATAAAATTAAAAAATTTTCTTGTTACAAAAATACTCAACTAAATTTAAATCTTTATTAAAACTCCTACTTTGATTTATCGTTTTGCTAAAATCTAAGAAGATAAATCAAAAAAAAGGAAAAATATGTGGGAGCAAATTTATGATCCTTTGGGAAATATTTGGCTTAGTGCTTTATTTGCATTTTTGCCTATATTTTGTTTTTTGGTGTGTTTGGTTTTTTTTAAATTAAAAGGCTATCAAGCGGGTTTTTTAACGGTTGTATTGGCTTCTTTGGTAGCTTTATTAGTTTATAAAATGCCTTGGAATTTAGTTGGAGCTAGTTTTATACAGGGTTTTATAAATGGAATGTGGCCTATTGCTTGGATTATTATCGCAGCAATCTTTCTTTATAAGCTTTCCATTAAATCAGGTTCTTTTGAAGTCATTAAACAAAGTATGATGAGTATCACCCCTGATCATAGAATTCAAGTTATTTTAATAGGTTTTTGTTTCGGTTCTTTTTTAGAAGGAGCAATAGGCTTTGGTGGTCCTATTGCCATTACGGCTGCACTTTTGGTAGGTCTTGGTTTTAAACCTTTGCAAGCAGCTGGACTTTGTTTGATAGCAAATACCGCTCCGGTTGCTTTTGGAGCAGTAGGGATACCAGTAACCGCTATGTGTGATCTTTTAGGAATTCAAGGTGGGGCTGTTTCTGCTATGATAGGGCGTATGCTTGTGCCACTTTCTTTTATAGTGCCATTTTTTGTTGTCTTTTTAATGGACGGATTTAAAGGCATTAGGGAAACTTTCGCACCAGTTTTTGTAGCATCAATTAGTTTTACTTTAACTCAATTTTTAAGTTCTAATTATTTGGGTGCTGAACTTCCAAGTATTATTTCAGCCGTTGTTTCTCTTGCTTTTACTATAGTTTTTCTAAAATTTTATAAGGTTAAAAATATTTATCGTGTAGATGGAAAAACAGAATTTAAAAATGAATTAAATTTAAATACTAGTTTAATACTTAAGGCTTGGACTCCTTTTATTCTTCTTATTGTGTGTATAATTTTTTGGACTCAGCCATTTTTTAAAGAACTTTTTGCAAAAGATGGAATTTTAGCTTTTACAAGCATTAGTTTAACTTTTAATAATATAAGCGGAGGTATTTTAAGCCCATCAATAGTGGATAGCACAATGTTAAAACCTGTAAGTCTAGGACTTGGGATAGATTTAATTAATGGAAAAAGTGTCGCTCAGGCTGGAACAGCTATACTTTTTGCAGCTTTTTTAACTATAGCTATACTAAAAATTAAAGCAAATGATGCTGTTGAATGTTTTAGTGCAACTTTAAAAGAAATGGCTATACCTTGTCTTACTATAGGTCTTGTTGTGGCCTTTGCTTTTATTTCTAAAAATAGTGGCATGAGCTCAACTTTAGGACTTGCTTTTGCACATACAGGAGGAGCTTTTTCTTTCTTTTCTCCTATTATTGGTTGGATAGGAGTTTTCTTAACAGGATCAGATACTAGTGCAAATTTGCTTTTTGGAGCTTTACAGCAAATTAGTGCACAAAAACTTGGAGTGAGTGAGGCCTTATTTTTGGCGGCCAACTCAGTAGGAGGAGTAGTTGGAAAAATGATTAGTCCTCAAAGTATAGCCGTTGCTTGCGCTGCTGTAGGACTTGTGGGGAGAGAATCAGAGCTTTTTAAATTTACTCTTAAGTATTCTATAGCTTTTGTTGTTTTGGTAGGAATTTGGACTTGTATTATAGCTTTCTTTTTGCAAGATATTATTCCTCCTATAGTTTTAAAATAGAAAGGTTAATATGAAAAAAGTATATTTTTATGCAACTTGTTTAGGGACAGCTGCTATGCAAGATACAATTTTAAATGCTTTAAAGCTTTTGCGTAGGGAAGGTGTTGAGGTGATATTTAAGAAAAAGCAAACTTGCTGTTCTCAACCTTCTTTTAATTCAGGATATTTTAAAGAAAGTAAAGAAATAGCTCTTTATAATGTAAATTTATTTGATGAACCTTATCCTATAGTAGTTCCAAGCGGATCTTGTGCAGGTATGATGAGTCATGATTATTTAGAACTTTTTAAAGATGATGTGCATTTTGAAAAGGTGAAAAATTTTTCTCAAAGAGTTATAGAGCTTTCGCAGTATTTAGATGAGGTTTTAAATGTGGAGTATGAAGACAAAGGAGAGCCTATAAAAATTACTTGGCATTCTAATTGTCACGCCTTAAGAGTTCAAAAAAGTATTGATGCTAATAAAAATTTGATCAAGAGACTTAAAAATGTAGAACTTATTCCTTTAGAGTATGAAGAGGAGTGCTGTGGTTTTGGAGGAACGTTTTGCGTAAAAGAGCCAGAAATTTCAAATGCTATGGCTAAAAGCAAGATTAAAGATATACAAAATTCAGGTGCTAAATATTTAGTTAGTGCAGATGGGGGCTGTCTTTTAAATATCAGTGGAACGATGCAAAAGATGGGGCTTGATGTAAAGGCTATACATTTGTATGATTTTTTAAATAAACGCTTGCAAGGAGAGAGTCTATGAATAAAATGTCTCATAAAGAAATAGTTAAAATTAAACTCAATGATAAACAAATGCAAGAAAATCTTATGAATGCTATGCATACTTTGCAAAGAAATCGCCTTAAAGTTATCGATGATAAATTTAAGGATTGGCAAGGTTTAAGATCTAAAGCTAAACAAGCTAAAAATAATGCTTTAATGAGTTTAAAAGATAGGCTTTTGGAATTTGAGAAAAATGCTAGTGCAAATGGTATGATAGTGCATTGGGCAGATACCAAAGAAGAAGCTTGTGAATTGATTTATGAACTTATGGTGCAAAAAAATATCACAAAGATTCTCAAGGGAAAGTCTATGGCAAGCGAGGAAATAGGTTTAAATCATTATTTAGAAAATAAAGGTTTTAAAGCAATTGAGACGGATTTAGGCGAACTTATTTTGCAGTTAAATGATGAAAATCCTGTCCATATAGTTGTCCCAGCTATTCATAGAAATCGTTATGAGATTGGAAAAATTTTTGAAGAAAAGTTAGGCTCTGCTTTAGAGAGTGAGCCTGAAAAACTTAATGCCATAGCAAGAAAGCATTTAAGAAATGAATTTGAAGGATTGAAGTTAGGTTTAAGTGGGGTCAATTTTGCTATGTCTAAAGAAGGAGCTTTTTGGCTTATAGAAAATGAAGGAAATGGTAGAATGTGCACCACGGCTCCTGATATTCATATAGCACTTTGTGGTATAGAAAAAGTAATGGAAAGTTTTGAAGATGCAGCGACTATGGTATCTTTGCTTACTCCTTCAGCAACAGGGCAGTTTATCCCTACTTATAACAATATCATTACAGGTCCTAGAAAAAATGGTGACTTAGATGGCCCTAAAGAAGTGCATATTGTGCTTTTTAACAATAATCGCACTAATATGCTTTCAAATGAAGATTATTATGAAGCACTAAGATGTATAAGATGTGGAGCTTGTATGAATTTTTGTCCTGTTTATGATCAAATAGGAGGACATACTTATCAAACAACTTATCCAGGTCCTATAGGAGAAGTGATTAGTCCTAATATTTTTGGTATTGATTATACGGGAGATATTTTAACTTTTTGTTCGCTTTGTGGGCGTTGTTCGGAGGTTTGTCCTGTTAGAATTCCATTAGCAGATTTGATTAGAAAATTAAGAAGAGATAAGGTAGGACAAGGAGATAACCCACCAATAGGAGCAAATTTAGTTAAACACAATAAAGCAGAAGCTTTTGCTTTTGCAAGATTTAAAGATTTGGCTACAAATGGGAATTTATGGAAATTTTCTTTATCAAAAGCTCATTATTTTAATTCTTTATTGCATAGTTTTAAAGACTCTTTGCCTGTGATTAAAAATTGGAGTGCTTTTAAAGAGTTGCCACAAATTAAAAAAGATTTATATAAAGAGATAGAAAAGCTTGAAGGAGTGATTTATGAGTAGTAGAATTTTAGAGCTTTCTTCAAAAAGCAAAGAGAGTATTTTAAATAAAATCAAAAATGCTTATAGCGAAAAAGATTTTACCTATATTCCAAGTATTGATCCAATAGATCATATAAATACCAAAGACGATACTCTTGGTGAATTAAAGCAAAAAATGAGTGATAATAAATACATAGTAGAAGAATGCACCAAAGATCAGCTTGAAGAAAAGATCAATGAAATTGTGGCAAAGTATGATTATCAAAAAATGATTTATGGACAAGGTTTAAATTTGGATTTATCAAAAATTAAAGCAAATGAAAAAATTTGTTTTGATAAAAACATAGAAGAATTAAGATCTGAAGTTTTTCAAAGTGATTTTTCTGTGATTCACGCAAGGGCAGGGGTAAGCTCTCATGGCGTGGCTTTAGTGCTTTCAAGCAAAGAACAACCCAGAATGCTTTCTTTAGCTCCAAAACTTTGCATAGTTTTACTTCAAAAAGAAAATATAGTGAAAAGTCTTAGCGAGGCTTTAAATTTGGTAAAAAAAGAAAATAAAATTTTGCCAAGTAATATTTTATTTATTGCAGGGCCATCAAGAACGGCTGATATAGAGCTTATAACTGTTTTTGGAGTGCATGGACCCCAACAAGCTCATATTATCTTGTATTGATTTTTTTAAAATCAATACAAGATTTAAGCCGGAGTAGTTTTGTTTTAAAGTCTTTTTTAAATAAGCGAAATGCTATTTTAAATCTTAGTCTAAGTTTCGTTTTTTGAAGTAGTTTTTTTGTATGCAAGTAAGAAAGAGGGTAAAATTCAAGCATATAAAAATCTGTATAATAAGAACAAGTTTTAATTAAAAATGGATCTTTTTTATATTTTTTATTTTGGTGAATAAAATTGAAAATATTAACAGCAATTATTAACTAAAAATGTCTAAATGATTCTAAGTTTGTTCTATTAATACCACGAATTATAATCATTAAAGCCATAAATTTAGATAATTTTATTTTTAATTTTTAGGTAATAGTGATAAAATTTTACTTTCTTTTTTAAAAATTTATATTTTAAATAAGAAAGCTCTTTTAAGTCATAAGAGCATTTAAGAATTTCTTTTTCAAGGTGAAAGAAAAAATATTTTATAATAAATTGATCTAAATTTGAATTTTGAAGAATAATTAAAATTGATTTATAATCTTTTAAATTTTTTTGTAATTGCTCTTTTGTTTTTCTTTTTGAAATAGAATTTTCATTAAAATTATAAAAATATCCTATAAAATTAGCAGTTTGTATGCTAGGGTTGATAAGAAATGCAAAGACTAAAAGATCTTCTGCTATAGTCAGTCTTAAAAAAGGATTAAGTTTTTGAAGATTTTTTAAATAAAAGTCTTTTTGTATGAGACAAAAACAAACATTAAAATCAATTCCTTTATAATGCATCATTTTATTTTTTAATTCTTCATAATCCTTATAATTAGGCAGATTTTCTTCTATACCCCCCCCATCTCATCAATCTTAGCAAAACCAAATCTAAGCAAATTAGCTTCTTTAATCTCTTTTAAAGCTAACTCACAAGCATTTAAAGCTAAGGTATCATCAGGATCTAAAAACATTATATAAGGTGAGTTTGAATTTAATACTCCTATATTTCTACTTGCAAAGGTTCCTAAATTCTTCTCATTATGAACAATTTTAATTCTTTTATCTTTTAAAGCTTCTTCTTTAGCTATTTTAATACTATTATCACTTCCTAAATCATCTACCACAATAATCTCTATATCTTTAAGACTTT
>NZ_QPGR01000019.1 GCF_004323845.1 Campylobacter novaezeelandiae | reverse complement strand
TATTACTCAAATCAATGAAAGTGTAGCTCACATAGATCAAACTACTAAAGATAATGTTGAGATTGCAAATGAATCAGCACTTATTTCTAATACAGTAAGTGATATAGCAAGTAATATACTTGATGATGTAAAGAAAAAAAGATTTTAATATACTAGAGAGCTAAGGCTCTCTAGGGTTAATTTATAAACAATGAAATTTGATTTAGGATATACAATTTAAAAAAATAGTATAAAAATCATACTCTAAAAATTCATCTCTCACATTAACTCCTTATTACCGCTTACAATAGGATAAGTAAAAATATCTTCACTTTTTAAACATTTAATCTTTAATTTAAAAAATGTTGGCGAAATTTATATTGACTCTTAAGCTTCATTAGAAAAAAATAGTAACATTAAAAAAATCGTTTTTATAGAAATACTTCTTATTTTATAATTTTTTATAAGCTTTGTTTTATGGTAAATACGTTTAATTTAATGTTTGATAAAGAGTTTAAGATAACAAAAGATGATTTATTAATCATCTTTATATTTTTTAGTAAGTTTTATTTGCTCTATAGAGTTGCCATTCATTTTTTGAACTTCATAGTAACAAAGTTCATCTTCAATTTTTTCTCCAACTGAAGGTAAATGCCCTAAAAGATTAAAAACATATCCTCCAATAGTTACTTGTTCTAAATCTTCATCGTATTTTATTTCTAAAAGTTCTTCTACCTTTTCTATATCACATCTACCCTGAAATTCGAAAACATTTTCAGCGAGTTGTTTATAATTATCTATTTCTTCGTTTTCGCTTTTAATTTCTCCTATAATCTCTTCCATGATATCTTCAATGGTTAAAATCCCAGCTGTTCCACCGTATTCATCAATTACTAAAGCGGTATGAGATCTTTCTTTGTTCATCATAACAAGAACTTTTGAAATACTGATATTTTCAGGCACAACTACAATTGGTTTTACAAAATTATCTAAATTTTTATTATTTTTTAGATTTTCGTTTTTATTTATAAGTTCGTTTTGTATAATATCTCTAATGTGTATTATTCCTAAAATTGTATCTTTTGATCCGTCTATATAAGGAAATCTTGTGTGTTTATGTTCGCAAATAGTTTGAATATTTTCAGTATAACTTTTTTGTTTATTTAAACAAATCATATCTTTACGTGGAGTCATAATCTCTTTGGCTACTGTATCTGAAAAATCAACCGCGTTACGTATTATTTCTGTTTCAAATTCATCTAAAACACCACCTTTTTGACTTTCACTTGCTATAATTTTAATCTCTTCTTCAGAATGGGTTAGATCATATTCTTTAGCTGGTTTAATACCAAAAGCTTTTAAAGTTAAAGCCGCAAGGAAATCAAATATCTTAATAAAAGGTAAAAATAATGTCCAAAATAAATGTAAAGGTTTTGCTATCCAAAGCACTGCTTTATCTGCTGTTGCTATAGCTATACTTTTAGGCACTAATTCTCCTAAAACTACATGCAAAAGAGTGATAATGCTAAAAGCTATAATAAAAGATATAGTATGAATTAATACTGAATTAAATCCAAGTTTTAAAAGAGGTGTTTCCAAAATTTTGGCTATGGCTGGTTCACCTATCCAACCAAGAGCTAATGAACTTAGAGTAATACCAAGTTGACAAGCACTTAAATAAGTATCAAGTTTTGATGTGATATCCAAAGCTTGTTTAGCGTTTGCTTTTTTATCTTTTACATATTCTTCAAGTTTTGATTTTCTTACTTTGACAATACTAAATTCGGATAAAACAAAAAAACCATTTAAAAATACTAAAATAATTGTGATTGAAATCATAAATATAGAATAACTTGCGTCAAAAGATGTTTGAGATAAGGTTTTATTTAAGTCTAAAATTTGACTGGGGTCCAATGAAACTCCTTATAATTTAAAATAAATATTTAGGAATTATACATTATTAAAAGTAAAATTTTAGCTTAAAATATTTTGCTTAGCTATAAGAAATATTTTTTTCAAATTCATTTAAACGTTTATAAATACTTCTAAGCTGGGTAATTGTTGTCCAATTTTCTATAAAAACGCTAAAAGAAGTCCTTACTTGATCAAAAGCATTATTTATTTGCATCACAATACCCAAACCAATAGCACCAGTAAAAAGACTAGGAGCTATAATTAAAAAAGGAACAATAACCAATATTTGTTTAAACAAAATAAGCCAAATATTAAAGTATCCATAATGCAAAAAAAGTCTATGATAGTTAAATTTTAATCCTATAAAAAGTTCGATCATTGTTTCGTTTTTGGCATATTGTTTTCTATTATCTTCTGCAAAGACTAATTCTTTTCTAAAAGCAGCTTCTGCTTTTTGGTTGTTATATTCAAGTCCAGGAAGTTTGATGCCTATAAACCAAGAAATTATAAGTCCACCTAAAGAAATTAAAAGTGCTATATAAACTAAAAATCCATCTAAATTAACTAAAAAATAAAATAAAGAATCTTTTGATAGGTTTTGAGATAAACTATGAGAAATTTGATCACTTAAAGTCCATAAAATAGGTATAAAAGCAATGAGGGTCATTAAAGCTTTTATAAAAGCTAAGCCAAGTTGTTCTACTATTTTAGAAAAATTATAAATATCTTCTTGAATTCTTTGAGAGCTTCCTTCTATATTATCATCTTTTTGCTTCCAAAATTTTAGATAGTCAAAAGTCATAGCTTCACGCCATTTAAAAGCATAAATACTTGCAAAATAAATATTAATCGTTGCTATGATCACATAGGGTAGGGCAATACATAAGAATATAATAATCAAAGAATAAAAATCTTTAATGTCATAACTTGTCTTTATTTCTATATTTTTTATCCCAAAAAACTTTTCTAAAAGAAACTGATAATAATAAATTGATGCCTTATTGATTAAATTGGCTTTTTCTAAATTTTGCTCTGCTAGCTTGGTTGCTTTTTGAATTTCTTGATCTGAAAAAAATGATATTTCATTAGAGCTTTGAATTTTTGGCTTTTGTAAAGCATTGTAAAAATTTTGATACCATTCATTAATGGCAACATTTAAGGTTATTTGTAAATATAAAAATAATAATAATAAAAATAAACCAGAATATGCCCAAAGCATCCATTTTTTAGAAAGGAAAAATGATTTAAACATCTTAAAACTTTGTAAAATTAATTTTTAGTATAATACTAAATTATATTTTTTTATTTTAAATCATATATAAACTATTAAGATTTTATATGAATTTTGACTTGTAAATTTAAATTTTTAAGGATAAATATAATGGCAAACCTTTTAATTATTGGTGCAGGTGGGGTAAGTCGTGTAGCTACTGTAAAATGTGCAATGAATTTGGATACTTTTAGCAAGATTACTCTAGCTAGTAGAACAAAAAGCAAATGTGATGAAATTGCTGCTTTTATTAAAGAGCGTTTAGGGGTAGAGATTGAGACTGCACAAATTGATGCTGATGATAGTGATGCAGTTGTAGAACTTATCAAAAAAACAGGAGCACAAATTTTGCTCAATGTAGCTTTACCTTATCAGGATTTAAGTTTGATGGATGCTTGTATAAAAGCTGGAATTCATTATATTGATACAGCAAATTATGAACATCCTGATGTGGCTAAATTTGAATACAAAGAACAATGGGCAAGAAATGATAAATTTAAACAAGCAGGAATTTTGGGGCTTTTAGGAAGTGGATTTGATCCAGGTGTAACTAATGTTTTTTGTGCTTATGCACAGCAAAATTTATTTGATGAAATTTCTTATATAGATATTTTAGATTGTAATGCAGGTGATCATGGCTATGCTTTTGCAACTAATTTTAATCCTGAAATCAATTTGCGCGAGGTTTCTGCAAAAGGGCGTTATTGGGAAAATGGAAAATGGATAGAAACGGATCCTATGGAGATTAAGATGGAGTGGGACTATCCTGAAGTTGGGGTTAAAGATAGCTATTTGCTTTATCATGAAGAGCTTGAAAGTTTGGTTAAGAATATAAAAGGTTTAAAAAGAATTCGCTTTTTTATGACTTTTGGGCAAAGCTACTTAACTCATATGAAATGCCTTGAAAATGTTGGAATGCTAGGTATTAAGCCTGTAATGCATCAAGGTAAAGAAATCATTCCTATAGAATTTTTAAAAACTCTGCTTCCTGATCCTGCAAGTTTGGGACCGCGTACCAAAGGATATACAAATATAGGTTGCGTGATACGTGGAATCAAAGATGGCAAAGATAAACAAGTTTATATTTATAATGTTTGCAATCACGAAGAATGCTACAAAGAAACTGGAGCACAAGCTGTAAGCTATACTACTGGAGTACCTGCTATGATAGGAGCAAAACTTGTTGCTCAAAAGATTTGGCAAGGAAAAGGTGTATTTAATATGGAGGAATTTGATGCTAAACCTTTTATGGAAGAACTTAATTTACAAGGTCTTCCTTGGAAGATTATTGAAATGACTCCAAGTTTAGGGGAGTAAGTGCTAAAGCACTTACTTTTGTCCTATGTAAATAAAATGCTCTACACTACCTTCAAAATTATGCAAATTAATTAATTCATAATCTCCCCAAAATAAAGGCTTAAAAGGTTTAAAGTCTTCTTTTAATTCTTCTATATTTTTGGTAAAACGTATGTATGAAGAACCACTCAATCTTCCGCTTGGACATTTTTTTACTTCGCGTAGTCCATTATCCATAAGTTCTCCTCTTTCATACATACTATAGCCTTTATCACTCATCATGGTTGCAAATATAATAGCTCCATTATTACACAATTCATAAAATTCTTGTATAGTCTCTTTGAAAGCTTGTTTTGTAAGATAATACAAACTTTGATTTGCGAATATAAAATCCATTTTTACATTAAATAAATTTTTAAAGCTAGAATTAGGAGTTATAATATGAAAATTTTTAGAATTTAATAAAAGATCTTTTTCCCAAATATTTTTTAAACTAGGAACTATATCAATGCCATAAGGCTCAATACCCCCCCCCCAGTTATATTTTTAAAATACTTAGAATGCACGCCATTTCCGCAACCAAAATCTAATAAATTTCCACTTGTTTTATGGAGTTTGCATTTTAAGATTCTTTCGTAAAATCTTATGACATGACCATCAGGATATTGTAATCCATAACCTTTTTCTTCGTATTTTTGGGTATATGCTAATAAAGAATTATCCATTTTATTCCTTTATAATGAATTTCGACAACTTAAGTCAAAATTCATTATAACGTAAAAAAAGATAAAAATTACTTTACAGGATGAAGTTCATTAGCATAAAAACTAACTGATGCCATACCTTCTTTTAAAGCCCACTCATAAGCTTTTGAAACAAATTCCCAGTTAATATGAGCATAAAATTTTTCTAAGTAAGCAGGACGCGCATTGCGATGATCTATGTAATAAGCATGTTCCCAAACATCTACAACAAGTAAAGGAATTTTATCTTCAGTTATTGGTGTAGCAGCATTTGAAGTAGCTGTAAATTCTAGTTTTTGATTTTTGGTATTGTAAACTAACCAAAACCAACCAGATCCAAAAACTCCTGTAGCACCTTTAATAAATTCAGCTTTAAAATTATCTAAAGATCCAAATTCTTTTTCTAAGGCTTCTTTTAATTTTGCATCTAGACTTTCACAATTTCCTCCACATCCACAACCAATTTTTGGTTTTATGCAATCAAAATAGAAGTCGTGATTATAAACTTGTGCTGCGTTATTAAAGATTCCTCCGCTTGAAGTTTGAATAATACTTACAAGATCTTTGCCTGCAAATTCAGTATCTTTTATAAGATTATTTAAATTTGTAACATAAGTATTATGATGTTTTCCATGATGATAGTTAAAAGTTTCGCTACTTAAAAAATCTCCAAAAGCGTTAATATCATAAGGCAATTTTCTTAATTCGAACATAGTTTCTCCTTTGTTTTTATTTTCATATAAATTGTAACATAAATTAATTAAAAAGAGTAAAAAGGTCTTTTTTATATGAAATAAATAGCCTCTTCGTCAAAGCTTAGCTCTATATTTTGATAGAGTTTTAATGGAAGTTTTTGGAAATCTTCATTTTTTAATGCAAATTCTAGAATCTTATTTCCAGAAGTTACTCTAATAAATACAAATTCTTTTTTTATTCTTAAAGCAATAATCTTTGCTTGTTTGATATGAAATTCTAAATGATTGCCTAATTTTATTTTATAAGGATTTATGGCTATTTTTTGTGCTTTTGTTTTAAAATAAAGCAAATTTGAAAATTCTATAATATTTTTATCTAAATCAAAGATATTGATATTTTCAAATTCTAAAATTTTTCCATCATGCAAATAAAATTTAGTTTGTGCTAAATCATCTAAAAAATTTTTATCATGACTCACTATAAGAAAGCCGTTTTTTCTTTCTTTTTGAATTTCTAATAGAGCTTTTTTAAAAAGAAACAAAGTATTTTTATCCAAAAATGCGCTAGGTTCATCTAAAAGATAGTATCTAGCCTTTATGCTTAAAGCTATAGCTAAAGATATTTTTCTTATTTGTCCAGAAGAGAGCTCATGAGTATTTTTTTTTAATAAATTTTTATCAAGATCTAGTAATTTTAAAGCTTTTTGAATACTTTCGTCCCAATTTTCTTTTATATTGTAAGTTTTTAGTGCAAAGTAAAAATTGTCTTTTACATTGCGATTTAGAAGTATAGGATCAGGAAGTAATAAATAAATACGTCTTTTTTCTTCAAGTGAAAGTCTGTTTTTTCCAAAATAAGTAATATTTCTAGAAAAGTCTCCTTCTAAAAAAGCAAGTATTCTTAAAAGTGTGCTTTTTCCGCTCCCATTTATTCCAGTTAAAATACTTATTTTTTTGGTATCAAGATTAA
Organism: Campylobacter novaezeelandiae; assembly: GCF_004323845.1. Classification (GTDB taxonomy): domain Bacteria; phylum Campylobacterota; class Campylobacteria; order Campylobacterales; family Campylobacteraceae; genus Campylobacter_D; species Campylobacter_D novaezeelandiae. The sequence goes on along the minus strand of NZ_QPGR01000019.1, from coordinate 11,786 downwards.
GATTATTAATATTTAAAATCATTTTTTCTTTATAAAAAAACTGAAGATCTTTTATGCTTATCATTTAATCTCTTTTGAGTTTATGAATAATAAAATTTAAAAAGAACGAAAGAGTAATAAGAACTAAAGCCAAAGCAATACCTCTTGCAAATTCTCCTTTGCTTGTTTCAAGGGAAATTGCTGTTGTGATTGTTCTTGTATCGTATTTTATATTCCCTCCAACCATCATAGCAACTCCAACTTCAGCTACAATACGTCCATAAGCTAAGGCAACAACACTAATTAAAGCAAATCTTAGTTCATATATAATAGTTAAAATAAGTCTTATGGAGCTTAAATGAAAAGACTTAATAAGCAAAAAATGTTTTGGATTCATATTTTCAATTAAATTTGAAAAAAGTGCTATGATTATAGGTAATGCTAATATAAATTGTCCTAAAATTAAAGCTTTTGTTGTAAAAAGTAAATTTAAATTTCCTAAAGGTCCTTTATAAGAAATAAAAGCATAGATAATTAACCCTATGGCAACAGTTGGAAAAGAAAGACTAGTATTAATTAAAAGCTTAATGAAACGTTTTAATTTAAAATCAAAAAATCCTAAAGCAAATCCTAAAGGAAAGCCAACTAAAAAAGCTAAAATGATTGAAATAGTAGAACTTAAGAGAGTTGTATAAATAGCAGAATAAATACTTTCATCTCCACTAAAAAGCAAAAATATACTCTGTTTTAAACCTTCTAAAATATAATCCACACAAAAGCCTTATAAAACCTTTTTAATATTAAGTAATTTTAGCATAATTATGCTAAGATAAAAATATTTATTTAATTAAGAAGGAAATTTCAATGAAAAAGTTACTTTTTTTATGCGTATTAATATTTAATATTCATGCTGCAGAACTTAAAATGGCAACTACAACAAGTACAGATAATACAGGTTTACTCGATGCTTTAAAACCTCTTTATGAAAAAGAAAGTGGAAATACTCTTAAATGGGTTGCTGTTGGAACTGGTGCTGCTTTAAAACTTGCACAAGATTGTAATGCAGATGTTGTTTTTGTACATTCTCCAAAAGTGGAAAAAGAATTTGTTGCTAAAGGTTTTGGTATAGATAGAACTCCTTTAATGTATAATGATTTTATTTTAATTGCTGATAAATCTTTAGCGCCTTTATTTAAAAATAAAAACTTAAAAGAAAGTTTAGAGCTTATTAAAGATAAGCAATTAACTTTTATTTCAAGAGGAGATAAATCAGGTACAGATAATAAAGAAAAAAGTCTTTGGAAAAATTTAACAGGTGAAATTCCTGAAAAACAAGCTTGGTATCAACAAAGTGGTCAAGGGATGTTAGCTTCTATTATGATAGCTGTAGAGAAAAAGGGTATTATTTTAACAGATCGTGGTACTTATATTAAATATGAGGCAAATGAGAAGAATAATCCAAGCTTAGTTATAGTTAATGAAGGGGATAATAATTTAAAGAATTTTTATTCTATTATAGCTGTAAATCCAAAACATTGTAAAAATGTCAATTATAAAGAAGCGAAAAAATTTATTAAATGGATAAGCAGTGATAAAACACTTAAATTTATTGGTGATTTTAAATTGCTAAATAAACCTTTGTTTATTGTTGATGCAAAAACAAGAAAAGAATAGTTTTTTGGATTTGACTTAACTCCAAAATATAATATAAATAAAGGATAATTATAAATTAAAATTATCCTTTATTATTTTAAATATAACAAAAATAATCATTTAATATTTTTTGCAATGTATTTATTTTTTCGAAATAAAGCGATACTTTTTTAAAATATTTATTTAATATTAATTTAAAACAAAACATACTAAAATAGTCCCTTTTAAAGTCATTCATTTTAGGTATAAGGTGTTTCTTATTTTTAAACGTTTTTATTCTATTTTAATTAAGATATTTTATTTTTATAAAGATGGATTTAAAAGTTTAACTCTTGGAAAAACTTTATGGAAAATTATCTTCATTAAACTTTTTATTATTTTTGTTGTTTTTAAAATTTTTCTTTTTGACATTAATTTTAATTCTATCTTTAAAAGTTCTGAAGACAAGAGTAATTTTGTATTTAAAAATTTATTAAAGGAAAATATTAATGAGTGAATTAACTAGTGTTGATTGGTCTAGGGCTCAATTTGCTTTAACAGCACTTTATCATTTTTTATTTGTGCCCTTAACTTTAGGACTTTCTTTTATTATTGCGATAATGGAGAGTATTTATGTAAAAACAGGGAATGAAGTTTGGAAAAAAATCACAAAATTTTGGCTTTCTTTGTTTGCTATAAATTTTGCAATCGGTGTGGCAACTGGTATCATTATGGAATTTGAATTTGGGACCAATTGGGCTAATTATTCTTGGTTTGTGGGTGATATTTTTGGTGCTCCTTTGGCAATAGAAGGTTTAATGGCATTTTTTCTAGAGGCTACTTTTTTTGCTGTTATGTTTTTTGGATGGGATAAAGTTTCAAAGAAATTTCATCTTTTTTCTACATGGTGTGTAGCTATTGGAAGTAATTTAAGTGCTTTTTGGATTTTAGTTGCTAATGCTTGGATGCAATATCCAGTAGGTATGAAATTTAATCTTGATAGTGCACGAAATGAGATGGAAAATTTTTTCGAAGTAGCATTTTCGCCAGTTGCTGTTTCAAAATTTTTGCATACTATAGGAAGTGGTTATGTAATTTCTGCACTTTTTGTTATAGGAATTTCAGCGTGGTTTTTGCTTAAAAAAAGGCACAGATTAGAGGCTAAAAAAAGTCTTGTTGTGGGAGCTAGTTTTGGTTTAATATGCTCTATTTTTTTATTTTTTAGTGGAGATGAAAGTGCTTATCGTGTAACCCAAACTCAACCAATGAAACTTGCTGCTATGGAAGGCGTTTATCAAGGAGAACATAGAGCTGGTATTGTAGCTTTTGGAATCTTAAATCCTAAAAAACAAATTGATAATAACGAAAGTGTATTTTTATTTAATATTAGCATTCCTTATGCTTTATCTATTTTAGGAAATCGCGATCCTAATAGTTTTGTTCCTGGTATTGAGGATTTAATCTATGGCAATGAAGCTAAAAATATAGAGCCTATGCAAAATCGTATTGATAGAGGTAAAATTGCAATTAAAGCTTTAAAAGATTATAAATTTGCAAAAGAAAATAATATAACTGATTTAAAACAATCAAGCCAGATTTTATTTGAACAAAATTTTAAAGATTTTGGTTATGGATATTTAGAAAAACCTGAAGATACTATCCCTCCTATTGCTTTAACTTTTTATAGTTTTCATATTATGGTTGGGCTTGGAACTTTCTTTTTCTTGCTTTTTATCGTTGTTCTTTACTTGACTATGGCTAATGATATTGAGAAATTTAAAAAGATACTTTGGATTTGTGTTTTTTCTATACCTCTTGGATATATTGCAGCAGAAGCAGGATGGATAGTAGCTGAAGTTGGAAGACAACCTTGGGCTATACAAGATCTTATGCCTGTAAGTATTGGTGCAACACATCTTGGAAAATTAAATGTGCAAATTTCATTTTGGCTTTTTGCTTTACTTTTTACAGCACTTCTAATTGCAGAAATTAAAATAATGCTCACTCAGATTAAAAAAGGATTTGATGCACATCAAAATCATATAAAGGAGGCTAAATAATGTTTTTTGGTTTAGAGCTTTCTCATTTGCAAATTTATTGGTGGGTCATTATTAGTTTGCTTGGCGGTTTTTTAGTATTTATGTTTTTTGTACAAGGTGGTCAAACTTTAATTGATGAACTTTCAAAAAGTGAAGTTGAAAAAACAATGCTTGTAAATTCTTTGGGAAGAAAATGGGAATTAGGATTTACAACTTTAGTGATGTTTGGAGGGGCTGCTTTTGCTGCTTTTCCACTTTTTTATAGCACTAGTTTTGGGGGTGCTTATTGGGCTTGGCTTAGTATATTGTTTTGTTTTATTCTTCAAGCTATTTCTTATGAGTATCGTAAAAAAGATAACAATCTTTATGGTTCTAAAACTTATGAGTTTTTTCTAAAAATTAATGGATTTTTAGGAGTATTTTTAATCGGTATTGCGGTAAGTAGTTTTTTTAGTGGATCTCATTTTAAGCTTAGTGAGTATAATTTTGTCCTTTGGGATCATCCTTTGCGTGGTTTAGAGCTTTTATTTAATCCTTTAAATTATCTGCTTGGCTTTGCTTTGGTTTTTTTAAGTAGAATACTTGGTGCAGCTTATTTTATGAATAATATTAAAGATGATGAGATAAAAATGCGTTGTGTGCGTAAAATTTATATTAATACGTTCTTGTTTTTACCATTTTTCATAGCTTTTATTGTATGGATTTTTTTAAAAGATGGATTTTTTATAGATGAGCAAAAAATTGTTTCTATGAAATCTAATATTTATCTTTTGAATTTTTTAAATTATCCTTTGTTTTTAATATTTTTTATTTTAGGAGTTTTATTGGTTCTTGCGGGAATTTTTCAAGCTCTTAAAAAATGCACTAAAGCCATTTTTACTTTAGGTATTGGTGTTATTCTTGTTGTTTTTAATTTATTTTTGAGCATAGGACTTGGAGATAGTTCTTTTTATCCATCCATAAGTCATTTGCAAAGTTCATTAACATTGGAAAATGCAAGTTCAAGTTATTATACTTTAAGTGTAATGTCTTATGTTTCTTTACTTATACCTTTTGTTTTGATTTATATCATATATTCTTGGAGAGCAATGGATAAAGTTAAGATTACAAAAGAAGAAATTTCAAATAGTGATCATATTTATTAGGAGAAAAGCAATGTTTCATGCGTTATTTTTGTTAATTTGGCCTTTAGTGATATATTTATCTTATAAATTTATTTTGTTAAATATAAATCAACTAGAAAAAGATAAAAAACTATAAAGTATTTTAAAAATATAACGATATAGTAATTGAATCTTTTCAAAATATTGCTTAAGACCTTTGAAATATAAGGTCTTTTTTCTACTTTATATTTTCATCAGTGGTGATTATAATGTTAAATTTGTTTATAAAACACAATCAAATTACAAAAGTAAAATTAAATGTTAGGTATAAAAAAATAAAAGAATTGATATTTGGAGAAGAGCTTAAGCTTTAAAGCTTAAGCAACGAATTCTATAAAAGCCATCTCAGCTGCATCGCCACGACGAATTCTAGTTTTGATTATTCTAGTATATCCACCATTACGATCTTTAAATTTAGGTGCAATTTCTGTTACTAATTTATTTGTAGCAAGTTTATCTTGTAAGCTTGCAAAAACAATTCTATGAGCATTAAAATCTCCAACTCTTGCACGTGTAATTAATTTTTCTATGTAAACCCTAAGTTCTTTTGCTTTTGGTAGAGTTGTTTCTATTTTATTATTATTTACAAGAGCTATAGTTAAATTCTTAAGTAAAGCAGCACGATGAGATGATGTTCTACCAAGTTTTCTATATCCGTGTTTATGTCTCATTTTTTATCCTTCATTTTGTGCTTTTAGTTCATTAATTTTTTTTCTAAGAGCTTCTTTATTTTCATTTAAATTTGAAGTTCCTACAGGAAAACCTATATTTTCCATAATATTTTTAATTTCATCTAAAGATTTCTTGCCAAGATTTTTTAAACCTGCTAATTCATTAACACTCATTAAAGCAAGCTCCCCTATATACACTATCCCAGCTTTTTCAAGGCAATTATAGCTTCTAGCACTTAAATTAAGCTCTGTAATATTTTGCAATAATTTTGTATTTTCTATTTCATTATTTGAATTTTGACTTTTAATCACATTTCTTACATTAGTGATTTTATCAAATACTGATAATTGTTTATACATAGCCTCTAAAGCATTTTGAAAAGCTTCATTAGGGGTGATTTGTCCATCTGTTTTTATTGTAAGAACAATTTTCTCATAGTCTGGATTATCTTCAAATAAAACTTTTTCTATATCATAAGTAGCCTCTCTTACCGGTGTAAAGAAAGCATCCAGAGCGATAAATTTAGGATCATTTAAAAGTTCTTTGATTTCTTCGCTTGGAACATAGCCTATACCTTTTTCTATGATAAGAGTAAATTTAAGCTCTGCATCTTCATTGATAGTTGCTAAATAAGCATCAGTATTAACAACTTCTATTTTGTCATTGCTTAGATCTTTTCCATAGATTTCTTTAGGGCCATTGAAGCTAAATTCTATTATTTCTTTATTGGACTCACCTTTAATTTTAAAACGAAGTTTTTTAAGATTAATAATAAAAAGTGCAACATCTTCAAGCATTCCACGTATACTATCAAATTCATGGGATACTCCATCAATTTGAATTGCTGTTGGAGCATAGCCTATAGTGCTTGTATAAAGCAAACGACGTAAAGGATGAGCCAGAGTAATACCATAGCCAATTTCAAAAGGCCAAGCACTTATTTTAGCCATATTATCACTAATATTTTCTATGGCAAATTCTGTTGGCGTATAAGCAGATGTAGTGATATTTCTCATATTCAGCCTTTATTATTTTGAGTAAAGCTCAACAATATATCTTTCCTCTACAGGAATGACAACTTCTTCTCTCTCTGGATTTCTTGTAAAAATTCCAAATCTCTTATCTTTTTCAACATCAACCCAAGCCACTATACCTGTTTGAGAAGTAAGTTCTAACGATCTTGAAATTTGAGGATTATTTTTACTTTTTTCAATAATTTCAATTTTAGCTCCTGCTTCAACGCGGTAACTTGGAATATCTACTCTTCTACCATTAACTAAAATATGTCCATGTGTTACAAGTTGCCTTGCAAAACGACGTGTAGTTGCAAATCCCATTCTATAAACAACATTATCAAGTCTTTGTTCTAGAAGTTGAATAAGTAAAACCCCTGTATTGCCATCACGTCTAGCAGCTTCATTGAACAATCTTCTAAATTGTTTTTCGCTTACTCCATACATAAATTTAGCTTTTTGTTTTTCTCTTAATTGGAGCCCGTATTCGCTTATTTTACCTTTTTTTGCCCCATGTTGTCCTGGTCCATAAGGACGTTTATCAAGAGCACTTTTTCCTGCTAATCTTCTTTCCCCTTTTAATGCCAAACTGACACCAAAACGTCTTTCTAGTTTTTCTACTGGTCCTCTATATCTTGCCATACTAATTTCTCCTAAATTCTTTTATTTTTAGACACGACGACGTTTAGGTGGTCTACAACCATTATGCGCTAATGGAGTTATATCTTTAAAGAAAGTTACTTTAATTCCCTCCATTGCACCAACACTTTTAACAGCAGTTTCTCTACCGCTTCCTGGCCCTTGCACCTTAATACCCACTTCTTTAATCCCGTGTTCTTTTGCTTTATTTAATGCGTCTTCTACGGCTTGTTGTGCAGCGTATGGAGTTGATTTTTTAGAACCTTTAAAGCCAAGTCCTCCAGCACTGCTCCAAGCAATAGCATTTCCCATTTCATCCGTTACTGTAACCATAGTATTATTAAAGGTCGCACTAATATATACAATACCTTTAGCTATATTTTTCTTAACAACTTTTTTCTTAACAACTTTTCTTTTCGCCATTTTTAATCCTTATGATTTTGCACCAACAGTTTTTCTTTTACCTTTGCGTGTTCTAGCATTTGTTTTTGTTTTCTGTCCACGAACTGGTAAGCCTTTTCTGTGTCTAAGACCTCTAAAACTTCCTAAATCCATTAGTGCTTTAATATCCATAGCAACTTGTTTTCTAAGATCCCCTTCAACTACATAGTTTTCTTGAATCTCTTTGCGGATAGCTGCTGCTTCATCTTCGCTCAACTCATATACTCTTTTATCATATGAGATACCTGTTTTATCTAAAATTTTTCTTGAGCTAAAAAGCCCTATGCCATAGATATAAGTTAATCCATACTCAATTCTCTTTTTTTTTGGTAAATCTACACCTGCAATACGAGCCATATTTATCCTTGTCTTTGTTTATGTTTTGGATTTTCGCAAATAATGCGGACAACGCCTTTACGACGAACTACTTTACATTTGTCACATATTTTTTTGACTGAGGGTCTAACCTTCATATCATCTCCTTAAATAAATTCCACTTAACTTTGCGAAAGCGTATTAGGTTGAGAACCAACTGTTTTCAAAATAAGTGGGACTTTGAAAACACTTCTTTTCATAGCTGAAAGCTTCGCAAAGCTATAATTTTAGCTGAAAATAACTTTTAAATAGCTTAGATTATTTATATCTAAAAGTGATACGTCCTTTATCTAGACTATAAGGAGTGAGTTCGACTTTAACTCTATCGCCAGGCATGATTCTTATATAGTGCATACGCATTTTTCCAGCGATATGACAAAGAATTATGTGTTTGTTATCAAGTTCAACCTTAAAATTTGCATTAGGTAAAGCTTCAATTACATTTCCATCAATTTCAATAACGTCATCTTTTGCCAATTTTTTTCCTTTTATTTTTGTTTGAAGAAATATTATTCTATACAAATAATGCTTAAAAATTAAATTTTTATTTTATATAATATTAATAAAACTACTGGAGTTTTAATGTCTTTTATTATGGAATTATTAAAGCAAAATAAATTAAAATTTTTATCTTTTTTGATTTTTAGTTTTTTTACAAGTATTTTAGGTGTTCTAACTTTAGTATTTATTAATGAATATCTTTTAAAAAGCAAAGAAAATGTTCCCATTTTTTATTTTTTAGCTATTTTGTTTGTTTTTTTTGCTAGTTCTTTTTTTGTTGAATTGTCTCTTAGTATTTTTGGGCAAAATTTTATTTTTAAAATGCAAAGACGTTTGGTTAAGCAAATTTTAGATAGCTCTTTAATTTCTATTGTGGAAGTAGGTAAAGCAAGGCTTTTAGCATCTTTAAGTTCTGATGTTAGAAGTATTTCTTTTGGTATCTTGCGTTTGCCTGAGTTTTTGCAAGCTAGTATTTTAATACTTTGCACTTGTTTTTATCTTTTTTATCTTTCTCCTCAAATTTTTTTACTTTCTTTTGTATGGATTATTTTTGTTTTTATCAGTAATCATTTTTTGATGATGAATGTGTATAAATATTTTAGAAAAGCAAGAGAAAATGACGATTTATTGCAAAATAATTATCAAAATATTTTAGATGGGCATAAGGAATTAAGTATCAATACTTTTAGAGCCAAGTATTATTATGAAAATGAGTTTGAGAAAAATGCAAAAGAAAAACGAAAAAATAGCATTATAGGAAATATTTTAAATAATTTTTCTAATAATTGGACCAATATTTCTTTGCTTGCTTTGGTTGGAGTAGAATTTTATTTGGCTATTAATTTTAAATGGAGCAATCTTGAAGATGCGGTTACGATAGCTTTATCTATACTTTTTTTAAGAACTCCTTTAATTTCTATGATAGGCTCTTTTCCTACTTTAATCTTAGCAAAAATTGCTCTTGATAAAATTTCAAAATTAAAATTAGATGATTATAAAAATACTTTTAACCTAAGTGTAAAAAAAGAGAAGTGGAATCAAATTTGTTTTAAAAATGTTAGTTTTTCTTATAATAATCAATTCATACTTAAACCCGTAAATTTAACTCTTTATAAGGGGGAAATGGTTTTTTTGATTGGTAAAAATGGAAGTGGAAAATCAACCTTTAGTATGCTTTTAAGCGGACTTGTCAAACCTCTTAGTGGAGAAATTTATTTAGATGATGAAAAAATAAATTCTACTAATATTTATGAATACAGATCGCTTCTTAGCGTGATTTTTAGTGATTTTCATCTTTTTACTCAAACTTTGAGCAAAGATAAATTTGCAGATAGTGAAAAAATAAATTTTTGGCTTCATTTTTTAGAGCTTAAAGATAAAACTGAAGTAAAAAATAATCACTTAAGTTTTACAAAACTTTCTACCGGACAAAGAAAACGTTTAGCAATGCTTATAGCTTTGCTTGAAGAAAGAGATGTTTTAATTTTAGATGAATGGGCAGCCGATCAAGATCCTGTTTTTAGGAAATTTTTTTATCATAAACTTTTACCTCTTTTAAAAGAACAGGGTAAAACAATCTTTGCAATTACTCACGATGATAAATATTTTGATGTAGCTGATAGAATTTTTTTAGCTAAAGAGGGTGAAATTTCTGAGCTAAAAGGGCAAAATATAAAAGAAATAGCAAAAGATATAGTAGAAAATTTTACTTAAGCTTGATATATCATCAAGCTTGTTTTTTATAAAGTTCTTCTTCTATTTGTATATAAAAGTCCGCTATTTTACCATAAGCTACTTCCCAAGCTTTTAATGTGTTTTCATCAGCATTTAAAAGATTTTTAATTGCTTTTAAAAGACAGGCTCCTACTATAGGATAATGTTCTTTTTTTACATTTAATTTCACATGAGTTTTTCCAACATGCTCAACATAAGCTTTTATATTTTCTAAGTTTTCTATATTTTGTGCAGCTTTTAAAATAGCCATAGCCAAGGCTTTTGGTTGTTCTCCAGAAGTTTGTTTTTCCATGTTAAACATAGGTTTTACTTCAGGATAATCATTAAACATAATTTTATAAAATTCTTTAGTTAAATCTTCTCCATTTTTTTGTAAAATTGGAATACAATTTTTAATAATTTCAATTTGTTCTTTAGTCATTTTTTCTCCTCATTTATAATTAAAATAAAAAAAGATATTTTAACTCTTATTTAAAATAAAAAAATTGATATAAGTTAAATTTATAATTTAGTTTTTAAAAGTATAGAAGTATAACCTGAATTATCATTGATAGTAAAGATGCTCATATTAATTCCTTATACCCTAGTTTGCCCCAAAAGATTATTGAGTCTATCCATTATAGAATCAGCATAAGAATTAATAGTGCTAGGTTTTGCTTTCCAACCATTAGCAAGAGCTTGTTTAATTTCAGCGTCTAAAGCCCAATTGCCTAAAGCAGATTCTTTAGGAATGTTATTTTCATACATATATAATTCACCTTCTGCTATGCCACGCTCTGCCCAGTATCTAAAAAAGCTTTTAAAATCGCTTTTACCTGTCATGATATTATCAATATCGATTCCAGGACCACTAAAACTTTCCTTAGCCATAGCTCTATTATAGCTAGCTACCTTTGGATCAAAAGTAGTGTTATGACTATATAAAATACGCCCACCTTGAGATTTTAAAAAACTCATAAACAAAGCTTCTTTAGAGTAACTTCCATCTTCATTTTGTGGATAAACTGACATATCTGGTTTAAATTCACAATCTTCTCCCTTAGAAACATTTTTAATCTCTTCTAAGGATAGTCCGAAAGTTTCGGGCTTAATTCCTTTTATCAAACCTCCAGAATCAAAAATAATATCACTTGCTTCATTAAATTGTTCTTGGGTTTTATAAACATTTGAAATGAAAGCATCAGAATAATCTGCTAAAAATTTAATACTTATATCATCATTTCTTACAGAATCGGGGTGTTTAAAAATACCATAACCATTGTAAAATCCACTTACACTATACCCCTTAGGCATAGAATTTATATCTGCTTCGCTAAAACTTGTTTTATCATTTGGAAAACTTTGACTTAAAGCATTAGAAAAAAGATTATAATATTGTCTTATAGTTTCAGCCATATCTATGTTTGTATAGTATTTATCCACTCCTAGATATTCTTTGTGAACTAAAACAATAGGATCATTCTCAGCAGCTCTCTCTATCTCATCTAAAGTAGATTTATGTATCTTAAAATCTTTTGGTAATCCTGCAGCTTTATTAAAGTCTTCTCCCATATAACCATCTTTATCTACACTATAACCATAGGCTAAAGATGCAATAT
>NZ_QPGR01000018.1 GCF_004323845.1 Campylobacter novaezeelandiae | reverse complement strand
GTTTTATGCTTCTTTTACTTTAATTACTCTTTGCTTATTTAAATAAAAAAGTTCTTGGGCTTTATTTTTATTTCTTTAAGCTTTATATGTCTTTGAAGTTTTTGATATTAAAAGGGGTGGATTGATTGGCTAAAATATTTATAATAAATTAAAGATAACAAATAAAAACAATTAAATAAGATTAAAATTTATCAATTTTAACTACCAATGAAAAAAATATTAAAAAGTTATTATCTCTTTTCAATGGAAAGATAAAATTGCTATATTGAAATTATATTGAATAAAGACTATATTATTTTTTTATCTTACTTAAAAGATATTTTTTAAGTAAGATTCTATGATATTTTTTTCATCTATATTAAGATTTATAAAAGCAATTTTGCTTAATTTTGAGATATATAAATTTTTATTTGGAATATCAGCTTGATCCTTTCCTATTTGCAAAGAAGTTATAGCGCTTTGAGAAATTAATAATCTAGTATTGTTATAGCCTTTTACTCCCCAAGCGCTATGTAACACAGTGTGGGTATTATTTATTTTTCCGCTATAAAGCATGATATGTCCAGGAAAATAAAGCAAGCTCAAATAGGGTTTAGCAAAATGATCAAGAAAATCCTCTTTTTGTTTTTGGTTTAATTTGCTAATATCAAAATAATCAAAATGAGTAATTTGTGCATAGGAGTTTCTAGGCATATAAATTCCAAAAGCAGAAAATAAATCTCTTGTAAATAAAGAACAATCTCGTTCAAAGTCATACCCTCCCCAGCCGTAAGGAAGATTTAGGATTTGAGAAATCTGATTTTTTAAATTTTTATCATTTAATTGCATAGGAAAAGTTGAGAAAAGGGTTTTTTGAGCTTTATATTTATAAGATCCTATTTTTCCATAATAATAGTTTTTATCTTTTTTATAATAAGGATAAATAGCCCCAACACGCGTTTGAAATAAAAAATTTCCCTTTGTATCAAAGATTGGTATTTTTTCTTTAAGGGGAGTTATAAAATTTAAATTTTCATAGATTTTTGCCCTATGATCACTTATAAATTCAAAATCATTAGCTTTAATAAAACCAAAACCGTTTTCACTCATCACAAAGGCATAGCGTTTATCTTTGCTATAATGCGATACTAAAATAGCAGAGCCTATATTTAAAATACCATTTTGTGCATAATCAAAAGGTAAACCTTCTCCTTCTTCAAAAGGATTTTTTAAAATAGCTTTTGAGGTTGGTAAATTTCTTATCAAAGAATTTTGTATTATTAGGGCTTTTTTATTTATTGATCCTAAGTGATTGATATTAGAATTTTTAATCTGCTCATCAAACCAGAATTGGAAAATTTTTTGCTTATTGTAAAAATAAAATTGATTTTTTTGATTTTTATACATTTTAAAAGCCCAAAATAAATCTTCATTTTTTAATTTTTTAAAATCACTATGCCAAGGACGAAAAAAATTCTTTTTATAGTTATTTTTTATAAAAAAATTCTCATCTAATTTAGGTAATATAGAAACATTTTGTTCAAATTTAAATTGTGCATATTGTGGAGTTTTAAAGGATTGTTGTGTGTTTAATGTGCATCCACTTATAAAAAATAAAATAAAATATAAAAAATAACGAAACATAAAAAAACCTTTATAAAAATAGTTATAATTATAATAAGGAAAAATAATGCTTGATAAACTAGAAAAAATTTTAGAAAAAAATAATGTTTTTTTAAGCGGTGGAGCTGGTGTTGGAAAATCGTTTTTAACAAATAAGCTAAAAGCACATTATCAAAAACAAGGTAAAAGTGTCATTTCTTTAGGATCTACTGCTTTAAGTGCATTTAATATTAATGGAATTACCTTACATAGCTTTTTTTGTTTTGGAAGAAGCGTAAATCAAAATGAACTTACATTTTATGATAAAAAACAAAAAGAAAAAATTATAAAACTCAATAAAATTTTAAAAAAGACAGATTTAATTATTATTGATGAAATTTCAATGGTAAGTGCAAATATCTTTGATATGATTGTTCTTAGATTAAGAAATTCAAGCTTTAATGGTAAAATTTTAATTGTTGGAGATTTTTTTCAATTGCCCCCTGTAATAAAAGATGATAAGCAAACATTATTTTCTAATTCTTTTTATGCTTTTAATTCTATATTTTGGAATGATTTGAATTTTAAATTTTTAAAGTTAAGCGTATCCAAAAGAACGGATAATGAAGAATTTTATAATTATTTATCTTTTTTAAGAAAAGGGGAGATTAATGATACTATTTTTTCATATTTTGAAAAATTGCTGATAAAGGATCAAATTGATGAAATATCTGATGATTTTACTTTATTGTGCGGCATCAATAAAAAGGTTGATTTAATTAATTCTCAAAAATTAAAAAAACTTGAAAGTGAGTTGGTGATTTTTAAAGCACAAGTTAAAAAAGAAGATAAATCTTTAGAGGATAAGGTTTTGTACTCTTGGATTAAAAGTTTAAATATTTTAGAAGAATTAAAATTAAAAATAGGTGCTAAAATAATCTTTTGTTTAAATAATTGGGAAAAAAATTATTATAATGGAGAACAAGGCATTGTAAAGGATATTTTGGAAAAAGATCAAGAAATTTATATTGAAATTTTAAAAAATAATGGCACAATTATTTTATTAGAACCTTATACTTTTAATATGGAAGAGTTAAGTCAAAATCAAGATAATTTAGAAATCAATATTCGTGCAAGTATAAGACAATTTCCTATAAAACTTGCATACGCTATAACAATCCATAAATCACAGGGTATGAGCATAGAAAAATTAATTTGTGATATTAATAATATATTTGAAAATGGACAACTTTACGTGGCTCTTTCAAGAGCTATAAATCCAAACAACTTAAAAATACTTTATTCTAGGATTGATAATTTTAGATCCTATTTTCATAATAGTTTAAAAATTGATACACAAGTTTTAGAATTTTATAAAAAAAATAATTTTTTAGATTTAGAAAAGGATGAAATATGAAAAAATATTTTTTTATTTTAATGATGCCATTTTTATTGTGTGCTGATACTTTAGAAATTTTAAATTTAAAAACAGATCTTTATTCTAAGGCTAGTGATAATTTACTTAAAAAAATCAATATTTCTTTAGAAATTAATGGAGAAAATTTAGAAAGTAATAAAGCAAAAATTATTGATAGTATTAATAGCGTCATTTCAAGTTTTTTTTATGAAGATATTTTTACAGAGCTTGGAAAAGGAACTTTTAAACAGACACTAGAAAAATTTATTTATAAGAAATATAAAATAAAAATTAATTCTATTTATATTTTATCTTTAAATAGTGTTGAAAAATTTGATATAGAAGAGTTAAGAAAATTTTTAAAATCTCAAGAAAAAGATAAAGAAAATTTAGAACAAGCTCCGCATATTAAAACACCAGAAATTCCTGAAGTTCCAAAAGTTTCTTTAAATAATGATTTAAATTTATCCAAAATAGAAAATATAAAGTTAGAAAACAACTTAACTTTAGATCATAATACATCTAATATTTTACCTCAAATATTTAAAGATAATAATACCAGTAGAAAGGAGAATAATTCAAGTGAATCTACTGGATTTGAGATAAAGCTTGATGAAAATCAAACTCTTTAAGAAACGATATCAAAATTTTTTGGAATTTTTGGTATAAATAAATTTTCATCTATGTGAGTATTTCTTTTTTGATTAAGTAATTTAATATTGACATTGTTATCAAATTCATCCTTATAAGAAATATTTTCTACTTGATTTTCTTTTAGATTTAAAATATAAGTAGTATTTTCATATTTGGCTTCATAAGTATTTTGATTGATCTTTTTGGCATTTTTAAAAATTTCGTTCAAATTTGGTATACGTTCAAGCTTTGAAATAATGACTTGTTCTAAATCATATTCTATGATAGTGATTTTATTATTATCTATAAAAATATCTTTATGCATAGGATTTTGATAATTCCAAAGAGCTTTATTATGAGTTATAATAAAATGCCCTGTATAGTTAATCTTTGTTTTTTTATTATCTATGCTTTGAATAAAATCACTTGAAAAATTTTCAAAGCTTAAATCAAGAGCAAAAATTTTAATTATCAAGCCCAATAAAATAAAAATAACCTTCATAAAATTCCTTAAAAAATAAATATTTTTAAAACATTCTAGCTAAGTTTAATTAAATAATAGTTATAATGATAGCTTAAAAGAATTTAATCAAAAGGCTAAATTATGTTTTTAAGCACCTTAAAAACTTTACTTGGAACAAAAAATGATCGCGAAATAAAAAAATATTTTAAACGCGTTGAAAAAATAAATTCTCTTGAAGAAAAATATCAAAAAATGCAAGATCAAGAATTAAAAAATGTTTTTGCAAATTTAAAAGATCAAGTTTTAAATAATCAAGTAAGTTTAGATGAAATTTTAAATGACGTTTTTGCTATAGTAAGAGAAGTTGGTAAAAGAACTCTTAATATGCGTCATTTTGATGTTCAATTAATTGGTGGTATGGTTTTACATGAAGGAAAAATTGCAGAAATGAAAACAGGTGAGGGTAAAACTTTGGTTGCTACTTTGCCTGTTGTTTTAAATGCTATGAGTGGTAAAGGTGTTCATGTGGTTACTGTAAATGATTATTTAGCAAAAAGAGATGCAGAACAAATGAGTGCTCTTTATAATTTTTTAGACTTAAGCGTTGGAGTTATTGTTTCAGAGCAAAATAGTGATATAGAAAGAAAAAAGGCTTATGGTTGCGATATTACTTATGGAACAAATAATGAATTTGGTTTTGATTATTTACGCGATAATATGAAATTTGAAGCAAAAGATAAAGTACAAAGAGGATATAATTTTGTTATTGTTGATGAAGTAGATAGTATTTTAATTGATGAAGCAAGAACCCCTCTTATTATAAGTGGTCCTACAAATAGAACTTTAGATGGTTATATCAAAGCTAATGAAGTAGCTAAAAAAATGAAACGAGCCAAAGAAGTAGAAGCTCCACAAAAACCAGAAGGTGATTTTTTAGTAGATGAAAAAAATAGAACTATATTGATTACAGAAGAGGGTATAGCAAAAGCTGAAAAGCTTTTTGGGGTTGAAAACTTATATAGTCTTGATAATGCAATCTTAGCCCATCAATTAGATCAAGCTCTAAAAGCTCATAATCTTTTTGAAAAAGATGTTCATTATGTTTTACGTAAAAATGAAGTTATTATAGTAGATGAATTTACTGGAAGATTGAGTGAAGGAAGACGCTTTAGTGATGGACTTCATCAGGCTTTAGAAGCAAAAGAGAATGTAAAAATTCAAGAAGAAAGTCAAACTTTAGCTGATATAACTTTTCAAAACTATTTTAGAATGTATAATAAGCTTGCAGGTATGACAGGAACTGCTCAAACTGAAGCGAGTGAATTTTCACAAATTTATAATTTAGAAGTGATTTCTATTCCTACAAATATTAAAATTCAAAGAATTGATAAAGATGATCTTATCTATAAGACTCAAGAAGAGAAATTTAAAGCCGTAATAGAAGAAATTAAAAAAGCAAATTCAAAAGGACAGCCTGTTTTAGTTGGAACTGCGAGCATAGAAAGAAGCGAAGTTTTTCATAAAATGCTTGTTAAAGAAAAAATTCCACATTATGTTTTAAATGCTAAGAATCATGAACAAGAAGCTTTGATTATACAAGATGCAGGAAAAAAAGGAGCTGTGACTATAGCTACAAATATGGCTGGACGTGGAGTTGATATAAAAATTGATGATGAAATAAGAGCGCTAGGGGGGCTTTATATCATAGGAACAGAGCGTCATGAAAGTAGAAGAATCGATAATCAGCTCCGTGGTCGTGCAGGACGTCAAGGTGATCCTGGAATGAGTCGTTTTTATCTTAGTCTTGAAGATAATCTTTTAAGAATTTTTGGTGGAGATCGTATAAAGGGTATTATGGATAAGTTGGGTATCCAAGAGGGTGAAAGTATAGAATCAAGAATAGTTACTAAAGCAATTGAAAATGCACAAAAGAAAGTTGAAAACTTACACTTTGAAAGCAGAAAACATTTATTAGAATATGATGATGTGGCTAATGAACAAAGAAAAACAATATATCGCTATCGTAATGAGCTTTTAGATGAAAATTATGACATTAAAAGCAAGATTTCTCAAAATATCCAAGAATATGTTTCTAATATTATGAATGAATTTTCAACCTACGATGAAGATAAGAAATTTGAAATTTTAAAACAAAAAATTCTTTATGAATGTTCAACTGAAATTGATGATAAAGAATTTAAAGATTTAGAATTTTCTCAAATTCAAGAGAAATTAGTTTTGGCATTACAAAATTCTTATAATCAAAAAATGCAAGAATTATCAGAAGAAGAGAGAAGGAATATAGAAAGAATTATTTATCTTCAAGTATTAGATAATGCTTGGCGAGAGCACTTGTATCAAATGGATATCTTAAAAACAGGAATAGGACTTAGAGGTTATAATCAAAAAGATCCTTTAGTAGAATACAAAAAAGAAAGTTATAATCTTTTTTTAGAGCTTGTAGAGCGTATTAAATTTGATAGCATAAAACTTCTTTTTAGTATAGTGTTAAATAAAAAAGATATCAAAAATTTAGAAGAAAAAGCTAATGAAGAAAATCAAAAAATTTTAGACAATATAACAGAATCTGGAGCAAGTGAGGATAATTTAGGCGAAATGGAATTTAGAAAAGTGCCAAGAAATTCTCCTTGTCCATGTGGTAGTGGAAAGAAGTTTAAAGAATGCCATGGAAAAAGTGGGCCAAAACAAGGAATATTTTCTTGAAAAAAGGAATTTTAAGATATTTACTTTTTAAGTATCTTCGTTTTGACAAAGAGCAACCTTTTATCAATCTTTCTATGCTTTTGGCTTTTTTAGGTGTTAGTGTTGGTCTTTGTGTTCTTTTAGTGGCAATGGCTATAATGAATGGATTTGATAAAGAATTTGAAAAAAGATTTTTTGTGATGAATTATCCCATTACCATTTTGCCTAAATTTTATTCTTTGGTTGATGATGATTTAATCAATAAATTAAAAAAAGAATTTCCTAAACTTAAATTTAGTCCCTATATTAGCACTCAAGTAATTGTTAAAACAGATAATTCTTTTGAGGGCGGGGTGTTATTTGGAGTTAATTTTAATGATGAAAAAGAGATTAATGAAGTAGTTAAAAAAGCTTTGGTAATTGATGAGATTAAAAATTTTGATATTTTAATAGGATCTGCTTTGGTGCGTGAGTTTGGTTTAAAAAGAGGGGATAAATTGGCTATTATTTTCTCAAATCTTGATGCAAGTGGATTTTCTTTGACCCCGAAAACAAAACGCTTTGATATTAAAGCACAATTTCATTCAGGTCTTTTGTTTTATGATAAAGCTTATATGTATACTGATGTAAATGCTTTGAGAAAAATTTTAAACAGAAAACAAGATTACGATGGTATCCATATTTATAGCACTAATGCCTTTGAGGATCTTAAAAAAATAAAGCAATACTTAGGAGATGATTACATAAGTATTGGCTGGTGGGAGCAAAATCAAAATTTCTTTTCAGCATTAGCCTTGGAAAAAAGAGTTTTATTTATAGTTTTAATGCTTATTATTCTTGTTGCGAGTTTAAATATAGTAAGTTCTTTACTTATGATAGTAATGAATCGTCGCAGTGAAATTGCTCTTTTATTAGCTTTAGGGGCCAGTAGGGTAGAGATTAAAAAAAGTTTTTTTTCTTTAGGTATGTTGATTGGTGGAAGTGGTATGATATGTGGCATTGTTTTAGCTTTTATTATTTTATGGCTTTTGGGAAATTTCGATATTATTTCTCTTCCTGCAGATGTTTATGGCACAACAAAATTACCTCTTGATTTATCTATAATTGATTTTTTCTTAACTATATGCGGAGCTTTAATTATCGTTGCTTTGTCTTCTTATTATCCAGCAAAAAAAGCAACAGAAGTTAATGTTTTAGATACTTTAAGAAATGAATAACTCTTTATATTATATGTAAAGAGTTATTTTCATCAATATACCCCATTTTTTTTGTATTGTACCAGCGTATTCCATCGATTTCTTTGATTGTCTCATCAGTTAGTTTTTTATCATTTAAATATCCAACCATAACTTGATGTCCGCCTAATAATATAGTTCCATGTTTGTTTAATAAATAATTTTTACTATTTTCTTCATCAATTTTTATAGCAATACCATCTAGAATGTGACCTAGGTTATTATTTTTTTCTTGATCGGTATTAATGCTTATTATAGGTGAAAGTTCGTTAATTCCAAATACACAAAAAATTCTTTTTTTGAATTTTGATTCAAATTTCTCTTTAATGTCTTGATTTATTTTATTATCGCTTAAGATGATTCTAGTATTTATGAATGCATTTTCATTTAATATTTGAATATAGTTTTTAAGGGCATTTTGTTCTTGGCATGTTATTGTAATTTGATTTGTAATTTTACTTTTAAAATTTACATTTATGATAGTTTTAGTTCCAGTTAAAATAGGAAGAAAGCTCATAATAAAACCAAAAAAAGCATGAGAAGGAAATGAAGATGATATAATGTCATCATTTCTTAAATTAAATTGGTCTGATATTTGCATAATAGTACTTAAGATATTGCGGTTATTAAACATAAAACCTTGGTTATTTTCAAAATTTATATTTGTGATGGCAAGATTGTTTTTTGAAGGAGAAAATATAAGTTTTAAAAGACTTTTTGGAAGTATGCTTATCAAAAGAGTATATAAAAATATTTTATTTTTTTGTTCTTTTATGGTTTTTAAAGTATCCTCTACGAAAATTAAATGAATATTTTTATCATTAAAATCTAAATCAAGATTTTTGAAAAAAAATCTTGATGTGTAAATTTGTTTTATATTTGAGTTTTTTATAATAGAGTATATATTTTTGTCATTATGATTTAAATTTATAATAACTTTTTGTGACAATAAAACACTAAGATTGCAAAGAAGATTTTCAAATGAAATTGGAAGTAAAATTCCTATGCATTCTTCTTTTGGCGCATAGCTTCCCCTTGAAAAATGGATATTGAGTGCTTTGGAATTATTTTTGATAATTTTGCTTAGCAAAAGACTTAAACTTAAAAATTCTCTATAAGTAAATGATGTATTGTTTAAAGAATCAATTAAAGCAATACGGGAAAGATTTTTTTTAGCACAATCAATCCAAGTTCTTGCTATGGTATGCGTAGCTTCACATTGCATTTGCCAAGTTTTAAATGATAATTTTAATATACACTCTTGAATTTCTGTTTTGCAAAGAGAATTTATTTTTTTATCAAAGGCTATGCAAATATATTTTTGACTTAAATATTTATTTTTTAATGAAAATTCTTCATTATCTTTCGAAAAAGAACTGCCCCATATGCTTTTAATATGAAAAGGTATAATTTCTATTTGTTGTTTTGAAATTGTATTTTCTAAATCATCTTTTATTTCATCTGTAAAGATACAAACTACTTCTCCTTTTTCAAGCAGTTTAAGACCTTCTTTTAAATTTTTAGACATAAAGCTAAATTTTTCAATAAAAATCTTAATATACCAAGGAGAGAAAATATTATTACCCATAATAAAATGAACTTTTCTTGGAATAATCATTTGTATAATGGCCCAATCAAGAAAACTATCGCGATTTCCTATTAATAAGATCCCTTTTTGACTTGATAAATTTTCAAATCCATTGATTAAAAATTTATAATGATGAAAATAAGAAAAACTGGTTAAAAGTCTTATCAATAAAAAAGGAAGTTGTTTAAATATATATAAAGATATGATAAAAGCAATAGACGCAAGAATATAAAAAATATAATTTATATTAAACCTAGTCATTGCAAACAAAAAAATGAAGATAATGCAGTTTAAAATAATACTACTTTGTATGAAATTATTAATTAAAATAACTCTTTGTATTTTTTTTGTTTGAGAGTGAAACTGTATAAGAGCAAAAAAAGGAATGATTATAAAAGCTCCACAAAATCCAAACAAAAAAAAGACCACAAAATGATTTAATATATGAGGCAATAATAGTGTTAAAATACAAGAACCAGAAAGAGCAAGAGGGATAAATCCAAATTCAAGATAAGTCTCTGAAGATCTCTTTAAAATAAAAGAACCAAAAATAAATCCTATAGCTAGCAATATAAAATTTAAATAAATATAAAATAAATCATCTTCAAGTAAAACATCCTTAACGTATATAGGAAATAGTATCATATAAGATTCTAATAAAAATAAAAATACAGAGATACCCAAGATAGAAGGAAAAAGAATGGGTTTTTTGATTATTGATTTTAAATTTTTTAAAAAAAGTTTTTTCTTTAAAAATTTTTTTAATGAGTATTTAATATTTTTTTCTTGCAAAATCGAAAGCTTATAGCTTAATGCTAAATTTATTAAAGATAGGGCAATAAAAGATAATCCAATTAAATTAATAAAATCAGAAATTTCATTTTTATTGTTCAGAGAAAAAGAAGATGCTCCAAAAGCCATTAAAATTGCTAAAGCACCACTAATACCAATTAATAAATTTATTTTTAATGCTAAATGTTTTTGAGCAATTTTTGTTATATAAGCATAAAAAATAGGAAAATAAAAAGAATTAAGTAAGGCTAATAGAAAATTTAAAAATAAAGCTAGCCAAAAAATGTGATTATAATAAGATATATAAATAATCACAGATAATAATAAAAATAAAGAAGCTAGTAACTTTATAATGTATTTTTTAGCATAAAAAGCAGTATTTAAAAAGCTGGTTAAAGGATAAAATAAAACAAAAGGTAAAAAAAATAAAACCTCATTCAATATAACGAAAAAAGATTGTAGATCTTTTTCATAAGTACTATAAATGAAGTTTTTAGTTATTAATTTATGACTTATATAAATAAAAATATTTATAAATATTAATAATAAAAGAATATGAATTTGATTAATTTTTTTTAAAAAAATCTTTCTCATTTACTCACATTAAACCTAAAATGCATAACATCTCCATCATTAACCAAATAATCTTTTCCTTCTAAACGTAATTTTCCCGCTTCTTTAGCTTTGATCTCTCCGCCGTATTGAATAAAATCTTCATAAGAAATTACTTCAGCCTTAATAAAACCTTTTTCAAAATCATTATGAATAACGCTTGCAGCTTTTGGAGCTTTCCAGCCTTTTTTTATAGTCCAAGATCTCACTTCTACTACTCCAGCGGTAAAATAATTAATAAGACCGAGTTTATGAAAGCTTGTGCGAATAATTTGATCAAGTCCGCTTTCCTTGACTCCTAAAGAATTTAAAAACTCATAACTTTCTTCAGTATTAAGAGTGCTTAATTCTTCTTCTATTTTGGCGCAAAGTTTAATCACTTCTTGATTTTGCTTCTTTGCATATTCTTTTAGAATTTTTACATAGTGATTGTCTTCATTAAGGGTATTTTCATCAACATTTGCTCCATAAATTACTTCTTTAGCAGAAAGTAGTCGTAATTCTTTAATGATATTTTGATAAATTTCATTATCTTGTTGTTCAAAG
This sequence comes from Campylobacter novaezeelandiae, assembly GCF_004323845.1. GTDB lineage: Bacteria > Campylobacterota > Campylobacteria > Campylobacterales > Campylobacteraceae > Campylobacter_D > Campylobacter_D novaezeelandiae. Next base: position 8,764 of record NZ_QPGR01000018.1, on the reverse strand, counting down.
GTTTTTGCTGTTAAACCTTTATTAAGATGTTCAAGCAGACGTGAAGCTAGTTCTAATGTTTCTTTAGCTCCTTTTTGGTTAGCTTTTGCTTCTTTAGAGAGCTTTTCTATTTTTTTATTTAGTTGCTCAATATCTGCTAAAATAAGTTCAGTATTAATGATTTCAATATCTCTTATAGGATCTACACTCCCTTCAACGTGCGTGATATTTTCTTCTTCAAAGCAACGCACTATGTGCAAAATAACTTCAGTTTCTCTAATATTAGAAAGAAATTTATTACCAAGTCCTTCTCCTTTGCTTGCTCCTTTAACAAGTCCAGCTATATCTACAAACTCGATTAAAGATCTTACAATTTTTTGTGGATTGACAATTTTGGCCAAATGATCAAGCCGTGGATCTGGAACTTCTACTAATGCTTTGTTTGGTTCTATGGTGCAAAATGGATAATTAGCACTTTGTGCATTTTGCGTTTTAGTTAAAGCATTAAAAGTTGTTGATTTTCCTACATTAGGAAGGCCTACTATTCCTACAGAAAGACTCATTTATTATTCCTTAAAAGATAAATTAAGAAATTTACACACATTCTAACTCCAGCCCCGCTTGCTCCAAAATTTGTATAACCCCAATTTTTTTCTATATAAGCAGGACCTGCAATATCAAGATGCAACCATTTATCTTTATATTCTTTACGTATAAATTTATCTAAAAAAAGTCCAGCAGTGATTGCTCCTCCATAACGACTTGATGAAACATTGCAAACATCTGCTATATTTGATTTAATCAACTCTCTAAGATAAGGGTTAAAATGTAATATAGTTGTGTATTCTCCGCTTTTTTTGCTTGATAAATAAAAATCATTTTGTAAATTTTCATTATTTCCCATAATGGCGCTTGTATATTCTCCAAGTCCTACAACGCAAGCTCCTGTTAAAGTTGCCAAATCTATAAGTAAATCAGGTTTTAAATCCTGTGCAAAAGAAAGACAATCAGCTAATACTAATCTTCCCTCCGCATCGGTATTTCTTACTTCTATACTAATACCTTCTCTTGAGATTAATATATCATCAGGTTTGTAAGAATTTCCTCCTATCATGTTTTCTGTAACACCAAGAATGCAATGAACTTCAAATTCTAATTCAAGTTCTGCTACTGCTTTGATAATTCCCATAGCAGCGGCAGCACCACTTTTATCCGCTTTCATTGTAACCATATAATCTGAAGGTTTTAAGCTAAGCCCACCACTATCATAGGTCAAACCTTTACCTACAAAGACAATACGTTTTTTTGCATTTTTATGTTTATAGCTAAGGTGAATAAGACGTGGAGGATGGACAGATGAACGATTAACAGCTAAAAACGCATTCATCTTTTCTTTGATTAAAAATTTTTCATCATAAATTTTACACGATATATTTTTATTTGCTTTTGCTAAATTTTTGGCATCTTCTGCCATTTGAAGCGGAGTGTAGAATTCAGGAAATTCATTGACGATATTTTTTGTAAAATTTGTAGCATTAGCTAAAATTTCTCCTCTTGAAATTCCTATTTTTGCTTCATCGTGATTAAATTTTTTATTATTTATGTCATTTTTGGCAATAATGATTTTTTTGATATTTGATTGTTTTTTTTCACTTTTATATTTATCAAATTTATAACTTGCAAAAATAATTCCTTCCACTAAAGCAGAAAAACTTCTAACTACACATTCTCCTATTATGGAAGGGGTTTTAATAGTTTTGATATTTAATTTTTCAAGATATTTGTAAGCCTCATAAAAACTTTTTCTTATATCCTCATAATCAAGGCTTTTTAGTTCTATAAATAATTTTTTACTATTTAAATCAATACACAATCCTTCACCTGTATAATTATTAAGGTCAAAGAAATTTTTATACTCTTTTAAATTTTTTATATTTTTGTTTTGAATAAAAACGAGTTCAAAGTCAGCTGAAATTTCTTCAATTTTTTTTAAGCTAAATTCAAATTTCATGATTTTTTCCTTCTTTCCTTTAGTAAGGCTTTTTCCATTTGTTTAAAACCAAATAACAAAAGCAATAAAAACAATACGATAATTAAGGCTGCATAATACCAATGTTCTTCTGCCCATCCAACTGCTTTCCAAATGGTTTCACCAAAATACCAAGCCAAAAGTATAGTAATACTTGCCCAAGCCCAAGCACTAAAAAGATTGATAATGGCAAATTTTCTAGCACTATATCTTGTAATACCAATACTCATAGGTATAATTGTTCTAAAGCCATACATATAACGCTGAATAAAAATAATAGGCCAGCCAAATTTTTGTAAAAGTAAATGGGCTACAGCAAATTTACGTCTTTGTGTTCTAAGTTTTTTTTGTATATATTTTTTATTATACCTTCCAATATAAAAATAAACTTGATCTCCAGCAAAACCTCCAAGTCCTGCTATAAAAATAACTAAACCTAAGTTGACATGACCTTGATGAGCAAAAATTCCTGCCAAAATTAGAGCAAGTTCTCCTTCTAGCATACACCATACAAAAATAATAATATAGGCAAGATCTTTATAATTGTAAAGTAAATTTTTTAAAAAATCTTCCATAATAAACCTTTCTAAATTTGTAAAATACTATAAACTGAAGTAATACTAGAAAGTTTTTCTACTCCTTTTAGATCTTTTAATTCAAGTAAAAAACAAGATTCTATACATTGTCCTCCTGCTTTTTGGATAAGCTCACAAGAAGCTATAGCTGTTCCTCCAGTTGCTATTAGATCATCAACAAGAAGTACTTTAGCATTTGAAATGCCATTAAATGCATCTTGATGAATTTCTAAAGTATCACTTCCATATTCTAATTCATATTCACAAGAAAATGTTTTATATGGAAGTTTTTTAGGTTTTCTTATCGGAACAAAAGGAACATTAAGTCTTGCACAAAGCATAGCAGCAAAGATAAATCCACGACTTTCAGCTCCAGCGATAAAGTCAAGCTTTGTATTTTTATAACGTTCTTGTAAATGGTTTAGCAAAAAAGATAAAGCTTCTTTATTGTTTAATAAAGTTGTGATATCTCTAAATTGGATTCCTTTTTTAGGAAAATCTGCAATTGTTCTGATTGTATCAAGTAAATATTTTTGTTCTTTGGTATTTAATGTTATCATAATAATGCCTCTATTTTTGCTTCTAATTCTTTAATTCTTTGTCTTAATTTATCATTTTCTAATCGGTATTGGGAATTTCTAGTTCTAAGAGAAGTTAAATCAGCTTTTATTTTGTTTAGCTCTTCTGTTAGAATATCTATATTTCCTAAACTTCTTTGAAGTTGAACTTGGAGTTTTCTTATAATAATTTCTGTGTCATCAAGGTTATGCTTAATAAACTCTTTGGAATGTTTTTCTTTGTGAAGTAAAGTTTTATAATAAAATAACATAACAATTAAATAAATGCTAATACAAATAAGCACAGTCAGTATAAGCCAATCTAAAAACATTTATAATCCTATTTCAATTTTTTGAATTCTGTCGATATGTCTTCCCTGTTCAAAGGGAGTTTGGATAAAATTTTGAATAATATCAATTGCTAAATCAGTTCCGATGAGTCTTCCACCCAAGGCTAAAACATTTGCATCGTTATGTTTTCTAGCTAGTTTTGCACTAAGACTTTCATTGCATAGGGCACAACGAATATTTTTATGTCTATTTGCAGCGATTGAAATGCCAATCCCTGATCCGCAAATTAAAATTCCAAAGCTTTTATCGTCAATTTTGCTAGCAAGCAAATGAGCAAAATCAGGATAATCACAACTTGAATTATTGTGTGTTCCAAGATCAATAAAAGAAATATTTTGATTTTGAAAAAAAATACAAATTTGCTCTTTAAGTTTAAAGCCAGCATGATCACTAGCAATATAAATTTGTTCTTTAAGCATAAAAATCCGACCCAACTAAAAAATTAAGATTTATTTTATCACAATAAAGTATAAAAATAACTAATTAAAATATAAAAATATACTAAAATATTTATGATACAATAATATTTCTATAAAATATTAATTAAATGTCAAGGAAATTTTATTAATGAAATTTATACTTATAGGATCTTCTACAGGTGGACCTAATCAACTTAAATATTTATTAAAAGATGTAGATATTAAAAATACTTGTATTGTAATAGCTCAACATATGAGTCAAAGTTTTATTCCTTCGTTTGTAAGTCAATTTAATAAAGAAGCTTTAAGTGAAGTATGTATTATAAATGATAAAGAAATGCTATCAAATAAAATTTATATTTGTCAAAAAAATACTATTTTAACAGGAACTTTAAATCCAATTGCATTGTGGCAAGATGAAGTTTTGTCAGATTTTAAGCCAAGTGTTGATTTGCTCTTTAATTCTGCAATTGAGCTTAGTAAAACAAATAAAATATTAGCTATTATTTTAACAGGTATGGGAAATGATGGAGCAAAGTCCTTGCTTAAGCTTTATAAAGCTGGAGTAAAATGTTTATGCGAGAATGAGACAGATTCTGTAGTTTATGGAATGCCAAAAAGAGCTAAAGATTTAAATCCTGAATTAAAGCCTATGAGTTTAAAAGAAATTAAAAAAGAAATTTTAGATTTTATTGAATAAGAATTATCAAGGGATAACTATGGAAAAAAAGAATCTTAATGATTTTGAATTTAATGAGTTTGTAAAAGTGATTAACGAAATAAGTGGTATTGATTTAGCTGATAAAAGAAACACTCTTTCTTTAAAATTATTTAAATTTTGCTTAGATCAAGGGTTTGATAATTTTCAGGATTTTTTATTTAAATTAAGGATTAATCAAAAATTAAAACAAGAAACTCTAGATTTTGTTACTATAGGTGAAACATATTTTTTAAGAGAGCTTGAACAGTTAAAAGAGGTAATTTTCTATATCAAAGGTTTAGAAAAAAGTGTAAGAATTTTAAGTGCTCCTTGTTCAACAGGAGAAGAGGTGTATTCTTTGGCTATTTTAGCTGCTCAGAATTTTATTAAAGACATAGATATTTTAGGAATTGACATAAATTCCAATGTTATAGAAAAAGCAAAATTAGGAAAATATCAAGGAAGAACTTTACAAAGACTTAGTGAAGCTGAAAAAAATAAATTTTTTACAAAAGAAGGTGAAATATATACTATCAATAAAAGTGAGCTTTGTTCTTGTAAATTTGAACTTTGCAATGTTTTTGAAGATAAATTTTTAAGGCTAGGAAAATTTGATATCATTGTATCAAGAAATATGATGATATATTTTAATCATGATTCTAAATTAAAACTTATGGAACGTTTTTATAAGATTTTAGATAATAATGGAAGATTATATATTGGAAATGCCGATTTGGTTCCAGATGCAGGATTATTTAAAAAGGTTTTTTCTTCTAAAGGGGTGTATTATGAAAAAGTATAAATCATTTGAAGATCTTTATTTTACAGCATTTTTTAATATTTATTTTAATAGAATGCCGTTTTAATTTTTAAGGATATTTATGCGTGGTTATAAAATTTTTTCAGGTTCAGCTAATATTAATTTTGCAAAAGAAATTTCAAAATATCTTTCTTTACCTTTAAGTGATGCTGGTATTAAACGTTTTAGTGATGGTGAAATTAGTGTTCAAATTGATGAAAGTGTTCGTGGAAAAGATGTTTTTATTATACAAAGCACTTGTGTTCCAACGAATGATAATTTAATGGAGCTTTTGATTTTAACAGATGCTTTAAGAAGATCAAGTGCTAATTCTATTACAGCAATTGTCCCTTATTTTGGATACGCAAGACAAGATAGAAAAGCCAATCCCAGAGTTCCAATTACAGCTAAATTGGTTGCTAATTTGATTCAAACTTCAGGAATTGATCGTGTTGCAACTATTGATTTGCATGCAGGCCAAATTCAAGGTTTTTTTGATATCCCAGTTGATAATCTTTATGGAAGTATAGTTTTTAATGACTATATAAAAAATAAACATTTTAAAAATGCAATCATTGCAAGTCCAGATATAGGGGGGATTGCAAGGGCAAGAAGTGTTGCAAAACATTTGGGTCTTGACATTGTTATTGTTGATAAAAGAAGAGAAAGAGCTAATGAAAGCGAAGTTATGAATATTATAGGCGATGTTAAAGATAAAGAGGTAATTTTAGTTGATGATATTATAGATACTGCAGGAACTATAGTAAAAGCTGCTGAGGTTTTAAAAGATAGAGGGGCAAGATCGGTTATGGCTTGTTGCACTCATCCAGTATTAAGTGGAGCAGCATATGAAAGAATTCAAAATAGCGCCTTAGATGAACTTGTTGTTACAGATACAATTCCTCTTAAAAAAGAACTTCCTAATATTAAAGTATTAAGTGTAGCCCCAATTTTTGCAGAAGTTATACGCCGTGTTTATCACAATGAAAGTGTAAATTCCTTATTTATTTAAATCTATAAAGATGAAAAATATCTTTATAGATTTTATAACTTCAATATAGCAAAAATTCAATAAATATTATAAATTTACCCAATTTTATAAAAAATAAAAACACTCATAAATACCATAAAATCATTATAAATAATCTTCAAATATCTATAAAACAATGTTTTATTAAATTTGACTTAAAATATTTTCTGCAATAAAACAAATTCACATCATATTTTAAAATAAGGAGCTAAAATGTTTAAAAAACTACTTAGTGTTGTAGCTTTAGGTGCTTTAGTTTCAAGTTCTGCTTTTGCAGAGGATATTCTTGCTAAAGTAAGTAATGGAGCAATTAGTGATAATAGCGCAGGTGTTAAAGTTCTTAGCCTTGATGAGATGAAAGAGGTTAAGGGTGGATATTGGTTTCAAAGAGATAGTGCTTTTGATTATAATGCAGGTTCTCTAAGTTCTTATGGTTATGTTGTTTTAAATGACAATGATTACAGTGGTCATAGTCATGGAGCAGTAAGTGCACAACTTGGTTATTCAAGTAATGGATATATCGTAGCTAAATACCGCTATGTAAATAATCAAAAAGATTATTATTTGCAATATTTTTCAAGCAAATATGGAACAGGCACAAATATCTGGGCTTATGCAGGAAGTCCTGCTTATGAAATTTTAAGACAATTTAAAAATCAATACTAATTCTTTCTAAATTTATTCCATTTTATTCTAAAATGGAATAAATTTTGCTTATATTAATTTATATTTAGATTGAAGGCAGAATCTAAATCAAGGAATTAATATGAGTATCTTTAGCATCAATGATAATTCAGGTTATACTTCTATACTTTCACAAAGTAAAGCTAATAAAGAAAGTAAAGAAAATTCTAAAATAAATTTTGCTAATACTTTTTTAAAACAAAATGTCACTAAGTTAAATGAAATTCAAAGTGCAAATTCACAAACTTTAATAAGAAGTGAAGTATTAGATGATGAGTTAAATTCTGCTAATATATCTAATACTATTAATACTAATTTTAGTATTAATAATACTAACAATACCACTAAAACAAATTCTTTTAATTATGATATAGCAAGTGAATTTAAAAACTCTATTTATACTTTAAAATATAAACAAGCTGATCCTTTAGTTAATACAAGTAATATTGCATCTTTAGCCTATGGTTATAGTGTAGATAAAGATGGTTATATGGGAGAAGACTTTAATAAAGCTGCAGGATTACCAAAAGATTTTAAGATACATAAATCTACTTTAGATGAGATAGAGAGGTTTAATCAACATCGTATGGCTGATGAAACTAATGGAAACTATTATAATAGTTTTGATATGGCTTCTATTGTTAAATCCTATTATAATAGCTTTAATCAAGTAATAAGTGCATTTTCAAATGATAAAACAAGTTTTAGCAAAGCAGATTTGGAACAATTACCAAAAGGGTTAAATTATAATTGTAATGAAAACAAAGAAAAAATTGTAACAAATATATTTAATGCAAAACAACTGAAAGAAGCACAAGAGCTTGATTGTATTGCAGGTCTAGGGATTAATTGGGTAAAACTTGACTTTTCTCCACAAAGCATGGAGCAAGGTCCTTCACTAGAAGATGGCTTTAATCCTAATATGTCAGTTTATCCACAAAATGAAGATGGAAGCTATTCTAAAGAAGCTTTGTTTATGAGTTTTTTAAAGTCTTATTCGCCTGTTCCATCTCCAAATCAAGTTGTTTTGAGCTCTGAAGCAAAAGTTCGTGAAGCAAAACTTGATCAAGAAATGAAAGCAAATCCTTCTTTTAGTGTTTCCTTAGATGACATCATGACAGGCAAAGTTGATTTTGCAAGTTTATTAAAAGGTTATGCTCAAGATGGATGGCTTGATGCAGATATATATGCAATAGAAAAAGGAGTTAAATGGCAAAATACAAGTATAGGTTATGGTGGAGCTTGGTTTGATAGAGAATTTAATAATGCTAAAAATAATGGCTGGAAAGCAAGTAATGAAAATATAAACTCTTTTGTAAATTCTATAATGGATAGACTCAATAATCTTTTGGAGCAAACTAGAGTATAAGGAGTTAATATGAGTATCTTTACTATCAATGATAATTCAGGTTATACTTCTATACTTTCACAAAGTAAAACTAATAAAGAAAGTAAAGAAAATTCTAAAATAAATTTTGCTAATACTTTTTTAAAACAAAATGTCACTAAATTAAATGAAATTCAAAGTGCAAATTCACAAACTTTAATAAGAAGTGAAGTATTAGATGATGAGTTAAATTCTGCTAATATATCTAATAATAGTAATTTTAGTATTAATAATACTAACAATACTACTAAAAC
>NZ_QPGR01000017.1 GCF_004323845.1 Campylobacter novaezeelandiae | reverse complement strand
ATAATGGAATGTTTGATAATGATGGTAGCACTCATACAGGATTTGCTCAATTTAATTATGTATGGTAAAAACTTAAGTTACTAGTTTAATCTCTCCTAAACCCAAATGACTTTAGGTTGTTTGGGTTTTATGTTTTTATATTTATACTTTTATTTTTTTATTTTTATTTTTTATACTTTATTTTTATACTTTATTGCTTTTATGTCTTTGTATAGTTTATAAGTTGTTTTATATATCTTATATATCTTATATATCTTATATATCTTATATATCTTATATGTTTATGCTTTTTATGGTTTATGGCTTAATGTTTTATACTTTATATAGTTAATAACTTACTTTTTATACTTTTTATACTTTTTATACTTTTTATGGTTTTTATGGTTTTTATGGTTTTTATGGTTTTTATGGTTTTTATGGTTTTTATGGTTTTGCACGCTAATATACTTTTAAAGTTATTAAAAACTTTATGCTTTAACTATATATAGTTTATATGCTTTTAAGTTATAACTTTATCTTTTATGCTTTTAAAAGATATAAATATGTATTTGTGATAAGTGTTTGAAATAAGAATGTTTTATGGAATTTTTGATTTATAAAATTAAAATATTTTTGTAGTGTTTTGTGTTAAATAATCAATGCTTTAAAAAGCATCGATTATTTTATAATGGTTGGAGTAGCACTAAGTCCTAAAGCTCTGTATTTTTCATAAAGGGCAAAAGCTTCTTTGAGTTCACTTTCACTTACCTTTGGATAATTTTTGATATCTGGATTAAAATATTTATTCATAATAGCGATTTTTTCTTTATCATTTTTAGCTTTTTTGGTTTCTTTATAAATTAGAGCTGATTTTTCAAAAGCGCTTTTTCCATGAACTGGAGTGATGATAAAATTTACTTGATATTGTTTTAAATCCTCATCGATATTTTTTAAATGTTCTCTACAATAAGGACATTCTGGATCTGTAAAGACGTAGATCGCAGGTTTGTTTTTATCTCCTAGTTTGATAACCATTTTTTCTTTTTCTGCTACAGCTTTAGCGTTTTTGATAAAATTATTTCTAGCGTCTTGAAATTTTTTCATTTCATATTCTTGACGATAAGAAATTTTTGATTTTAAATCGATAATATCAGGAACTATAATATCATCTTTTGTAAAAAGAATTTCTTCTTGTTTTAAGCCATCGATTTCAACACTTAAAATCACGCTTTCAAATCCAGTATCACCAGCTTTTTCTCTTTTTTCGATATTGATTTTTGCATTAGGAAATTGGGCTTTGATACTTTGTGAATAAAAATCACTGATTTGGGCATTACTAGCTGCAAAAGCTAAATTTGCAATGCTTAAAATTAAGGCAAATTTTTTCATTATTTATATCCTTTTTGAATTGATTGTTTAATTTTATAATACTAAGTTAAATGCTTGTTTTTAAAAATCTTTTTTCATTGATTTTTTGAACTTTTTCATTTTTATCTAGGTATTCTAAATAAGCTATGGCATATTTTCTAGAAAGATTAAATTTTTCTTTAACTTTTTGGACATCAAGGCTTTCGTGTTTTAAAAGTTCTAAGAATTCTTTCATTAAATTATCCAAAGCCTTTTTTTCTATAAAAAGATTATGAGCTAATCTTACTACAAGGGAATTTTTTGTGAGTTTTTTTAGTATCTCATCGCCACTTTTTCTATCAAGATCTAAAAAATCATAGATATTATACGGCGCTTTAGGATAAATTCCTTGTTTTTTAATGATATTAAAAAGTTCGTTGTTATTTTTTTCTTCTATTTTGTTAAAATCTATCCCTTTTTTAAAATATATTCCTTTATTTAGGCTAAGTTCTTTTGTATTTTTTAAAGCAAGCTCGCAAAAACTTTTACTAGCCCAAGGAATTCTTAAGGCTAAAGAGTGCGCTGAAAGCATGGCGTAAGGATTTTTTTCTATGATAAAAGTGATGAGTTTTTTTATTTGTTCTAAGTTGTTTAATGTATAGATATTTAATTCTTTCTCATCTACAAAAACATTATCAAGTTCTTTGGCTAAATTTAAAGCATCTTCGTGTCTTAGTTTAAACCTTTGATAACTTGATAATAAACCAAAACCGTATTTGTGAATTTCTTTAAGATAGTTAAAGCTTTCTTTTAGCTTTTCTTCTTTTAAGAGACTTAAAAGCTTGTTTTTTGCTTCTTTTTTTAAAGGCTCGCTTACAGGGTTTAAAACTCTTCCCCCACCTACAACGCGGTTATTTTGAAGTAAAATAAATCTTTCGTTAAAACATAAAAAAAGATTTTTTTCAAAATTTAAATGAGCAAAAAATTCATCGTTTTTTAATTGTTTGAGTATAGAGATTTTGCATTCTATTTGTTTTGTTCCAACGCAAAAAATCATTTTTTCATTTTTTAGATTTTTTGCTTTTATCAAAACGTCGCATTCTTTAAAGGCTTTAAAATAACCTTTTTTGCTAAGTATATAACCTTTTTTGAGTTCTTTATGATCGCAATTTAAACTTAAGGCTACGCGGTTGTAAGCTTTTATTGTGGTGTGATTTGTTTCGTGATTTTGTATATTTTTGATGATAAGTTCTTTTTGATTGTCAAGGCATATGATCTTTTCATTAAGACTAATGCTTCCTTCATTAAGACTTCCAGTAACTATGGTTCCTATGCCTTTTAGAGAAAAGACTCTATCTATATAATAACGAAAAATTAAATTCTCATTTGTATTTTTGCATTCTAAAGTTAAAAGATAATTTTTTAAATTTTCTATACTTTTTGTATCTTTAATGGAAGTATAAAAAATTTTCATAGGAGTAAAATTTAAATTTTTTAAAATATTTTCACTTTGTTCTTTTAAATTCTCGCATAAATCACATTTGCTAAATATCAAAATAATATCTTTTATCCCTAAAAGTTCTAGGACTTCTAGGTGTTCTAAGCTTTGTTCTTTTAAACCCTCATTGATATCTACAACAAATAAACAAGCACTAAAACCAAAGGCTCCGCTGATCATAGTTTTAACCAAATCTTTATGTCCTGGAACATCGATAAAAGAAATGTGTTTATCTTTGAAATTTAAATTTGAAAAGCTTAAATTGATGGTTATTTTTCTATCTTTTTCTTCTTTTAGGGTATCACCTTCAAAACCATTTAAAGCTTTGATTAATGAGGTTTTTCCATGATCTATATGTCCAGCTGTTCCAATGAGTAAAGAATTCATAATGTATCCATTGAATTTATGATATTGATTAAATGAGATAGTTCATCTTCTTTAATACTTCTAAAATCAAGAATAAAATTTTTGTTTTCAACGCGTCCTATGATATTTTTTTCTCTAAATTTTTTTTGCAAAAATAAAGCTTTGCCCTCAAAAGCTAAAACGAAAGTTTCTAAACTTTTATCTGGCATAGAACCTCCCCCAACTAAACTTTTACTTTTTTGAAGTGAGGTTTTAAATTTGATATTTTTTTGAACTTTTAAAGCTTTTTGTTTGATATGGTCTAAAGAGTCGTTTAAAAGTTTTAAAGTGGTGATTTTTTCAAATTTTTTTTCTAAATAAAATTTAAGCGTTTCATTTAAAAAAGTAATGCTTAGTTTATCCACTCTTAGCATTCTTAAAAGTTGATTTTTTTTAAGTTTTTCTATGAATTTTTTCTTTCCTAAAATAATGCCAGCTTGCACAGATCCAAAAAGTTTATCCCCACTAAAACTTAAAATATCACAATTTTTCAAAAGTTTTTTAACTTCTGGTTCATTTTTACTTAAATGCGGATTAAGATTTTCACACCACCCTGATCCTAAATCATAATAAAGTATTAATTTTTTCTTTTTAGATAGGATTTTTAATTCTTCTAAATTTGTTTCACTTTGAAAACCAAGTAAAGAAAAATTAGATTTATGCGTTTTTAAAATTAAAGCAGAGTTTTCATTTATGGCTTCTTCATAATCTTTTAAATGCGTTTTATTGCTAGTGCCAACTTCATGGAGTTTTACTCCTGCTGCTTTAATCACTTCAGGGATTCTAAAACTTCCGCCAATTTCTACAAGTTCTCCTCTTGAGCTTATCACTTCTTTATCTTTGGCTAGGGTATTAAGGATCAAAAAAACTGCTGCTGCGTTATTATTTACCACTAAAGCATCCTCACACTCAAAAAGGATTTTAAATTTTTCTAATAAAGAATCGTATCTTGAGCCTCTTTTTCCTGTTTGAAGATCAAATTCTAAATTAGAATAAGAACAAATGAGTTTTTTGCAATTTTCATAAAGTTCTTCATCAATCACACTTCTTCCTAAATTCGTATGTATTATAACCCCGCTTGCGTTGATGAGATTTTGAAGATCATTTTTTAAGAAGTGTTTAATTTTATTTTGAATTTCGTTTAAGATTGCTGTTTTTTCTATATTTTCATTTAAATTTTTTTGTAATTTTTTTTTCATTTCTTTAATGACACATTTAGAAAAATAAGTTCTAAGATATAAAGGATAAGTTTTTAAGTTTTCATCTTTTATTAGACTAGAAATTTGTGGGAAGTCTCTAAAATTGTTCATCTTAAACCTTAAGAAAATATTTTGCTATTTTAACATAAAATTTATAATCAAAGTTTTTAAGGTTAAAAATGCAAGATTTTGTTTATGTAAAAAATGATTTTTTAATCCCTTTAGAAGATGATATTAAAGTGTTAGAAAAACCCAATGAAGATGAGTTTTTGATTTCAAATGATAAAAATCAAAAGGCACAAATTTATGCTCCTGAAATTAATTTTTATCTTAAAAATTCAAAAGATAGTATTTTAAAGAAAAGTAAAAATGTTTCAAAGCTTTATGAAGCAAGATTGATTGCTTATGATTTGGGGTTTGATTTAGAACAAGTTAAAGAAGTAGGTAAAAATATCATTTTAGTGGATATTAAAGAAGAAATTAGTGATTTTTTAAAGAGTAAAGATTTTAAAGTTTTGAGTTTTAAAAATGATGAAATCATATCTATTTTTGGATCAATTGGCGAGCTTTGTGCTATAGTAAAAAAAGACAATGAAGAGATTGAGCTTGATTTTGATATTTTGCTTTTTAATAAGAATTTAGAACAAGTGCGTCAAGACTTTATAAGACAAAGTGGATGTTTTAATATAGAATCTTTTAAGGATAATGAAGAACTTTTTGAATTTTTAAAACAAAAAACTCCAAAATATCATTATAAAACCTATATCACTTATGATTTTAATATATGTCAATATCATCAAAGACGCAGTGAGCATTGTGCTAAGTGTGCTGAAATTTGTCCTACAACAGCTATTTTAAAAGATGATGAAAAAAGAGAATTAGAATTTTCTCAAATTGATTGTTTAGGGTGTGGGGGGTGCATTAGCATTTGTCCTAGTGGTTCGCTTGATTATGCTCCTATGCCAAGGAATAGTTTTTTTGAAATAGCAAGTTTGTATAAGGGGCATAAAATTGTGATTATTCCTAAAAAAATGCCTTTAGAAAATTTAGAATTAAATTTAAAAGAGGATATTTTGCCTTTGATGATAGAAGGAGAAAAATGGCTTTCTAATATGCATTTTTTAACCCTTTTACAAAATAGTGGTGCAAATTTAGTTTTTTATACAGATTTTATTTCAAAAGGAAGCAATGAGGCTATCAATCTTTTAAATACTGTTTTTGAGAGAAAATTTAATAAAAAGGCCATTTTTGTGGCTAAAGATAAAAAAGAGCTTGAAAATGCTTTGGAGCAATTAGAATTTATCGAAGGGCTTTCTTTTGAACTTCATTCAAATTTTCTTACAAGCAGAGAACTTTTTGCTAAGAGATTAGAGCATTTAATCGCTGATGATGATTTAGGCAAGGTAGAAAGTGGGGAATGGTTAAGATATGGTCAAGTTTTGGTCAATCCTGATACTTGCACGCTTTGTCTTTCTTGTGTAGGAGCTTGTAATGTAGGAGCATTGATCGCTGATTCTAAAGAAAATGCTTTAAAATTCAATCCCTCGCTTTGCACTACTTGTGGATATTGTGAGGTAAGTTGTGCTGAAAAAGATACCTTAAAACTTGTGCGTAGTGGTATAGAACTAAATAAAGATTATTTTAAATATCATACTTTAGCAAAAGATGAGCTTTTTGCTTGTATAGAATGCGGTAAAGAATTTGCTACAAAAAAAGCAGTTGAAAAGATAGCTAATATTATGAAATCTAAATTTAATGGTGATGAAAATAAAATTAAAACACTTTATTGTTGCGCAGAATGTAAGGCTAAAGTGATGATTAAAACGATGATGATTTAAGAAAAATATCTTTAGCATAGATCATAGCTTTGTTAATAACACTTCCATGCGTTTCATTTTTAAAAAGTTTAAAAGAGCTTTTGCAAAAACTTTCTTGTGAAATTTTTTGACTTAGTTCTTTAACGCTTAAAGAAGCATTTCTTTTTCTTTCAGCAGATCCTAATGCAAAATAGATTTTAGGGCATGTTGATAATTTTATTTTTTCTGGTAAAAATTTAGTTTGGTTCCACCATAAAGAAGGAGAAATAATAAAATAATGGCTAAAAAGTTTGCTATCCTTTAGTAGCGTATCAAGAGCAAAAAGTCCTCCAAAAGAATGCCCAAAAATAGCTTTATAATTTTTATCACTTCGATAGCGTTGTTCGATATAAGGTATGAGTTGTGTTTTTAAGAAAGTTCTAAAATTATCACTTCCACCACCTTCTTTAAAACTAGCTTTTTTATCCGGCGTGTAATCTTTTGTTCTATTTTTAATGTCAAAAGCTAAAGGAGTATCATAACCTATGCCTATAATTAAAAGATCTTCTTTTATGGGTTTAGAAAAAAGATTTAAAAATAAAGGAAAGAAAGCATTGCCATCAAGTAAATAAATAGTTTTGTATTGTTTGGCATTTGTATTATTTGTTGCGATAAAAATTTTATAATTTGTATTATGATGAGTGAAATAAATAGCTTTTTCTATAAAAAAAATCTTTTTTGCGGGTGTTGAAATTTCTGGAATTTTTTGATCGGGTTTAGCAAAAGCAAGAGATAAAAGCAAGAGATAAAAGAAAAATTTATTCATATTTTCACTTCTAATTCCTCTTTATTTGTGAGTTTGCTATCAAATTTGATCACTAGATTTTTTGAGTTTTTATAAATATCTACAACCCCTTTAGTGTGTAAAAGTTTATTCCAATTTAAAGGTGTATTAAGATTTAGATAAAGATTTTTAAATTCGGCTGGATTTTTTAAAAATAAAAGTAAAATAAACCAAGATATAGATAAAACAACTAAAACTATAGTTAGAATCTCAAGCTTATCAAAATGCAAAAACAATCCTCCTACAATCCCCCCAACAAAACTACCCCCATAACCAAAAGCATTAAACACTCCTAAGGCTACACCTTTTTCATGGACTTTGCAAAATTTTGAAGCACAAGATTGCATAATGGGTTCGTGCAGGTTAAAACCTATAAAAAAGATAATAACTGAAAAAATGAAAAAGTTGATAGAATGCGAAAAAGTAAAACATAGATAAGAAAGTATGAAAAAAAATACCCCAATAAGTAAAATTTGTTTAGATAGGTTTTTTCTCTCTCCTAAGCTTCCAGCAAATCCCATAGCAATAAATCCTGCTATCATTGATATAGTATAAATAATCCAAAGTTTATCTTGTGCAAAATTAAAATGTTTTACTAAGATGATAGGAATAATTAAAAATGCAATACTCATAAGCATTTTTTGCATAAAATTAGTGATATTCATAAGAGCTAAATTTTTTTGTTTAATAAGATGAAAAAAAGGCGTTTTTTTGTTTTCGTGTGAAAGCTTATTTTCTTTTGGAACTATAGTATAAAGTAAGATAATACAAAGAAGTGTTAAAAAAGCACTTAGATCAAAAAGACTTGAAAGCCCCCATTTAGCACTCATTAAAGGAGAAATTACCATAGAAGCTGCAAAACTAATTCCTATAAAAGAGCCCATTATAGCCATAGCTTTGCCTCTATTTTCTTCATTAATAAAATCGCTAATCATTGCAGTAGCCACAGCTCCTATAGCACCAGCTCCTTGAAGCATTCTTCCAATAAGCATAGTATAAATATCATTTGCAAAAGAACAAATAAGTGATCCTATAATGAAAATAATAAGCCCTAAAAGCATAGTTTTTTTACGTCCGATTTTATCACTTAGTATTCCAAAAGGTATTTGAAAAACCATTTGAGTTAAAGCATATACACCTACTAAAAGCCCTACTAAAAACTCATTTGCAGCTTCGAGTTTAAGTGCATAAAGACTTAAAACAGGCAAAACTATAAAAAGTCCAAAAAATCTTGTTCCAACAATGAAAGATAAAGCTAAAATAGTATTAAACATAAAATTACCTAAGGATTTAATTTAGGATAATTTTACTATTAATAATATTAAGTAAGTATTAAGTTTTATCTTATTTAATAAGATTAAAATTCTAAATAATAAAATAAAATTTATCTGAGGTATTTTATGTTTAAAAATAAAATTATACTTGCGACAAATAATGCTCATAAGGTTTATGAGTGTAAAAATATTTTGACAAATTATGAAGTTTACGCATTTAGCGATATTATACAAGCTTTTGATATAGAAGAAAATGGTGCCTCTTTTAAAGAAAATGCCCTAATAAAATCAAGAGCAGTTTTTAATGCTTTGGATAAAGATAAGCAGAATGATTTTATTGTTTTAAGTGATGATAGTGGAATTTGTGTTGAGGCCTTAGATGGAAAACCTGGTATTTATTCTGCAAGATTTTCAAAATCGCAAACTGATAAGGATAACCGTAAAAAACTTATAGACGAGCTTCAAAAAAAAGGTATTTTTGAAAGTAAAGCTTTTTATACAGCAGCTATTGGAATAAGTTCTAAATTTGGAGATTTTAGTTCGCATGGATGGATGCATGGAAAAGTGATTTGCGAAGAAAGAGGGGAAAATGGTTTTGGTTATGATTCTTTGTTTATCCCTGATGGTTTTACAAAAACCTTAGCTCAGCTTGAAGATCATGATAAAAATCTTATTTCGCATAGATTTAAAGCCTTAAATTTAGCACAAATTTTGATTAAAGTGCTAAGCAAGGCTTATTGATTTTTCTTAAAAGTAATTAAAAGACTAGGAAGTAAAAATAAACTTCCTAGTAAAAGTAGTATCATTACAAATATAGTTAAGGCTCCAAAATAAATTGTTGGTATAAAATTACTACTCATCATTACACTAAATCCTAAGATGATACTTATACTTGTATAATAAAGTGCTGATCCTATTGAATTGTGTGTATTTAAAATAGCTTCTTTTATATTTTTATTTTTAATGGTTTGTTTAAAACGATAGATATAATGAATAGCATCATCAACTCCTATACCCATAGAAATAGCAGCTATAGTTATACTCATCATATCTAAAGGTATATTTAAAATTCCCATAAGAGCAAAAACAACACTAATTGGGATAATATTTACAACAAGGGCGATAATAGAAAATTTTAAATCTTTAAATATTAAAATAAAAAGAATAAATATTACTAAAATAACAAATATCAAAGTGTTAAATTGCGATGAAAAGAGACTTTGAAGCATATTATTATAAAGCACCATAACTCCGGCAATTTGCACTGAAACATCATCATTTTTTAAGAGATCGTTTAATTCTTTATTTAATTCTTTTAAAAATTCATTACGGCGTAAATTCGGATCAGAATCTACAATGCGCATAGTAAATCTTAATTCGTTTTTGTCTATATTTACAAAAGGAGAAAGCAAATCTTTTTTAAAATCATTAGGTAAATTTTCATTTAAAAAGGCCAGAGCAAAATCATCTAAATCTTTACCATCATTGATATTTTTTCCCAAAGTTAAAAGACTATTTAAGCTTAAAACAGAACCTATATATGGTTTATTTTCTAGATATTGATGTATTTTTTTTACTATGCGAATTTTTTTTGCATTAAACCAGTATGTTTTTTCATTGCTTAAAGCTTCAAATTCATTTTCAAAACTATCTAAATTATCATTATTTTGAAATTTAGAATTATCTTTAAATTTTATAATTATATCCAAGGGTAAGGTTCCGCCTAATTTTGTGTCAATTAGTAATAATCCTTTTTTTATCTCGCTTCCATCTTTAAAATAATTAACAAAAGAATTTTCAACCCTTAAAAAAGAAATTCCAGCTAGTGCAAAAATACTTGCTAAAAAAGTTAAGGTATAAATTAATTTTCTATGATTTAAACTTGACTTTGCACAAAAATTTAAAAAATTGAATTTAAATTCCTTTTTACTATAATTTTTTGGCTTTAAAAGAACTAAAATACTTCCTAAGAAAAGATAACTAAGTACTAAGCTTAAGCTTATGCCAATACTCATCATAATCCCTAGTTTTATAATAGGCTCTATATTTGAAAAAACTAAGCTTAAAAATCCTATCATTGTAGTCAAAATAGCATAAAAACTCGGCTTTGCTTTGGCTAAAAGGGTTGCAAGAATGACATTTTGTATTTTAGCGTGTGGAAATTTATTAGAGCATTCTATAAAATGCGTAATTAAATGAATTACCACGCTAAGAGTTATGATAAGAATTAGTGCCACATAATTAGAAGAGATGACAGTAATTTTAAAACCAAGCAAAGCAAAAACTCCACTTGCAGAACTCAGGCTAATAAAACAAATAAAAAGAGGCAAAAATACAAAGCGTAAAGATCTAAAAAAATAATACAAGGCTAAACTAAGTAACAATATAAGAGCAAAGCCATAAATTAAAAGATCATCTTTTATATAAGAAATCATATCTTCAGCTATTAAACTTATACCGCTAATATAAAGCTCATCTCCATTTTTTTGATAATTTTGCATAATATGCTTGATTTGATCTAAGCTTTTTTTTGTAATGATTTTTTGTGAGTTTTGATGTTCTTGGATTTGATTTTGGTATTTTTCTTTTTGTAATTGATTTGCTTTATATTTTTGATCTAAAAGTTGATTTAATTTTAAATCAGGATTTAAATAAATGATTAAAGCTGTAGTTGTTCCGTCTTTAGAAATGATATTATTTTTATAAAAAGGGCTATTTAGAATTTCATTTTTAGCTTTGCTTAAATTGATATCTTTAAAAGTAATATTTGGGATATTTTTAATAAGTTCTTTTAAATCTGCTTGATCATTGCTTTGGAGAAGAGGTGCATTTATAATACTTAAAACACGTTCAACATTATAAGAATTTTCTAAATCTTTATGTATTTTTTTTAATTTTTCTAAACTTTGTTTTGAAAAAGGATCAAGATCTTTTGGTTTAAAAGCTATGATTAAAAAATCATCACTCTTATAATCTTTAGATATTTCTCTAAAGATTTTTAAATCTTTGTCATCTTCTAAAAGAAGACTATCAGCACTTGCATCAATTTGCAGTTTTAAAGAAAAAAAACTTAAAATGATGCAAAAAGCTAAAGTACCAATTAAGGTAATTTTAGGATAAGCAATAATTTTTTTTAGAAAATAAATTAGCATTTAGTCTATGTTGATATCTTTAATCTTTTTCATTAGAGCGTTAAAGTCATTATTTTCCAAAATATCACTAAATTGAGAGCGATAAGTTTGGATAATGCTTATACCCAAGACATCTACATCATAAATAAGCCAATCATTGTTTTGATTATAAAATTTAAATATCACGTTTTTTTCTTCCCCGTCAATTATCATTGAGCTTGTTAAAAAATAACGATTTTTATTTTTTTCTTCACCATATTTTACTTTTAATACTTGATCTTTATAAAGATTTAGTTTATCGGTGAAACTTTTTTTAAGATTTTCTTCAAAGGCTTGTGTAAATTTTTCTTGTTCCTCTTTACTTAAGTTATTATAATATTTTGAAAGAGAAAGTTTTGCCATAAGTTTATAATCAATTATATGATCAAAAAGTTTAAAAATTTCCTTTGCAGCTTCTTTTTTATCCCCTTTTGTATTTTGCAGGATCTTAAGACTTTGATCAATATTTTTTTGCATTAAACTTTCAATTTCATCTAGTTTTAAAGCAAATACATTTAAGACAAGAGCTAAAATTAAAAATATTTTTTTCATTTTTTTCCTTATTTACTAATTTCTATACGTCTTTGCTCATAAGCATCACGTAAAAATGGATAAAGATTTGGGGTATTGTGATAAATTTCATCAATTTCATCAATTCTGAAAGAAATTTCATTGCCATAAGCATAAGCACTTATTGCAAAACTCGCCCAATCAGGATTGATATAAGCACTAGGATATAAAAACCAATCAACAGGTAAGCTTAAAGAATCTCTTAAATTACTAGGTCCAAGTATCGGTAAAACAAGGTGAAACCCACTGCCTATACCCCAATGAGCTAAAGTGCTTCCAAAATCTGCAGGATATTTTTTTAAATGTAAGGCATCAGCAGCATTCATTATCCCGCCAAATCCTAAAATAGTATTAGCTATAAAACGTTTGCTTTCTTCTCCAGCATGTTCAAATTTAAATTGTAAAGTATTATTTATAAATCTTAAAGGAAAAGCTAGATTATCAAAAAAATTTTTAACACCTATTCTAAAAGCTTTTGGGGTGATTTTTGTATAAGCCATAAGAGTAGGTCTTAAGGCATAATCATATAAAAAAACATTAAAGCGTGTCATAACTTTGTTGTAACCTGATAAAGGATCATTTACTTTGTATTGTGAAAATTCATCTTCAAAGTCGTTGATCTCATTGGCAAGCGTAAAATTGGCAATTAAAAAGAAAAATAAAATAATAGCTTTTAGTTTCAAATATATCCTTAAAAATTTTTAGAGCTTATTAATCAATAAGAATATCCCAATAAAAATTTACCCACTCTGTTGCTTCTTTGGTTTTAAATTCAGGGATTAAAAGAGCATTTTTTTTGTAAAAAATTGTAGCTACTTTTAGATCAATATGGGTAAATTTTTCTTCTAATACTCTTTTAATTTCTTTGATACTCTCTCCGCTATCTACGATATCATCGACTAAAAGAATTTTTTTATAAGCATTAAGATCAGGGATATTAAAGATTTTAATAGTATCTAATTTTTGTGTGTCATTATAATGTATAGAATTAAGACAAAAAAGATTGCGTGTATTTAGAGCTACTGCTAAAGAATGTCCAAGAGTCATTCCTCCTCTTGCTATGGCAACTATAGCATCTGGATTAAAATTATCTTTAATCTCTCTTGCTAAAGTTTTAACATCATCTTCAAATTCATCATAAGAGTAAAAAATCATATTTTTCCTTCTAAAGCAATTAATAAAAAGTTTCCTAAAGAAATAAGAGATAATATTATGATACCCATATTAAGTTTATCCCATTCTTTTTTAAATATACGCACAAGTAAATAAGAGATAAAACCAAAAGCAAAGCCTGTTGTTATAGAATAAGTAAAAGGCATCATAATTATAGTAAAAAATGAAGCAACAGCTATAGCATCATCTTTAAAATTAATATTTCTTACTTCCATAAACATCAAGATTCCGACCATTATTAATACTGGATTAATGGAATTAGCAGGTATAGCCTTAAATAAAGGAAGTAAAAACAATGTTAAAATAAAACAAAATGCAACAACTAAAGCTGTAAGCCCAGTTCTTCCACCGCTTTCAACCCCTGTGGTACTTTCAACAAAGGCAGTAACAGTTGAAGTTCCTACTATGGATCCGATTGTAGAACCTACGGCATCACTTGCTAAAGTCATTCCTAATTTTTTTTCTCCTTCTTTAGGGTCATCAAAAATTTTTCCTCTTTCTCCAACTCCTGTAATAGTGCCCAAACTATCAAAGAGTTGAGTAATTAAAAAGGTTAGAATAACTGGAATCATAAAAATATTTAAAGCACTTAAAATATCTAGTTTGGCAAAAATACTACCTAAGCCATTTTCTTGGCTAAAATTTGGAAAAGAAAAAAAATGCTCAGGAAATGAAGCATTGTTGATATTAAATACCCAAGCAATAATGGAGCTAAGTAAAATTCCTATAATAAAAGCTCCTTTTATTTTTATAACCCATAAAAATAAAATTAAAATAAGTGTAAAAATTCCAAAAAGAACATTAGGATCGCTAAAATCTCCAATGCGCACAAAAACATTATCATCTTTAGCAATTATCCCCATTTGTCCAAGCCCTAAAAATGTTACAAAACATCCAAGTCCTGCACACATTGCCAAACGTAAATCTTTAGGAATATTACGTATAATCCAAATTCTAAAATTTGTAAAAGATAAAAGCAAAAAGATAAAGCCTGAGATAAAAACAGCACCTAGTGCACTTTGCCAAGATATATTTTGAGCTAGACAAACACTAAAAGTAAAATAAGTATTCATACCCATTCCAACACTCATAGCTACAGGCGTATTGGCAAAAAAAGCATTAAAAGCACTTGCTATTATGGTAACTAAAGCAGTGGCAATAATTAATCCCTCTAAATGCATGCCAGAATTACTCATTATATGAGAATTTACAGGTATGATATAAATCATGGTTAAAAAGGTTGTAATACCAGCAATAATTTCTGTTTTAACATTGGTATTATTTTGTTTGAGTTTGAAAAAATCCATTTTTAAACCTTAATAAGTTTTAAGTTCGTTATATAAACTATCGCGTTCTACTGGAATTAGATTTGAAGTTTTTATCATATCGATAAAGGTTTTTAAATTAACCCCATTAGCACTTTTTGCTCCTCCGGCACTTTGTATACTTTCTTTTTCTATAGTTCCATCAAGATCGTTAGCTCCAAATTCTTGAGCTACCATAGCAAGATTAAGTCCCATAGTAGCCCAATAGGCTTTAATATTTTTAATGTTATCTAAAACAATTCTTGAAATAGAAATTGTTTTTAAAATTTCCTCACTATCCATAATTTTATCTGCTTGAATGAAACTATTGTTTCTTTGCCATACCAAAGGAATAAAAGCATTAAAACCATTTGTTTCATCTTGCAAAGCTCTAAGTCTTAGCATATGATCAATACGATGTTTTCTTTCTTCTATATGTCCAAAAAGCATTGTAGCATTGCTTTGCTTACCTTTTTGATGCCAAAGTTTATGGATTTTAAGCCAGTTTTCGCTACTCACTTTTCCTTTGCAAATTTTATTGCGTATTTTTTCATCAAAAATTTCAGCTCCGCCTCCTGGCATACTATCAACACCATATTCTAGCATTTTATTGATTACTTCTTCATAACTCATGTTAAAGCGTCTGTGTAAAAAGTCAATTTCTGCTGCTGTCATAGCTTTAATATGGATTTTTGGATATTTTTCCTTTATCATTTTAAAAATTTCTAAATACCATTGCCAAGTTGTATCTTTATTGTGTGCTGAAACAATATGAATTTCTTTAGTTCCTCTTGCAACAGTTTCATCTACAATCTTTATGATTTCTTCATGGGTCATTATATAAGGATTGGGATTTTTTCGATGTGCCGAGAATGCACAAAATTTACAAGTATCAGCACAAATATTAGTCGGATTAATATGACGATTTGCATTAAAATATACTTTTTTGCCGTGAAGCTCAAAACGTTTTTTTTGAGCATATTTGGCTAAAACAAAAAGATCTAAATCCCAAAGTTGATTTGCCTCTTCTTCATTTAGCCTTGATTGATTTTCTAGCTTTGTAATTAGATTTTTCATAATAAATTTATAATTCCGTTGTTTTTATAATTTTAGCATTATAAATTTAGCTTACTGAAAAAGAGTTTATAAAATTTTATTTAAAAATAAATTTCTTGTTTTAAGTAAAAATAATTAAGATTATTTATAGTGTTTTAAACTGAATAGAATTTATTTAAAAAAAGAAGTTAAAATTAAAAATAAATTATTTATAAAGTAGGTAAAAATGTGTGGTATTGTAGGTTATATAGGCAATAAAGAAAAAAAACAAATTATTTTAGATGGATTAAAAGAGCTTGAATATAGAGGTTATGATAGCGCTGGTTTAGCTGTTATGAAAGGATTGGAGCTTGATTTTTTTAAAGCTGTTGGTAAGCTTGAAAATTTAACAAACAAATGTGCTAGTTTCGAAAGTGAAGGTTATGGTTTTGCTATAGGGCATACAAGATGGGCAACACATGGTAAAGCAACTGAGATAAATGCTCATCCACATTTAGGAGAATACTCTTGTGTAATTCATAATGGAATCATAGAAAATTATAAAGAAATTAAAGATAAACTAGAGAAAAATGGAATTTCATTTTTAAGTCAAACAGATACCGAAGTGATTGTTAAGCTTTTTGAATTTTATGCTAAAGATTTAAATGCTTTTGAAGCTTTTAAACATACTGTAAAAGAGCTTAAGGGAGCTTTTGCTATTTTACTTCTTAGCAAAAAGGATCAAAATAAAGTTTTTTTTGCTAAAAATGCTGCTCCGTTGATTATAGGAAGAAATTCACAAAATGAACTCTTTTTTGCATCAGCAGATTCTCCTTTGGTCGGTCTTAGTGAAGAAGTTATTTATCTTGAAGATTTAAGTTTTGGTTATGCCAATAAAGATGAGCTTGTTATTTATGAAAATGATGAATTAAAAAATAAATCTTTTTCTAAATTATTAAGCGATAAATCTTACGCAAAAAAAGATGGTTTTAGATTTTTTATGGAAAAAGAAATTTATGAGCAAAGCAGAGTATTAAGTGAAGTTTTAATGGGTAGGGTTAATGGAGATGAGGTTATTTTTGATGAGCTTGAAAATGAAGACTTAAGTGATATAAATGAAATTACCTTATGTGCTTGTGGAACTAGTTATCATGCAGCACTTGCTAGTGCTTATTTGTTTGAAAGGATTGCAAAAATTAAAGCCAAAGTAGAAATTGCAAGTGAATTTAGATATAGGGAAGCTATTATTTCTAAAAATTCTTTATTTATTGTGATTTCTCAAAGTGGCGAAACAGCAGATACTTTAGAAGCTTTGAAAATTGCCAAAGAAAAAGGTGCTAGAACTTTTGCTGTTTGCAATGTAGATAATTCTAGTATCGTGCGTTTGGCGCATTTAAGTCTTTTAACGCGTGCTGGAATTGAAAAGGGAGTAGCTTCAACGAAAGCATTTGCAACGCAAGTTTTAACGCTTTGGATGTTAGCTATTTTTATGGCTCAAAAGAAAAATCAAAATTTAAATGATGAAATTAAAGCCTTGCTTCATATACCAAATTGTGTTGTTGTAACACAAAAATTACACGATAAAATTCATAGAATTTCTAAAAGGTATTTAGATGGGCATGGCTTTTTTTATATAGGTAGAGATGTATTTTATCCATTAGCTTTAGAGGGTGCTTTAAAATTAAAAGAACTTTCTTATTTACATGCAGAAGGATACCCAGCTGGTGAAATGAAGCATGGGCCTATAGCATTAGCTGATTCTAAGCTTTATACTATTGCTTTAATGCCAAAAAATATGCTTTATGAAAAAACAAAATCAAATGTAGAAGAGCTTATCGCTAGAGATTCTACTTTGCTTAGTATTTCTCCTTTGGAATTTGATTTAAGCGATGATTTTATTAGAACAACAGAGCAAGAACACTATATGTGTGAATTTTTTGAAATGATGCTTATCACTCAACTTTTGGCAATGGAAATATCAATAAGGCTTGGTAATGATGTTGATATGCCGCGTAATCTTGCAAAAAGTGTAACGGTTGAATAAATGTGTAATTTTATCTCAATTGAAAGTATTTTTTATCTAAGGTCATTATTTTAAAGTTTAATTTATATTAGTTTTAATTAATATAAATTAATTTTTTAATTAAAAGGAATTTATTATGCAGTATAGAGTAGAACGTGATACTATGGGAGAAATTCAAGTTTTAGATGATAAATATTGGGGGGCTCAAACTCAAAGAAGTTTTGAAAATTTCAAGATAGGCAATGAAAAAATGCCAAAGGTTTTAATTTATGCTTTTGCCAACCTTAAAAAAGCTTTAGCTATAGTAAATAATGATCTAGCTAAACTTGATAATGAAAAAAAAGACGCTATTATAAAAGCTTGTGATGAAATTATAGAGGGAAAATTTGATGATAATTTTCCGCTTGCTATTTGGCAAACAGGCTCTGGAACTCAAACAAATATGAATTTAAATGAAGTAATAGCAAATCGCGCTACTGAAATTCTAGGCGGAGATTTTCGTAAAGAAAAATTAATACATCCAAATGATCATGTAAATATGTCTCAAAGTTCAAATGATACTTTTCCGACTGTTATGCATATTGTTTGCGTTGAACAAATTGAAAATAAACTCATTCCTTCATTGGATAATTTAATTGCTGTTTTTGAGCAAAAAGTAAAAGAATTTAAAGGAATTATTAAAATTGGACGCACCCATTTACAAGATGCTACCCCTCTAACTTTATCTCAGGAATTTAGCGGTTATTTATCTATGCTAATACATACACGTAAACAAATATTGCTTTCTTTAGAGAATTTAAGAGAGCTTGCTATAGGAGGAACAGCTGTTGGTACAGGTCTTAATGCTTATCCAGAACTTTCTCAAAGAGTAAGTGAAGAATTAACTAAAATCATTGGAATAAAATTTGTTTCTAATCCAAATAAATTTCATGCTTTAACAAGTCATGATGCTATAGTTTTTGCACATGGAGCTTTAAAAGCTTTAGCAGCGAATTTAATGAAGATTGCAAATGATATTCGTTTTTTAGCTTCTGGTCCAAGATGTGGTTTTGGCGAGCTTATTTTGCCTGAGAATGAGCCTGGAAGTTCTATAATGCCTGGTAAGGTAAATCCAACCCAATGTGAAGCTTTAACTATGGTTGCTGTTCAAATTATGGGAAATGATGTCACTATAGGTTTTGCAGCATCGCAAGGAAATTTTGAACTTAATGTTTTTAAGCCCGTAATTATTTATAATTTTTTACAAAGTCTTGATTTATTAAGTGATGCTATGAATTCTTTCAATATACATTGCGTAGAAGGCATTAAACCTGATAAAGAAAAAATAGCATATCATTTAAATAATTCTTTAATGTTAGTAACAGCCTTAAGTCCACATATTGGCTATGAAAATGCCGCTAAAGTCGCAAAAAACGCTTATAAAAAAGGGATATCTTTAAAACAAAGTGCTATGGAACTTGGATTGATTAGTGAGAAAGATTTTGATCGTTTGATAAATCCTAGTGATATGGTAAATGAAATCTAAGCTTATAAAGCTTAGATTTTAAGAAGCTATATTAAAATTTAAACTTAAATCTAAAGAATTATTTTTATAAATATTGCTAACAAAATTTTTAAAATCTTTATTATTTTCAGTTTTATTTGTGTTTTCGTTTTGTTCTTTATCTTTTTTATCTTGAATATTTTTTTCGGCTTTAAGCTTTACTGCTTCAGATCTTGCTTCCATTTCAAGTTTAAGAGCATTTGCTGCAACTTTATAATCTTGAGGACTAGGATTAGCAGGTGCTATAGCTGCTGAAGCAATTTGTCTTGCATTGGCTATGGTTTCATCTGGAGTATTGCCCTTTTGCATACGTATAGGAACTTCTCCAGATACTGCATACATTTGATTGTCAGGACCTTTAACATAGCTATAGCTTGCTCCACCTGCTAAAGATCCTCCAGCGGCCTGATGTGCTGCTTCATGAGCTTTTACTTCCCTATCTGTACTTTGTAATTCTCTTAATTGTTGTATTTGTTTAGCATCAAGTTCTAAGCCATTGACAACTTGTTTTTGTGTATCGTCTTCATTTTTATCTTTATTATTTAAAGCTTTATTGGAGGAGTTTTGTTGAGCAAGATTTAAAGAATAATTTGTATTAAAATTAATATTCATTTTAAACTCCTTTACTTTAAAAATTTATATTTTATTTTATCTAAATTTTTATAAAAATAAAAATTTTGTAGAATTTGATAAACAGTTTTAAGGAGTTTAAATGATTTATGAAAATGAGTTAATTTATATAGAAAAAGAAAATTCTCAAATTCCTTGGATTAAAATTTTCACTAAAGAACCTTATAAAGAATTTAGCGATTGTCCTAGTTTTTTACAAGAAGAATTATTTAAAAAAATTTTAGCATGTGAAAAAGCTATGATTCAATTTTATAGACCTGATAAAATAAATATAGCATCTTTTGCAAATTATGTTCCAAGGGTGCATTTTCATATAATGGCAAGATTTAAAGAAGATGCTTTTTTTCCTGAGTGCATGTGGGGCAAGCAACAAAGAGATAAAAAAGATTTGAATTTAGCTGATTTTAATGATTTTGTTAAATTTTTAATAAAATCTTTTGATTAATGCTTAGTTAATTTTTGCTAAATAAAATATTTTTGTTTTTTTAATAAAATATTTAGGAGAAATAATGAAAAAAATTTTTTTAAGCTCGATTTTAGCTTTTTCTTTGTTGGGAAGTGCAGCTTTTGCTAAAGAATTTACGCTAGATAAATCACATACAAATGTCGGTTTTAAAATTAAACATTTGCAAATTAGCAATGTTAACGGAAGTTTTAAAGACTATAATGCTATGATTGATTTTGATCCAAAAACTTTTGAATTTAAAAAATTAGAAGCAACAATTAAAGTATCTTCTGTCAATACAGAAAATCAAACAAGAGATAACCATTTATTGCAAGATGATTTTTTTAAAGCAAAAAAATATCCAGATATGACTTTTGTGATGAAAAAATATGAGAAAATAAGTAATGAAAAAGGAAAAATGACAGGAGTTTTAACTATAGCTGGTGTGTCTAAAGAAGTGGTATTGGATACTGAGATTGGTGGAGTAATTAAAGCAAAAGATGGTAAAGAAAAAGTAGGGTTTGCTTTAAATGGTTTAATTAAACGATCTGATTTTAAATTTGCTTCTAGCACTTCAACGATAACTTTAAGTGATGATATAAAATTGATTATTGAGGCTGAAGTACTTGAAAAATAATTTCTAAGGGAGTTTTTCCCTTAGAAATTTTAAACTTTCTTTAATATTATTTTGATTATTTTTTAAAAATATTTTAAATTCTGGTTTGAATTTTTCATTTTCAAGACATATTTCTGTATTTTTCAATAAAGACTCTATATAAGAGAGATGAGTTAAAGCTGTATTTTCGTCTTTAAATATAAAAACAAAATCATTCTCCACTATAAAAATTTTAGCTTTTAAATATTTTAAAGTTTTAGCGATTTGTTTTAAAATAAGTTTTTTATAGCTTTCTTTTGTAAATTTGAATTCTGTAAAATGAAGTAATGCTATGCTAAATTCTTTTTTTCCTTTTATAAAATACATAAGTTTTTTTTCATTTGGAAATTTAGTTAAAGGATCAAAAAAGATATTTTTATAAGTTTGATGAAGAAGATAAATGCAAAAAACTATACTTGAGAGCTCAAAATACGATACTTTTAAAGTGCTATTAAATAAAAATTGTATGTAAGTTCCTATAAATGCAATTATATAGAAAAATTCCTTTTTTTTAAAACATATAAAACTTAGAAATATAAGTTCAAAAATAAAAAATATTAAACTTAACTCACTTATAGGATTAAAAAAGCTAAAAAGATGAAAATTAAGCATTGAAGCATTAAATTCTGTATTTTTAATCAATACAAGCCCTAGAATTGATATTAAAAGAAAAAATACTACTATGCTAATATTTTTTTTATCAAAAATAAGATCATTTTGTTTTTTTAAAGAGAGTATAAAAAATATAAAAGGTAAAAATAATGAAGTAAAAAGATGAACTTGAAAAGTGCTAGCATAAAAATAAAATAATTTAAAAAATATAAAAGCAAAATTGATGAAAAATATTTTTGTATTTTTAAAATAAAAGGATAAAAACAAAGCTAAAATTTCAAAAATTAAACTTGAAAAACTTAAAAATTCTAAAAAAAACATAGATTTACCTTATAATTCTTAAATTTAGAATAAATGTTTATTTAAAAGCTAAAATTAATTATTAGTTTTTATAGATTAACTTCAATCAATTAATTTTAATTGATTTAGAAATAATTAATATTTAAGTCAAATTTTCTTAAATATTTCAAGCTAAATTTTGATTATAGCTAAATTTTGATATTTTAAAAAGATTTTTTATGATTTGATCATTTTTGAATCATGATTTTTGTATAAATTTTGATTAAATCTAATAATATTTCAACAAGAAATTAAAAAATATTATCTAGTTTTAAAAAGGTTCAAATGAAAACTATTGTTCAAGTTTATCAAAATAAAATAGAAGTAAAAAAATCTACTTTTTGGGCATTTTTATGCCCTTTTGAAGAGTTTAAAAATTTACTTGAAAAACTTAAAAAAGATCACCCAAAAGCAGTTCATTTTGTTTATGCTTATAGAATTTTGAACGAATTTAATCAAATTATAGAAGATAAAAATGATGATAAAGAACCAAAAGGCACTTCTGCAATGCCTGCTTTAAATGTTTTAAGGGGAAATGAACTTATTAATACGGCTGTTATTATTGTTCGTTATTTTGGAGGAATTAAGCTTGGCACGGGTGGACTTGCAAGAGCTTATAGTGAAGCAGTTAGCAAAGTAATTGAAAATGCTATTTTAAAACCTTATGAAATTCAAAAGACGGTTAAGATTTCTATCAATTTAAAAGTTTTTAGTCGTTTTGAATATTTTTTTAAAAAATTTTCCATATCTTCTAAAAAAGAATTTAAAGATGATATGGTATTAATAACACTTTATTTAAATGAGATTCAAGAACAAGAATTTGAAATTTTTTTAAAAAATTTTTCTTTTAAAGATTTCAAATTCTTATCAGTTTAAATCATTCCTAAAAGTTCATTTAAAACTTTATTTTGTGCATTTTGTTCATTTTGATTTGAAGATTGTGATTGCATTTGTAAACTTTCATTTTGTCTAAAACGATAAGAATACAAATTTGAATTTAAAGCATAAGAACTTATAGTAGAGTCTTTTTCTGGCGTGATTTTATTTTGAGTTTCTAAAGAAGTTTGTTGCTTTTGATCACTTTCATTTGAAAGCATATCCATAAAGCTTTGATCATTGGAAAAAAAGTCTTCAACTTCTTTATTTACCTGTTTATAAACCCCGCTTGAAACATCATATTCATAAGAACTTATGATTTTAAAATTTGTTTGCATTATTTCTCCTTTTAAAAACGAAATTATGCAAGCAAAAAATGTTCCTTAATCTCCGCACGGAGCAATAAATTCAGGATCTAATTCATGATTTTTGATAAATTCTTCTTTAGCTTTTTTACAATTTTGATCTCTTAATTTTCTATATTCATTGCGAATTTGAAGTTCTTTCTCACTTAGAGCTCTATCTTCTAAAAAACTAATATGAAAGTAAGTATCATCTGCCTTAGAATATTTTTTATAAAAATCTACATAATCAAAATAATCTTTTCCATTATCAAATTCAACTATCTCTTCTATATAAATAGTTGGTCCAAAGCCTTTATGATTTTGTGTAAAATGTCCAAAACCAGCACTGTATTGAATTCTAAATTTAGCCATTTTTTTCTCCTAAAAATTCTTCATAACTTCCGCGAAAATCCAAAAGTTCTCCATCTTTTAATTCCCAAATACGATTTGCAAATGAGCTTATTAACTCTCTATCATGACTGATGCAAAGTGCTACCCCTTTAAAATTATACAAAGCTTCCCCTAAAGCTATAATGCTTTCAAGATCTAAATGGTTATCTGGCTCATCTAAGATTAAAAAATTCGGTTTTTCTAGCATAAGTCGCGAGAGCATTAAGCGATGTTTTTCGCCCCCACTTAAATTAGCTGCCATTTTTTCTTGTTCACTTCCGCTAAAGAGCATTCTACCTAAGCATTTGCGAATTTCATCTAAATCTTTAAATTTTTCACTCATAAGCCATTCATAAAGTTTTAAATTTTCATTTATAATATTGCTTGTATCTTGTGGAAAATATCCAAGTTCCATTGTAGCACCCAAATGTACATTGCCATTATCTGGGTTTATTTCATTCATAATAATTTTAGCAAGAGTGGATTTACCCACACCATTAGCACCGATTAATGCTATTTTGTCATTTTTTTCTATTTTTAAATTTAAATTTGAAAAAAGTTTTTTATCGTAGGTTTTAGAAATTTCTTTAAATTCTAATATTTCATTGCCTATTTCTCTATTAGTTCTAAAGACTATACTAGGATCGCGTCTTGTTGAGATTTTAATTTCTTCAAATTCCAATTTTTCCAAAGCTTTAGCTCTACTTGTGGCTTGTTTTGCTTTTGAAGCATTGGCACTAAAGCGACGAATGAAGTTTTCTAATTCTTCTTTTTCTTTTAAGGCTTTATCTCTTTTAAGTTCTGCTTGTTTAGCAAGTAGGGTAGAAGCCATATACCAATCATCATAATTTCCTGCAAAATCTCTAATTTGTTTAAAATCTACATCTAAAATTCGTGTGCAAATTTTATTTAAAAAATGTCTATCGTGAGAAATCACAACTAAAGTTCCCTCATGTCTTAAAAGTTCATTTTCAAGCCAAGAAATGGCCTCTAAATCAAGGTTGTTTGTGGGCTCATCTAAAAATAATACATCAGCGCCTAAAAATAATACTTGGGCAAGTAAAACCTTAAATTTATCCGCACTTTTTAAAGTGCTCATTAAAGCATCAAAATCTTTTATTTTTAAAGAACTTAAGATTTTTTCACAACGCACTTCACAATCATAGTTTGGATCCTCTTCAGCGCATATCATTTCAAGCTCGCTTAAGCGTTCATTGATTTCATCTGTAAATTCTTCGCTCATATAAAGCTTTTCTTTTTCTTTTAAGGCCTCATATAATCTTTTATTTGCACACATTACTGCATCTTTGATAGTGTAATTTTCAAAGGCAAATTGATCCTGTCTTAAAACAGCGATTCTTAATCCCTCATCAAAAACTACTTCTCCGCTACTAGCTTCTATTTCATTTGAAAGAATTTTTAAAAAGGTTGATTTTCCTGCACCATTTGCACCAATTAGTCCATATCTTTGCCCTCGAACAAGCTTTAAATTTACATTTTCAAATAAAAGTTGATTGGCAAAACGCATAGTAAGATTTTTTACTTCAACCATAATTTTCCTTAAATTTTTTACTTATAAAAATTTTTAAGAAATTGTAGCAAAAAAGACTTGAAGTTAATTAAATAAAGAAAATATTAGTAAACCATGAAATTCCATGGTTTACTTTAAAAATATTCATTAAAATCTCCATTAAGATAAGTTATATCTATAATTTCTACCTGATTTAAATTAGAAACTTTATAAGCAATACTCCAAAGACCCTTTTTTTCTTGAAAAGTGGCATTTATCATAGCCATGCAAGAATCTAAAATAATAGAAAAGTTTGAAATGGAATCAATTTTAACTATATCGCTATAAATTGTTTCTCCATATATTTCTTTTAACTTTTTCTCAAATTCTTCATAATCAACCTCTGGTACAAATAATTCATGCAGATTTTTAGAAATTTCTTTAGGAATTTGCTTTTTAAGTTTTGAAATGACAGCTATATTGTTGCATTTATCTAATGAGTTGGCCTGAAGCAAGACAAACCCCATTAAGAAAAATAAAATTGCTTTTTTAAGCATGTTTGGAATTTTTCTAATTTTTAGGTTTTTGCATTAAAACACCATTTTTAAATTCTTCTTCTTTTACAATCTCTCCATTTCGATAATATCTAAAAATTCCATCTTTTTTACCATTTTTAAAGTTTCCCTCAAATATTAGAGCACCATCTCGATCATGCTCTTTTTGTTCGCCATTAAGTTCACCATTATCATTATAATTTTCTTCTTTAGCTATTTGTCCATTAGCATAGTATTCTTTATAAATACCACTTAAACCATCTTTTTTTGATTTTGTAATGATATAATTTCCGCTTTGATAAACTTGACCATTGTCAAAATAAGTTTTAAATTCTCCAATAGGTTTATTATTTGAGAAGCTATATTCTTCTTGAAGATTGCCATTTGGATAAAAACTTTTATATACCCCTTCTTTTTTACCATCTTTATAATTTGTTTCAGATGCTATTTGTCCATTATCATAGAATTCTCTTTTAACTCCATGAACTCTTGATTCTTTATTATAAGGTGTTTCACTTCTTAAATTCCCATTTGGATAGTTTGTTGATTGCACTTTTACCACTCCACTTAGTTGTCCAGGAAAATCACTTCCACAACCGCTTAATAATCTGCAATTATGCTACAAACACTTAAAAATTTTGTCATTTTTACTCCTATTTCTCATTTTTTTCTTTAATAATAATAGTTTGCTTAAAACTTCCCGTAAAAGACCATATTAAACAAACAAACCAAACAATGACGGTCCAACCAAAAAATAAATTTAGTAAAGAAATTATCAGCCAATTAGAATGCTTTCTGCTCAAACCAATAATAGCAAGCAACATGTATAATACAAACAATAATATTGTTGCAAAAATAGACCAGTCACTTGCATCATTCATTAATCCTCCTTAATTTTAAAAATAAAGGGCATATTTTTCCTGAGAAAAGCTTAAATAAAAACACTCGAAATATTCATCTTTTTAATCAAAAAACAAAGAATATTTCAAGTGTTTTTAATAAAGAAAATTTTCTATAAAATCACTCAATTTTAAATACCAAGAAAAAGTTTTGCCTAAAAAAACCAAACGTGATATGGCGTATGAATTAGATATTGATGTTAGCACTTTGTATAATTGGAGAAAATATAAGCCTAATTTATATCGTATCGTAATGCTTGGTTTTAAATTTGATGAGTTTTTAGAGCAAAGCAAGAAAAACTATGAAGAGCTTTTAAAGATAGAGCAAAAGATAAATGAAGAGCTTTTAAAATACAAATGATTTAAGAAATTTATTAAGTTTATTTAAGCTAGAATTAGCTTATGAAAGAAAACAAGTATTTTAAATATTTTATTTTATTATTAGGTTTAGATTTATTAGCCCTTTTTTATGGGATTTCAACTTTAAGCATTAGCGCTGATGAAGCTAAAATTTATTTTGATAGTAAAGGCTTGCTTTATTATATAAGCCATTTTGGAACTTTTATTTTTGGACAAAATGATTTTGGCTTGCGTATGCCTTTTGTAATCATTCATATTTTAAGTTGTATTTTATTGTATTTGCTTGCTAAAAAGTATAATAAAACAGAAAAAGATGTTTTTTTCTCTTTGTTTCTTTTTATTTTATTGCCTGGGAGTGTAGCTAGTGCTTTGCTTGTAAACGAAGCTTCATATGTAATCTTTTTATCTTTAGCTATACTTTGTGCTTATGAATATGAGAAAAAAATTGTATTTTTTTTGCTTTTGCTTTTTGCTTTTTTTGTGGATAAGTCTTTTATTGTTTTGTTTTTGACTTTTTTCTTTTTTGGAATTTATAAGCGCGATATTTTTCTTTTTTCTTTTTCATTTTTTCTTTTTTTATCTTGTGTATTTTTTTATGGCTTTGATGTAGGAGGTAAACCCAAAGGTTATTTTTTGGATACTCTTGGAATTTTTTCTCTTTGTTTTTCACCTTTGATATTTGTTTATTTTTTTTATGTGATTTATAGATTGGCTTTTAAAAAAAATAAAAATCTGCTTTGGTTTTTAATCAGCACAACTTTTATTTTTTGTTCTTTGCTCTCTTTAAGGCAAAAATTATCCTTAGAAGATTTTTTACCTTTTTGTGTGATTTGCACCCCTTTACTCATAAAAGCCTTAATGCAATCTTATCGCGTAAGATTGCCAGAATTTAGAAGTAAATATAAGATTCTTATTAGACTTAGTGTTTTATTTTTAGTTATATTTTATTTGCTTATTTTGGGCAATCATATTTTATATTTTTTTATAAAAGATCCAAAATTACATTTTGCTTATAATTATCATATTGCAAAAGAGTTAAGCATAAAACTTAAAAAAGAAGGTATCAATGAGGTTCATGTAACTTCTCCTGCTTTGCAAAAAAGATTACGTTTTTATGGTATTAAAAATAGTTCTAAATTGTATTTAAAAGATGGATTAAAAAATAAGAATTTAAAAATCATTGCTATAAAACTTGGAAAACATAAAATCAATTATCAACTAAGTTATGAAAAAAGCTTTTAGTTTATTAGAACTTGTTTTAGTTGTATTTATTATAGGGATTATTTTTGGTTTGGTAAGTTTTTATAAGCCAAAAGATAGATTATTAGAAGGGGCTATACAAATTCTTAATGATATTATTTATACAAGAAATTTGGCTATACTTCAAGGAAGTTTTAGAATAGGGGAGTTAAATATCGCAAAAAGAGAGTGGTATAAAAATAAATGGCAACTTTATTTTATAAAATCTTTCTCTGCAACAAATAATGAACAAACTTACACGATTTTTTTAGATAAAAATGGAGATGGGAATGCTAATTTAGGCAAAACCGAAATTAATCTTGATAGAGAAATTGCCGTAGACATTTTAAATCCTACAAAACTTATGAATTCAGGACAAAGTGGAGTTATTTCTAAATTTGATAAAAAGGCAAGTAAAAGATTTAATATAGAAGAACAATTTGGTATTTCTTCTGTGGAATTTAAGGGAGCTTGCAGCGGAAGCACAAGAGTAGTTTTTGATGAATTAGGCAGACTATATTCTCCGCTTAAAAATGCAAAAAACGTCTACGATAAGACTCTAGCTAAGAAAAATGAATCTTGTATTATAAGATTAAGATCAAAAATCAATAAGCAAGTTTGTATAGTTATTGATCCTTTAAGTGGTTATGCTTATATCCCAAAATTTAAAAATCTTAATGAGCAATATGTTTTATTTAAAAACTCTTTAAAACTTTGTTCCAAAATTTAATAAATTAATTAAATAAATTTATTTTAAAAAAGACTTATGAAATTTTAATTATTATTTTTTTAATTTTTAAGAATTTTTAAATATATATATTATTTATTTTTTTTTTTTTTTTTGAGTATAATAAGGGTTTTTTTGTATTTGGTTTAGTGTTTTTAAGATTCGCCCATATGGCTATGAAATTTGAAAGGAGTTATTTAATTTAATAATTTTTATCTTGATTTTTGGATTTAGTTGAATTTAGTTTTTAAAATGATTTATGAGTTAAGTTGAGTCTATAAAATTTTTAAATTTTTTAAGATTATGATTTATTTATAAAGGAGTTTTTATGTTCTTTAGATCTTTAAATATCGGGTTAAAACTTGTTTTGTCGGTTGCTATAGCAATCATTATAGGTATGATAATTTTAGTAAGCATTGTTTCTGTTGAAGTTGCTTCTAATATGGAAAAAGAAGCCAAAGACTCAATTTTCTTAACTTCAAAAAGATATGTAAATTATATGGAAGGCATTTTAAACGAATCGGTGGTATTAACAAAAGGTATTGCCACTTCTTTAAATGCAATGTTTGAGCAAAATGATCAGGTTAATGTAGATGTTATTGAAAGTCTTATAAAAAATACTTTTGATAGTAGTGGTTATGCAGCTTATACTTTTCTTTACTTAGAAGATCCTTCAGTATTAAGTAAAACTCATACATTAGATAGTCATTTTACAAGTGATAATGGTAATACTTTTGCAATGATCTTTTTTGATGAAACTACAGGAAAAGCTGGTGGAATAAAGACCATTAAAACTCCAAATAGTTTTTCTAACTTAGCAATTATAAAAACAATAAAACAAAAAGCTAGATATGGAGATAAAGATACTTTATTTGTAGGACCTCCAACAAAATTAAATTATAATGGAACCGAGTTTTTGGGTATAAATTTTGGTATGCCTATTTTTAGTAAAAGTGGTAAATTTGTAGGTGTTGTAGGATATACTTTAGATTTCTTAGAGGTTTCTCAAACTATACTTGATCCAAAATTAGATTTTTACGAAGGTGATTTAAGATTTTTAATGACAGATAGCGGAGTTATTGTTATACATAAAAATAAAAATGCTATATTGAAAACATTACCTGATATCAATAAAGATCCTTCTGTAAACTTAGTAGTAGAGGCTGTAAAAGCACATAAAGATACAATATTGGATAATTATATTGCTTCAACAGGAGATCTTAGTTATGCTAGTGTAACAACTTTTACCACAATGGGTGATTCAAGTCGTTGGAGTATGGTTGTCACAGCACCTAAAAAGTCTGTTTTAGCGCCTTTATATAAACTACAATTTCATTTAATTGGTGTTACTATACTTATATTAATAGCAATTTTAGTTGTTGTTTATTTTTGTGTAAGAAAAATAGTAGGAGCTAGAATTCCAATTATTTTAAAATCTTTAGAAAACTTTTTCCGCTTTTTAAACCATGAAAAAATTGAAGTAAAACCTATTGCAATTAGTTCTAATGATGAGCTTGGAAAAATGGGAGAAATGATCAATGAAAACATACTCCAAACTAAACAAGGTTTAGAACAAGATAATCAAGCAGTAAAAGAAAGCGTAGGAACAGTTCAAGTAGTAGAAAAAGGAGATTTAACTGCAAGAATTACTGCAAATCCTA
>NZ_QPGR01000016.1 GCF_004323845.1 Campylobacter novaezeelandiae | reverse complement strand
AGCAAAGTATTTGTTCATAATAGCGATTTTTTCTTTATCGTTTTTAGCTTTTTATAGTTATAAATATGTATAATAAGTGTTTAACTAAGCATATAAAATAATAAAATAGATATAAATATAATACTAAGTTGTTTTTAAAATCTTTACAAGCTTTAATATGTTTGAAATTAAAAATTCTTTTTTTGCTAATTTTGAATTGGTTTTAAGTTCGTATTCTGTATTTAATAAAAGATTAAAAATTTCTTTGTATTGTTTGAGTTTTATACTAAATGCCAAAGAGCTTAAATTTTGTCCAACTTTTAAAGGAGGTGTAAATCCAAAAAGTTCTTTGAAATCTATTTTTCCATAAATTTTAGTATAGATTAAAATTTTAAAGAGTTTATAAAAATTATTATTTAAAGAGTTAATAAAAGCCATTTCATTAAAATTTTCTAAGATATTTTCAAGATCTTTTTTTATATCTTGTTTTTTGACTAATTTTTCAAAAAAATCATCAAGATTTCCAGTATTTAAAGCATAACAATAAGTTTGAATGGTTTGTTCATCAACTTTTAAATTTTCAAATTTATTAAGTTCGCTTGCTGCTAAATATAAATTTTCATCAAAACTTTGAAGCAAGGTATAAAGTGCATTACTGGTGATATCGATATTAAGCTTTTTTGCTTTCATGCTTAAAAGTTCCATTCCTTCTTTAGGATTAGCAATTTTAAAAAATCTTACAAAATTATTTTCAAAGATTTTTTCTAATTCATTTTGTCTGCTTGACTCATCATAAAATTCTAAAAGAAAAAAATTGTCTGTGTTGTTTTTGCAAAGTTCTATTAAAAATTTTAATTCTTTTGTGTTAGGTTTTTTGTTGCATTTGATTTCTAGGAGTTTTTTTTCACTAAAAAGAGAATTTAAAGATAAAAAATCACTGCATTTTGAAAAATTGTATTCTTCAAAGTAAATTTTTAAAATTTCATCATTTGGATATTTTTCTTTAATTAGCTCTGAGAAGAATTCTATTTGAAAATTATCAGCTCCATAAAGAAAAAAGAAATTTGGAAAATTAGCTGTATTTAGCAGAAGTTGTAAATCTTTTTTATACATAAAAATCCATCAATTTTCTAAAATTTTTGTAATTTTACCAAAAATTTTTGCCATGACAATGTCAACTTCTTCAATTTGTATTTGAACTTTTTGAAGTAGGTTTGCTTTGGCATTTTTTAATACAATATTAGCACCTTTAATTTCATCTTCAAGTTTTGCAATAACGACATTTTCATTTTCTATAATAAGTGCTTTAAATTCTTTTCCTTTGTTTTTATCCGCCCATCTTGCAAATTTTCTATCCATAAAATCAAAGGCAACCTTATCTGCTTCTCTTTCTAATACGCTTAAATTTTCACAAGTGCTTTGGATGTTTAATAATAAATAATTAAATAATTTATTATCTTTTTTGAGTTTTGCTTTTAAAAGTCTGTGAAGGATTAAATCAGAATAGCGTCTTATAGGGCTTGTAAAATGGGAATATTTATCAAAGCCTAAGCCAAAATGTCCTTGATTGATACTTGAGTATTCTGCTTTTTTTTGAGCTTTTATGATGAGTTTATCTATCTCTTCTCTTAAATTTAATTCTTCTGCTAAGGATTGTATGTTTTTAATCATCTCGCTTAAATTGGTTTTATACTCTACATCTATACCAAGAGTTTGAAGTTCGTTTAAAAGTTTGATAATTTTTTTATGATCAGCACTTAGATGGTTTCTAAAAATTCCTATATCATCTAAAAGTTTTGCGGCAGCTTTATTGGCTAGTAACATACAATCTTCTATTAGATTATGCGAGGGTGTATCTTTTTCGTATGAAGTTGATTTAAGACTTAAATCATCATTAAGAGTCATTCTTAATTCTTCTGTTTTAAATTCAAAAGCATTTTTAAGGCGATTTTTTCTTATGATTTTAGTAATTTCATAAAGTTTATAAAGCCATGAAAGTTCTTTTAAGTCGGGTTTTTTTATCAAAATTTCATCTACTTCATCATAATTAAAACGACGTTTTGAATTTATTATGGCTTCAAATAATTCTTCTTTGATAACTTGATAATTTTCATCTAGGGTAATTTTAAAGCAAAATAC
The DNA here is from genome assembly GCF_004323845.1 of Campylobacter novaezeelandiae. Taxonomy (GTDB): domain Bacteria; phylum Campylobacterota; class Campylobacteria; order Campylobacterales; family Campylobacteraceae; genus Campylobacter_D; species Campylobacter_D novaezeelandiae. The sequence goes on along the minus strand of NZ_QPGR01000016.1, from coordinate 31,371 downwards.
AAGTCTATCTTCTAAAGGTTTTAAAGAGCAGATATTTTCACTTAAAGATCTTGGTAACATGGGCACAGCAATATGGGGAAAATATATAGAAAAACCACGATTTCTAGCTTCTTTATCAATGGCTCCATAAGCAAAAACATATTCGCTTACATCAGCAATTGCAACATAAAGTTCTCGTTTTTCTTCATTAAAATAAATTGCATCATCAAAATCTTTTGCGTGGATAGGATCTATGGTGCAAAAAGAAAGCGATCTTAGATCGATATGATTTTCATACATACTCGCATCAACAAAGTCCCCATAAGATTTTGCTTCTTTTATACAATTATCATTAAAACAAGAGTTTTTATTAAAAAGATTTAAAGAAATTTTTTCATCGATATGTTCATCATCAATATGACCTAAAACTTCTGTTATGCCATTGTTATGATTTTCTATTTTTAAGATTGTCCCTAAGGGTAGGGCTTTTAAGGATTTTTGAGAAGCTTTTAAAGCCATGCTAAGACCTGTTTTAATGTTCATTCCTAAAATAGCTTCGCCGTATTTTTTAGTGATGACTAAAGAGGTTTCATTGGCTCTTTTTAAAATCAAAATAATCTTTGCTTTAGGACGTTTCTTTTTTAAAGGGAGTAATTTAGCCACAACTATATCTTTATAATTGGCCCCTTTTAAATTTTTATTTTCAATCAATAAGTCTTGTTTATAGTTTTCATCAAAGCATTTTAAAAATCCCGTGCCTTTATTTGAAATATCAAGCACTCCAAAAACATAGCCATTATTAAGATAGAATTTATTTTTATGTTCTTTTATGATATCGTTAGCTAAAAGTTCTCTTAGAATTTGTTTGAATTCGTTATTTACTTCATTAGCTTTTATTCCATAGTTTAAATGATTTAAAAATTCTTTCACTTTTCTTGTCTTTAAAATTTAAAATTATGATTATTCTTACATAAAATTTATAAAAAAACTATGAATTTCTTAATAAATATTTTGGTATAATTTGGGCTTTGTAATTTAATTTTTAAGGTTGGGGCTATTTTGATGAAATATTATATTTTTATAAAAGAATTGTTTGTTTGAAAAATCTTATTCGTTTAAAATATTTTTTAATTATTTTTCTTTTAGTTTTAATTTGCATTCTTCTAGCTTTAAAAATTTTTACTGAGTATAAAAAACAAGAAAATTTAGCTTTTAATCCAGAAATTCAAGAATTTAATTCTAGTATCGATTTGTTTAGGGATAATAATCAAGATTTCAATCAAAGTGATAATATCTTTAAAAATTACAACTACGATCAAGAACTTAATACAAGTTTTTTAGAAAAAAATTTAAGTATAGATGATAATAATATAACTGATTACAAATCAAATTTTGATTTAAATACAAGTTTTAGTGAGCAAAATTTAAGCTCTAGTGATTTAAATTCTAGTTCTTTGACACAGGAAATGGATACTATAAAGAAAGAAAATATAAATCAATCAAAAAATAATCACACAAAAAAACCAAAACTTGTGATTATAATCGATGATATGGCAAATTCTAAGCAGGTAAGCGAGCTTAAAAAGCTTAATTTAAAATTAACTCCTTCATTTTTTCCTCCGGATAAAACGCATAAAAATACCCCGCAACTAGCTTCGGAATTTAAATTTTTTATGGTGCATTTGCCTTTAGAAGCAATTAACTATAATAAACCAGAGCTTAATACCTTAAAAGTAAGTGATTCTAAAGAACATATTGATGCAATGATAAAAAGTATTAAAAAAGAATTTAAGGGCTTAAGATACATCAATAATCACACAGGAAGTTTATTTACAAGTGATGAAAATGCAATGAGAAAGCTTTTGACTTCTTTTAAAAAACAAGATTTTATTTTTGTTGATTCTAAAACTATAGGAAAGACTAAAGCTTTAAAATTGACCAAAGAATTTAATCAGCCTTATATACAAAGAGATGTTTTTTTAGATAATGAAGACAATGTCTCTTATATCAAGTCTCAGCTTAAACAAGCCATTGATTTGGCTCACAAAAAAGGTTTTGCTATAGCTATTGCCCATCCTAGAAAAAATACTTTTAAAGCTTTAGAGGAGAGCAAAGAAATGCTTCTTGAGGTAAATTTGGTTTATTTAAATGAAATTTATGGGAACTAAAATTTTAGATAATGAGTTTTTGACTTATTTTAAAACTTTAAAAAATCCTCCAAAGAAAATTTATTATAAAGGCAATCTTGAGTTATTAAAAAGAAAAAAAGTTGCAATTATAGGTTCAAGAAAAATGAATCTTTATACAAAAAAATGCGTCGAGGAGCTTTCTAGTATCCTTAAAAATAAGGTGTGTATTGTAAGCGGAGGTGCTTTAGGGGTAGATATAAGTGCTTCAAAAGCGGCTTTGCCTAATACTATAGCGATTTTTGCTAATGGGCTTGATCAAATTTATCCTAAAGCAAATCAAAAAATTATAGAAGAAATTTATAAATATGGACTTGCTTTAAGCGAAAATGAGCCAAATTATATGCCAAAAAAATACGATTTTTTACTTAGAAATCGTTTAGTTATTGCTTTGAGTGATTGTGTGATTATCGCACAAGCTGATCTTAATAGCGGATCTATGCAGAGTGCAAAACTTGCCTTAGAATTAAAAAAACCTTTATATGTTTTACCCCAAAGATTAAATGAGAGTCAGGGCACAAATAAACTTATAAAAGATAATAAAGCTAAGCTTATCGTAGATTTTAAAGAATTTGCTTTAGAATTTGGCATTAAAGAAGAAAAAGAACAAGATGAATTTTTAGAATTTTGCCAAAAAGGAATAAGCGTTGAGGAGGCTTTGGCAGTTTATGGTGATAAGGTTTATGAATATGAACTTGAAGGTAAAATCGATATAGCGGGTATTTTTATAAAGGTTATAAAATGAATGCTTTAGCTTTAGATGTGGGATTAAAGCGTATAGGGGTAGCTCTTTGTGTGGATGAAAAAATTGCTATTCCGCTTGATGGAATTTTACGTAAAAATCGTAACCAAGCTGCTAATGAGGTAAAAAAACTATTTTTAACTTATAATGTTTCTTTGCTTATAGTAGGTATTCCAAAGGGTGGAAAAAGCGAAGAAGAGATGACAAAACGCATTAAGCATTTTGTATCTTTGCTTGAATTTGATAAAAAGATTGTTTTTGTTGATGAAAGTTTTAGCTCTAAAGAGGCTTTGAATTTGGGCGTAACAAATAGTCGTAAAAAAGATGCAAAATTAGATTCTTTAGCGGCTTTGATTATGATAAAGGATTATTTTGCTCTCTAAGATTAGCTCTTTATATACTAAAGAAGAATGGAAAAAAATTTTAGATTCTTTTGATAATGAAAAAAATATTTGTGTTTTTTTAAATACTTTAAAAACTAATGCCATTTTTTTAGAAGATGAGTTTTTAAAAGAAAATTTAAAATTTAAAAAACTAAATGAATATTGTTATTTATTTAACGCTAAAGATAAAAGTATTTTAAGTTCGATGAAAGCTTTTAATGAAGCTAAATTTTATATACAAAATTATTCTTCTTATTTGTGTGCTTTGAATTTAGGAGTTAAATCCGGAGATAGTGTTTTAGATTTATGTGCTGCTCCAGGTGGAAAAAGTATAAATTTGGCTAATTTTATGCAAAATACGGGATATTTAGCTTGTAATGAGGCGAGTAAAGATCGTTTTTTTATTTTGCAAAAAAATCTTAAAAAATATGGTATTAATGCAAAACTTTTTTTAAAAGATGGCAAAGCTATAGGGAATTTATGTCCTAACAAATTTGATAAGATTTTGCTTGATGCGCCTTGCTCAACACTGGCTAAAATCGGTTTTGATTTAGAAAAAAGCTACAAAGAAATTAAAAATATCGCAAAATTGCAAAAAAAACTTTTACATTCTGCCTTAAAGGCTTTAAAAATAGGCGGTGAGCTTGTATATAGTACTTGCACTTTTACTAAAGAAGAAAATGAAGAAGTGATAGAAAATGCTTTAAAAAGCGAGTTTAAAATAAAACTTTTAGATATAAATTTAGAACATGCTTTAGCTAAAGATGCAAAAAGCAATGAATTTGACGAAATTTCAAAATGCAAACGTATTATTCCAAGTTCAGATTATGATGGATTTTTTATAGCAAAATTACGTAAAGTTTAAATTCACATAGTGAAAAAACTGTGAATAAAATTAAAAATTTATTAATTTTTTGATTTTATTTTTAATTTTTATAAAAAGCTCATGATTGGTTTTAAAATTTAATTCTTTAGTAAAATTTTTCATATCATATTTTTTAAGCAAAGTAGCATAAACTCCTTGTTTGTAAAAACAATTTTTATCCATTTTATAAATTCTCCACATTTCAGTAAAAAGATGCAAACAAGGCATGTCCCAATCTATATCAGCTTTTTTGTAAATAAATTTTTTACTTTGGTTCCAAGGAATTTGACAAGCAAAAAGATAATCTTGCGCGTATTTTTCATAAGAGAAATTTTGACACATTTTTGCTAAAAAAGAAGGTCCAATTATCCCCCAAGGGACTATTTTTTGATTGTTTATAAGTTTGTTTGCTTTATTTATAAGTTCTTTTCCAAACAAGCTTTGTTGTGGAAATTTGATCAAAGATGTGGTTATTCTTTGTTTGTTAATATCATCATCTATTTCTTTGATGAAAAGATATTTTTTAGTATTAAAATCAAAATAATTAAGGCAAATCATATCAAGATCTACCCAGACTCCTCCCTGTTTATAAAGCGTGTAAAATCTGAAATAGTCTGAGAACGCAGCAAGTCCAGCTCCTCTATCATCAAAAAATAAATGGTTAAAAGGAATTATTTCACTAGCATCTTTTAGAATAAAATTTTTATATAAAGAAGCAATTTTTTTAAAAGTTTCATTTTTTAAATCATAAGTATAAAGGTTAAATTCATAACCTTTATCAAGCCAAGATTTTATAGTTAAAAGCTCAAGTAAGTTTATGCCACTAAAACCTTCTCTAGTATGCCAAAAGCTAAAAATCATTTTTTGTAATTTTCAATAGCTTTTTGGAGTATTTCAATGGCAACTTTTTCATCTTTAAAATCTTGTACTTTCACCCATTTATTTGGCTCAAGCATTTTATAAGTTTCAAAAAAGTTTTTGATTTTATTTAATATAGCTGGTGCTAAATCTGTATAAGTTTTGATATTATCATATCTTGGATCAATTTTTGAAGTAGGGAGGGCTAAAAGTTTTTCATCCATTCCGCTTTCATCTTCCATAATCAAAACTCCTATTAAACGACAAGGAATTACAGCTCCTGCTTGAATAGGATATTCATTTAAAATTAGAATATCTAAAGGGTCATTATCATCAGCTAAAGTATTAGGAATAAAACCATAATTTGCAGGATAAAATACTGCACTTGGTATAACGCGATCTACGAAAATCGCTCCACTTTCCTTATCAAGTTCATATTTAATATTTGATCCATAAGGGATTTCAATTACGGCGTTAATTTTGTTTGGAATATCTCCGATTTTAATTTTACTTAAATCCATTTTTTCTCCTTGTAATAAAACTAAATACTTTGAATTTTCTTTATAAGATCTTTTATATCAGCTACTATAGGATTGATTGCTCTTTCTCCATCTATGATAAAATGAAGTTTTTTCTTTTGATAAAAATTTTGAATTTCTTCTAAAGGTTCTGTATAAACTTTCATTCTATTATAGAAAACTTCTTCATTATCATCTTTGCCACGATTTCTGCCTAAAACTCTTTCTTTGGCTATCTCTTCGCTTACTTTAACTTCGATAACCCCTTTAAGTTCTATTTCATTTTGCTCATTTAAAACTTTATCAAATTCCATCATTTGCTCTACGCTCCTAGGATAACCATCTATAATGATAGTTTTAGTTGGTGCAGCTTTTAAAGCAGATACAATGGTATTTACAACAATTTCTAATGGAACTAAATTACCTTTAGAAATAAAACTATCAATTTTTTTTCCAAGTTCGCTACCGCTAGCTACTTCTTCTCTTAATAAATCACCTGTTGAGTAGTGAGTAATGTTTATATCAGAATTTGCTATTAAACTAGCATCAGTTGTTTTTCCGCTTCCTGGTGCTCCTATAATTAAAAACAATTCTTTCATTTTGTTTCCTCTCTTAATTTTATTCCAAGTTCTCTCATCGCTTCATTGCTTGCACTTGATGGAGCATCTGTCATTAAACATTGTGCTCTTTGTGTTTTAGGAAAAGCAATTACTTCTCTAATGCTTTTTGCACCTGTTACTAACATAATAAGTCTATCAAGCCCTATGGCAATTCCTCCATGTGGTGGCGCTCCAAAACTTAAAGCATCAAGCAAGAAGCCAAATTTTTCTCTTTGTTCTTCTTCGTTAATATTAAGAAGTTTAAAGACTTTTTGTTGAATGTCATTTTTATGAATTCTTATGCTTCCTCCGCCAAGCTCTACTCCATTTAAAACTACATCATAAGCAATAGAACAAATTTCTTCAATATCAGTCTCATCAATATTTTTAGGCATAGTAAAAGGATGGTGCATTGCAGAATAACTTCCATCATCATTTTGCTCAAACATAGGAAAATCAACAACCCATAAAAATTCTAATGTATTTGGATCTATAAGATTTAGCTCTTGTGCTAAAAAATTTCTAAATCTTCCCATATAATTTAGAACAACTTTTTTATTTCCTGCACCAAAAAATACTACATCTCCTACTTCTAGATTGCAGCGTTTGCTTAACTCTTTTAAATCCTCTTCGTTAAAAAATTTACATAAAGGCCCTTTGAGCCCATCTTCTTTTACTTGTATAAAAGCAAGTCCTTGTGCTCCAAATTTTCTTACAAATTCTTCAAATCTTTGCATTGCTCTTTTTGAAAAAATTGTATCGCCTTTAGGCACACGTAAAGCTTTAATACGATTTTTTTTGCTGTCTTTTGCGATATTAGCAAAAATTTCATTATTTGATCTTGTAAAAATGTCTATTACATCAATGAGTTTTAAATCATATCTTAAATCAGGCTTATCACTTCCATAATTTTCCATAGCTTCTTTATAGCTCATCTGTCTAAAAGGGGTATTAATTTCTTTTCCGCAAGCTTTAAAAATATCTTTTAAGAAATTTTCTGCTACTTTAATAACATCTTCTTGTTTGCAAAAACTCATTTCAACATCAATTTGTGTAAATTCAGGTTGACGATCCGCTCTTAAATCCTCATCTCTAAAACATTTAGCAATTTGAAAATAACGATCAAAACCGCTACACATTAAGAGCTGTTTAAAAAGTTGAGGACTTTGAGGAAGGGCGTAGAAATTTCCTTGATGAACACGAGAAGGAACAAGATAATCTCTTGCTCCTTCAGGAGTTGCTTTGGTTAAAATGGGTGTTTCTACTTCTAAAAATCCCATATTTGCTAAAGAATTTCTTGCTGCAATGCAAGCTTTAGAACGTAAGGCAAAATTTTTGTAAAGTTTTGGATTTCTAAGTTCTAAAAAACGATACTTAAGGCGTAATTCTTCGTTAACATTTTCATCAGAAATTGCAAAAGGAGTAACTAAACTTTCATTTTCTATATGAAGATGAGAGATAACAACTTCAATATCTCCAGTTTTTAATTTAGGATTATTTAATCCTTCTCCACGAGGACGAATTTTACCTTGAGCTATCAAGACATATTCATCTCTAACACAAGATGCTATTTCGTGTGATTTTGGATCATCTTTTGGATCGCAAACGAGTTGAATAATCCCGCTTCTATCTCTTAAATCGATAAAAATAACACCACCATGATCACGGTAACTATTAACCCAACCACAAAGAGTTACAACTTCGCCTACATTGGCAATGCTTAAGTCTGTACTATAATGAGTTCGCAATTTTTTTCCTTATTTTGGTATTACAAAATTTATATTATTATAATATCTTTATTCTTTTGCTTAGCTAAGATTTGCTATAATTTTATATGCAAAATAAAATTAATTATAAAAAGATTAAAAAAATAGGATTAGTTGTTAAGCCTGATATTGATTTGACTAAAGAAATTTTATATCTAAAAAATATCTTAGCAAAAAGAAAAGTAGAACTTTTGTATTTAAAAGAACAAAATGCAAATTTAAAGATTTGTGAATTAGATGATTTATTTAAAAAAAGTGATTTGATAATATCATTGGGAGGAGATGGTACTTTAATTTCTTTATGTAGAAAAGCTTATGAGTATCAAAAACCTATTTTAGGAATTCATGCCGGAAATTTAGGTTTTTTAACAAATCTTACAATGGAAAAAGCAGAGAATTTTTTTAATGATTTTTTTGAGGGAAAATTCAAAATTGAAACCCCTTTCATGCTTGAACTTACTTTACAAGATAAAAAAAATCAAATTATTAGTAAAAATGCATTTAATGATATAGTATTTTATAAAAAATCAAATATGTCTATGGCTAATATTAAAGTTTATCATAAAGAAAAAATGTTTAATCAGTATTTTGGCGATGGCTTGATTATCTCAAGTCCAGCAGGATCAACTGCTTATAATTTAAGTGCAAATGGTCCTATTGTTTATACTTTGGCTCAAGTATTTATTTTAACCCCTATTTGTTCGCATTCACTTACACAGCGTCCTATTATTTTACCTAAGGGTTTTGAATTTGAAATAGGGGCAAAAGATTGCACTTTTTGCATTGATGGGCAAGAAAAATTTAAAGTAAATGATTTTAAAAATATTAAAATTGGTTTAGGAGAAAAAAGTGTAACTTTTATTTATCCTAATGATAGAGATTATTTTCAAATTTTAAAAGAAAAATTAAATTGGGGAAATTAAAATGATAAATAGGATTTTAATAAAAGATAATTTAGCTTTTAAAAATGTTGAACTCAATCTTGCGCCAGGTCTTACAGTTTTTACAGGTTTAAGTGGTGCTGGAAAGTCTGTTTTATTTAAGGCAATTTTATCAGCTTTTGCTTTATGTGAGAGTGATGCTAAATGCGTAGAATTAAGTCTTGATGATGAGCTTAATTTAGAAGAATTTGGCATAGAAAATGAAGAAGAAAATATCTTTAAGCTTTTAAAAGAGAAAACAACAAAATATTTTATTAATAATCAAAGTATTAGTAAAAAAAGTTTAAATTTATTAAGTAAGAGTTTTGTTAAATATCTTAGCGTTAAAGAAAATAATGAATTTAATAATGAAAAACTTCTTGGTTTATTAGATGCTTTAGAGAAAGAAAAAAATCCTGATTTTAAAAAATTTAAAGAAGAATTTGAAATTAATTTTAAAGAATACGAAAAACTATCACAAGAATTAAATAAAATTTTAGAAGAAGAGAAAAAGATTGAAGAGTTAAAAGAACTTGCTTTAATGCAGGTTGAAAAAATTTCTAATATCAACCCTAAAATAGGCGAATATGAAGAGCTTTTGAAATTAAAAAAGAAACTTTCTAAAAAAGATAAAATTGATGAGGCTTGGATGAGAGCTAGTGCTATTTTTGACTTAGAGCAAGTAGTGATTAATGCGCTCAATTTGAGTGAAGTAAATTCAGATTTTTTTACAGAATGTTTAAATGAATTACGTATTATTTGTGAAAATCAAAAAATGGAAGAAATGGATTTTGATATTGAACAATTACTTGATCGTATAGAAAATTTATCTTATTTAGTTAAACGTTATGAGAGTATAGAAAATGCTTTAGAGGTTTTAGAACAAAAAAAACAAGAATTAAATCATTATGAAAATTTAAATTTTGAAAAAAAAGAATTAGAAAAAAAGATTAATGAGCTAGAAAAAAAGATTAATGTAGCTTGTGATAAACTTACTCAAATTAGATTTAAAAATTTAAAAGAATTGGAAAATCATTTTAATGGATATTTAAAAAATCTTTATATGAAAGATTTAAAATTTAATTTTTTACAAAATGAAAAAATAACTTTACAAGGCAGGGATAAACTTGAACTTAATATTAATGAGACAAATCTTAAAAAACTAAGTTCTGGAGAATTAAATCGTTTAAGACTTGCTTTAATTGCAACAGAATGTAAAATTTTAGGTTTTGGAAAAGGAATTATTTTTTTAGATGAAATTGATGCTAATTTAAGTGGGAAAGAAGCAATGAGTATAGCCAAAGTTTTAAATGAACTTTCTTCTTTTTATCAAATTTTTGCTATATCACATTTACCACAACTTTCTTCTAAGGCACACAATCATTTTTTAATTGAAAAAGATATCAATGAAAGCAAGGTAATAAAACTTGAAAAACATGAGCGTGTTCGTGAACTTGCAAGAATGATAAGCGGAGAGCTAATCAATGATGAAGCACTTGAATTTGCCAAAACCTTGCTCAAGGATTAAGTTTTTTATATTTTTATTTTTGTTATAATAAAGCTTTTTATAGATAAAATTTAAGGTGTTTAATAGTGAAAAGTAAAATTTTAATTGTTGATGATAATAAGATGCTTGGAAAACTTTTAGCAAAAAAAATACAAGCGACTCTTAATTACGAAGTAGATGTTGCTTTTGATTTTGCACAAGCTAAAGAACTATCAATAAGTGATTATTTTTTAAGTTTTATAGACCTTTGTTTACCTGATGCACCAAATGGCGAAGCAGTGGATTTTATGCTAGAGAAAAAATGTCCGACTATAGTTTTAACGGCAAGCACTGATAAAACTACAAAAGATAATTTTATGGATAAGGATATTCTTGATTATATTTGCAAGGAAAGTGATAGCTGTGTTGATCATATAATTAATTCTATTATAAACTTAAAACGATATGAAAAAACTAAAGTTATTTTAGCAATGAGCAAGCTTAATGAGCGTAATGAAATAAAAAAATATCTTACTCAAAGATTTTTCAATGTTTTAGGAGCAGCACATGGAGAAGAAGCTTTAAATTATTTAGAGCAAAATTCAGATGTTAAGCTTATTATTTGTGATGCCAAAATGCCAGTTATTGATGGAGTGCAACTTTTATCAAGAGTAAGAGAGCAATATACTAGTGATGATTTGGGAATGATTATTTTAGGCGATAAAGATGATGGGCTAGAAGTAGATATGCTTAAAAATAATGCAAATGATTATTTAATTAAGCCTATTAATAAAGAATTGTTTAATTTTCGAGTAAATCGTTGTTTGGTATTTATGGATAATGTGAAGTTTTTAAATTCTTATGCTCATCTTGATTTTGTTTCTGGAGTAAAAAATAATGACGCATTAATGGAAGATTTTGAAAATTATTTAAATGAAATTTCTTCTAAAGATGAGGAATTTGCTTTTGCTTTTTTAGATATTGATAATTTAAAAACCATAAATGATGAGTATGGGTATAATATAGGCAATGAAGTAATTAGAATTTGTGCAAAAGAAATTACTGATGAAATTAAAGGAAAAGATATTGTTGGAAGATACAGTGCTGAGAAATTTTGTATTATATTAAAAAATATCAATCAAGAAAGAGCAATTAAAATCTTTTCTCGTATTCGTGTAAATATTAAAAATATCGGTGTTTTAGCTAATTTAGACGAGCTATTTTTCACAGCTTCTATAGGCATTGTTTTTGCTAATTCAAAAAGTAGTAAAAAAGATTTAATTGAAAAAGCAGAAAAAACTCTTTCTTTAGCAAAATCCAATGGGAAAAATAGAGTAGAAGTATGTTTTTAGATTTAAAATTTGACAATAATTTAAAGATAATTGATACCCATTGTCATTTAGATAGTGATGTATTTTTATCAGATTTAGAGCTAGTTTTAGATCATTCTTTTAAAAATGGCATTGACAAGGTTATAATTCCAGGTGCCAGTATTAAAGACTTAAAGCGTGCAAAAGAAATTGCTCATAAATACCAACAAGTTTATTTTGCAGTTGGAATTCATCCTTATGATATAGATCACTATGATGAGTATACTTTGAGAGAATTTTTAAAAGACTATAAATGCATTGCTATTGGAGAATGTGGACTTGATTATTATCGTTTAAATAGCAAAGATGAAGAAATTAAAAAAAAACAAAAAGAAATATTTATAGCTCAACTTGATTTGGCTGTTGAATTTAAAAAGCCAGTTATTATTCACTCAAGAGAAGCAAATGAAGATACTTATAATATTTTAAAAGAGTATTCTTCTAAACTTAATGGAGGAGTTTTGCATTGTTTTAATGCAAGTGAACTTTTACTAGATTTAGCCCAAATGGGTTTTTATTTTGGAATCGGTGGAATCGTAACTTTTAAAAATGCTAAAAAATTGGTTCAAATTTTACCTAAAATTCCAAAAGATAAGCTTCTTATAGAAACAGATGCACCTTATTTAACTCCAGAGCCTTTTAGAGGACAAAGAAACACTCCTTTATTAACACAGTTAGTCGGAAAAAAGATGAGTGAAATTTTGGATATTCCTCATGAAGAGCTTTTAAAATTATGTTATCAAAATTCTATAAATTTATTTTTTAAAGAAAATTAAATGAAAAAAATAGTTTTTATTTTTATTATAACCTTTAATTGTCTTTTTGCACAAATTTATACTCCAGAATACTATAAAAAACAAGTAGATGTTTTAAGGAATTTAGATATTGATCCTACTTTTATAAAAGATTTAAATTTCATTCAGTCTAAAGATGATTTAAAAAATAAGCATTCTCAAGTTTTACTTGATTCAATGAAAAATTTTTCTAATATTACTCCTATGATACGAGAAATTTTAATTGAAAATAATGTCCCTTCAGAAATTTTATATTTGGCTATAGTTGAATCAGGTCTTAAAACTCATAGTATTTCTGATGCAAAAGCGGTGGGTATTTGGCAGTTTATGAGACCAACGGCTAGAAATTTAGGTTTAAGGGTTGATGCTTATGTGGACGAAAGAAGGGATCCGGTTAAATCAACTTATGCGGCTATTAATTATCTAAAATCATTAAAAGCTGAATTTGGAAAATGGTATTTAGCTTTACTTGCTTATAATTGCGGTAATGGAAAATTAAGACAGGCCATTAGACAAGCTAAAAGCGATGATTTAGCAGTTTTAATTGATCCTGATAAAAAATATCTTTCTTTAGAAACTAGAACTTTTATAAGAAAAATTCTTACTTTAGCTTTTTTATCTAACGATGAAGAATTTTTTATAAAAAAAGATGCTTCTTTAATGAATTATTCTTTGAGTAATCCTTTTGTAAAAGTTGATGTTCCTTCTGGAGTTGCTTTAAGGGATTTAGCAAAAAGCGCTAATATTAGTTTTGCAACTTTAAAAAAATATAATCCTCAATTTAAACATAATTTTACACCTCCAGGAAAAGATTATTATATGTATATTCCACTTGAAAAATTGGCTTTTTTTAATAAAAATTTTAAATCTTATAAATTTACTAAAGTGGATACAAGTATTCCTAAGTCTAAAATTTATGTTGTAAAACCAGGTGATTCTCTTTATAAGATTGCCAAAACTTATAATATAAGCGTAGATGATATTAAAGAAATGAATAAAATTAATAAATATTTAAGTGTAAATCAAAAATTAATAATACCTATTAAAAATAAGGAGAAAAATAATGCAAATAATAAAAAAGACTACACTCAAATTGTCAGTCGCTAGTTTTGGTCTAGTATTTTTAAGTGCTTGTTCTAGTAATTTTAGTTCACTAGGTGGTGGAAAAGTTGAAGTTTATTATCCAAGTAATGATTTTAAAGGAACTCCTCCTAGTTCTTCAAGCGCAAAAGGAACAATGAAGCCTTATACTATCAATGGTAAAACTTATTATCCAACCGTGGTAGCAGTAGGTGAAACTGCAGATGGTATAGCTAGTTGGTATGGACCTGGTTTTCATGGCAAAAAAACTTCCAATGGAGAAACTTATGATCAAAACGCCTTAACTGCTGCTCATAAAACATTACCAATGAATACTATTTTAAAAGTAACCAATTTAAATAATAATCGTCAAGTTGTGGTAAGGATAAATGATAGAGGTCCATTTGTCGGAAATAGGATTATAGATCTTTCTAAAGGGGCTGCGTCGCAAATTGATATGATACACAGCGGAACGGCTCCAGTAAGACTTGAGGTTATAGGATTTGGAAGTAAAAATTCGGGAAATAATATTGTCCATTCTAATGCAAATTATGGAAGTAGTGGAGAGCTTATAAACAATGGTCAAATTTATGAAGGTGGTAATTTTATGGTTCAAATTGGAGCCTTTAAAAATTTACAAGGAGCGCAGACTATAGCTTCAAGATATAAAACTTATAGATCTTACTCTTCTACTATACGCCAAAGTTCTGTTGATGGATTAAACAGAGTATTTTTAACTGGTTTTAGAAGCGAAGAAGAAGCAAGAGATTTTGCTGCAAGTGGAGCTTTTGCTGGAGCTTTTGTCGTAAGAGAATAATGATGATAGAATTAATTTTTTTAGATGTAGATGGTTGTTTAACAGATGGAAAAATCATCTACTCTCAAGATAAAAAAGAAATAAAAGAATTTAATGTTAAAGATGGAGCTGCTATTGAAGCTTGGTTGAAACTTGGGAAAAAAATTGCAATTATAACTGGCAGAACTTCAGAGTGTGTTACACTAAGAGCAAAAGATTTAAAAATTGATTTAGTATATCAAGGGATTAAAAATAAATTAGAATGTGCAAAACTAATCTTAGAAAAATTAAATTTAGACTTTTCTAAATGTGCTGCTATTGGAGATTATTTTAATGATAAAAGTCTTTTAGAACATGTTGCTTTAAGTTTTAAGCCTTTAGATGCTCATAAAGATTTAAAAGTTGATATTTGCTTAGATAAAAAAGGTGGAAACGCAGCAGTAGCACAAATGATAGAAATTCTTATAGAAAAAAACAATATGAAACAAGATTGGGATAAACTTTGGTTATAAAGATTTTTGGAGTATTGATTGCTTTATTTACTATTATTTTTACGATTTTAACTTTGCAAGATCCTTACTCCTTAAATCTTAAATCTTATTCTTTAGATTTTAAAAATATGGAAGCAAAAAATTTAAATATTTATGAAACAAATTCAAGTGCAATAAAGGCTTATTATAAGGCTAATTCTTGGGAACGTTATAATGATAAAGATATTTTTCATTATTTCACCACCTTAAATTTTGATTTTAATTTAAGTGCTAATACTCTAGAACTTTTAAATAATCAAAAAAATAAAATTGTATTTGAAGGTAATGTTAGTTATATTGATTTAAATGGAACAAAAATTTTAAGCCAGAAAGTAAAATTTAATCCTGATGAAAAAATTATAAGTACTGATGTGGGTTTTAAAGCTTTTTTAAATAAAAATCGTATTGATGGTAATGTTTTAGTTTATGATTTGAAGAAAAAAACATTGCAAATTGAGGGAGTTAAAGCATGGATACAGGAAAAATAATTTTTCTTTTAATGTTTATGTTTCATTGCTGTTTTGCAGCCCAGATTGAAGTAAAAGCTTTAAGTTTTTACTTAGATGAGAACGCAGGTAAGAGTATTTTAAGTGGTAATGTTGAAGTAAAAAAAGAAAAAGATATTTTAAAATCAGATAAATTAATTATTTATATGGATAAGAATAAAAAGCCAATAAAATATGAGGCAATGCAAAATGCTAAATTTGAAATTTATTTAGAGGATAAGATTTACAAAGGTAGTGGAGATCGTTTTATTTATAATGTAGTAAAAGATACTTATGAGATTGATGGTAATGCTATTATTAATGAAATAACAACAAATAAGCAAATTTATGGTGATAAAATCGTTATTGATAGAAAAAAAAATACCTATCTTGTTGAAAGCAAAAATAAAAATCCTATTCGTTTTGTTTTTGATGTGGAACAAAAATGATTTATAAGGCCAAATTTCTTTCTTCTTTTGAGTGTATTAGTGATGCTATGCCATCAAATTTTAGTGAAGTTGCTTTTTTGGGTAGATCAAATGTAGGAAAAAGCTCTCTTATCAATGCTCTTTGCAAGCAAAAAAATCTTGCTAAAAGCTCATCAACTCCAGGCAAAACTCAATTGATTAATTTTTTCGAAGTTTTCTGTAATAAAGAAAAAGAAAAATTTAATATTTATTTTATTGATTTGCCCGGTTTTGGCTATGCAAAGGTTTCTAAAAAAACAAAAGAAGTATGGAGTAAGAATTTAAATGAATTTTTAAGACTTAGAACTTCAATAAAGCTTTTTATTTTGCTTATAGATTCAAGACATACAAATTTAGAAATTGATTTAAATGTTTCACAATATTTACAAACTATTTTAAGAAATGATCAAAAAATTTTACGTGTTTTTACCAAAAGTGACAAATTAAATCAAAGTCAAAAAAGTAAAATTAAAGTTAATTTTAAAGATGCGTATTTGGTTTCAAGTGCTAACAAAGAGGGTTTAGCAGAGCTTGAAAAAGACATTATTTTAAAAACGTTGGGTTTTTAAATGAAAAAGCAAGTATATAATGTGAATCTTAATTTAAATTATATTTTTATAGCTATAATCCTCATAGTCTATGAAATTTTAAGTTCTATTTTTATTTATTTGCCTATATTTTATGGGGTATTTTTTTGTTATATGTTTTTTTTATTAGAGCAAAGAGAACGCACTTTATACGATCTTGATTTTCGTTGGTATTTTTGTTTGTTTTTTTTATTTTTTACTGACGTAACTCATAATTTTTTTATATTTTCTTCTTGGATTGCTTTTTTTATTTTTTATTATTTTTTTGCTTATTGGATTAAAACAAATTTAAAAATAGAAAAATTTATACCTATTACTTTTGTTTTGTGTGCTTATGGTTTTATTTATGTAATAGATTTAATATTTTCTTATATTTTAAAATCAGATTTAAAGGTCTTTGGTGTAGAATATTTTTATTCTTTGGTCATTGAGTCCCTTATTGCTTATATTCTTTTTAGGAATAAAATTTGATACGCTTAAAAATTGTTATAACTTTTATTATATTGTTTTTTGTTTTTTTGCTTAGCCGTGTATATTATTTGAGTATAAAATCAAATGTTTATTATGAAGAAATGGCAAAACAAAATGCAATTAAAACAGAATATTTAGCTCCAGTACGTGGGCAAATTTATGATAGAAACGGAACTTTACTTGCTATCAATGATCTAGGATTTAGTATCTCCATAAAGCCTTACTTAAGTCTTAAAAAAACAAATAAAATTATTTTAGAAAAAGAATTAAATAATCTTGTGAATTTATTTCCAGATCTTAATATAACTATGCTAGAGAGAACATATAAACGCAACGATTCTTATTATAATCAAGATTTTATTAAAGTTATAGATTTTGTTCCTTATGAGAAAATGTTATCTTATTTTTCTGAGCTTAATTTAAATGAAAATATAAAAATTGAGCCAGCAGTAAAAAGGGTTTATCCTTTTAATCACTTAGCCTCTCATATTATAGGATATGTAGGAAAAGCTAATTTGCAAGATGTTAGTGAAAATGATATTACAAAGCTTACCGGTTATACTGGAAAAAGTGGAATTGAGCGATATTATAATGATATTTTGCAAGGTCAAAAAGGAACTAGGGTTTATAAGGTCAATGCTTTAAATAAAGAAATAGAACAATTATCTTACAAAGCACCAGTCTCTCAAGATATTGAATTAACAATTGATATGAAATTGCAAAGTTTTTTAACCGAGATTTTTAATGACAATGCTGGTGCTGCTATTATAATGGATGCTACAAGTGGCGAAATTTTAGCTGCTGGAAGTTTTCCAGAATATAATCTTAATCCCTTTGTAACAGGAATTTCAATCAAAGAGTGGAGTGAGCTTTCAAACAATCTTGATCATCCTTTTACCAATAAGCTTGTTAATGGACTTTATCCTCCTGGATCTGTTGTAAAAATGGGTGTGGGACTATCATTTTTAGATTCTAAGATTATAACTTCAAATACGAATTTTTTTTGTAGTGGAAAAGTAGAACTTGGAGGAAGAAATTTTAGATGCTGGAATAGAAACGGACACGGACATGTTGATTTAAGAAGTGCCATTAAGCAAAGTTGTGATGTGTATTTTTATAATGGAAGCTTACAAATAGGAATTGATAGAATTTCAAGAACTTTAGGACGCATTGGTTTTGGTGAAAAAACTGGAGTAGATTTACCCAATGAATTTGTTGGGACTGTTCCAAGCCGTGAATGGAAAATGCAAAAATTTAATCTTCCTTGGTATCAAGGTGAAACCTTAAATACAAGTATAGGACAGGGGAATTTTTTAGTAACCCCTATGCAAATTGCTAGATATACTGCACAACTTGCAAGCGGAAAAGAAATAATTCCTCATTTTTTAAGAAAAACTGAAAATAATCAAACTTTTAGCAAGGTAGAGCATGATATCTTTACTCCTTTGGAAAAAGAAAATTTACCTTTAATTAGACAAGCTATGTATGCAGTGGCTAATGAACAAGGAGGAACGGCTTATAGATATTTAAGTAATATCCCTATAAAAATAGCAGCCAAGACAGGAACAGCACAAGTTATAGGTTTTTCTCAAGCAGATAAGAACAGGGTTAATGAGGAGCAGTTAAAATATTATACAAGATCACATACTTGGCTTACTTCTTATGCGCCATATTCTAAACCAAAATATATTGTTACAATTTTAGTAGAACATGGTGGAAGAAGCATTACTTCAGGAGCTATTACAGCAAAAATTTATGAAAAGATGATAGAGCTTGGATATTTTAAATAATTAACATTGCATCTCCATAAGAGTAAAAGCGGTATTTTTTTTCTATGCAAAGTTTATAAAGCTCTAAACATTTTTCTCTACCAATAAAGGCTGAAACAAGCATTATAAGAGTAGATTTTGGCAAGTGAAAATTTGTTAAAAGATAATTTTGTCTTATGGGTTTATTAAAGGGATGTAAAAAAAGATCGCACTCTCCATTCATTTTTTGAGTTCTTGCAAAATATTCTATTGTTCTAGTTGTTGTTGTTCCAACTCCTAAAATGGGAGTTTTAGAATTAATTACGGAAGCCGCATTTTGATCTATGTTAAAAAATTCAGAATGCATTTTATGATCTTTTAGATTTTCGCACTCAACATTTTTAAAGGTTCCTGCGCCAACATGAAGGGTTAAATAGTAAATTTCATGCTTTTTGCTTAAAACTTCTAGCATATTTTTGCTAAAATGCAAACTTGCAGTTGGGGCTGCAATGGCTCCTAAATTTTTGGCAAAAACACTTTGATAGTCTATTTCATCGCTTTTTTTATCTTCTCTTTTAATGTAAGGAGGTAAAGGAATATGCCCTATAGTGTCTAAAATATTATAAAGGGTCAAGGTATTAATGATTTTATCATTTTGATAAAATAAAACTTTACGCATCCCATTTTCTAAAAGTTTGATAATTTTAGCTTGAAGATTATTTTGAAAATTTAAAATATCATTTTCCCTCACACGTCCTTTAATTTGCACTAAAAATTCATTGTTTTCATGAGGTTGGTGTAAAAAAAGTTCTATTTTTGCTCCGCTTTTTTTCTCTCCGAAAATTCTTGCTTTGATTACTTTGGTATCATTAAAAAATATAGCACAAGGAGGCAAGAAAAGATCAAGATTTGCAAAAGTACTATGAGTAATTTTATTTTTAGCTCTTTCATAAACCAAAAGTCTAGCATTTTCTTTTGGATTTGCAGGATAATTAGCTATTAGTTCTTTAGGTAAGTAGTAATCGTAATTTGAAAGAATTAAATCTTTATGCATCATCCTCGTTAACTTTTGCTGGATTGATTTTTTTAGCAATTAAAATTGAAATTCCATAAAGGCCGCAAAGTGGAACTGCCATTAAAAATTGAGAAATCATATCAGGAGGGGTCATCATAGCAGAAAATATAAAAATAATAAGCACAGAAATTCTAAAATGCTTTCTTAAAAAAGCATCATCGATCAATCCAAGTTTTGCAAAAAAGAACGTAATAACTGGCATTTCAAAAGCTAAACCAAAGGCAATAATAAGTTTTGTAAAAAATCCAACATATAAACCAATACTAATTAAAGGTTTAAAATCCTGAGTTTTTACCCCAAAATCAATTAAAAATTTAAACGCTAAAGGGATTACAATAAAATAGCAAAATAATGCCCCTAAAATAAACATAATACTTGCAAAACTTACAAAAGGGATAACAAGTTTTTTTTCATTGTCATAAAGACCAGGAGATACAAATTTCCAAAATTGCCAAAAAATAATAGGCAAAGAAATGATAAAAGCGGTAAAAAAAGAAACTTTCATTGCTGTAAATAAAGGTTCTTGAAGTTCAACGAAAGTAATTTGTTTTGAAACTTCTGGCAAAACAGCTTCTACTGGACTTTTAAGTATATCTAAAATATATTCATTGAAAGAAAAGCATACAAAAAACATTATCACAATAGAGCAAATGCTAATGAATAAGCATTTTCTAAGCTCTACTAAATGGGGTTTTAATTCTTCAAACATTTATTTTTCCATATCTGATTTTAAATTTTCTTGTTCTGTGTTTTTTTCTTTTGAGGAATCAAATGTCAAATCAACTTTATTATTATTCATAATATCCTTTTTAAGTTCATCAAATTCTTCAAAACTTAATTTTTTCCTTATATTTTCATTGGCTGATGAAAACTCATCTTTGTATTTTTTAGCCTCATCTTTAAGTTCATTAATTCTAATTTCTTTTTCTATACTGGCTTTGGCTTCATCAATATTGCGTTTTAATGCCTTGAAAATTTTTGCTGCTTGCATAATTGCTTCTGGAAGTTTATCGGGTCCTAACACTAAAATAGCAACAACTAAAATGACTAGAATCTCGCCAAAACCCATTTATTTACCTTAAACAAATTATTATAATTAAAGTAAACAATTTTACATAAATTTCCTAAAAAATAAATTATTTTTATAATTTATATTTTTTTAAGAAAGATAAAGTGCGATTTCATCACTTAAAAGATAGTTAGTATTGTAAAAAATTCCATTTTTATAAATTAGTTTTCTTTTTTTGGTTAAGAAAAATGCTTTTTCCTTAGTTGTATTATCTAATTTTTTTTCATTTAAACCTACGCAGCTTCTAAGTCCTAAAAATAAGTATTCTAAATTTAAGTCTTGTGGATTTAGTTTTTCTATGTCTCTAAAAGTGGGATTTGCTATATAATCTTTTAAATTTTTTATAGTATAAAATCTTTGATTTTTTAAAAATCCTATTGCGCTTAAGCCACAACCTATATAAGCTTTTCCTTGCCAATAGGCAAGATTATGTTTGCAAATATATGTTTTATTTTTTGCAAAATTGCTAATTTCATATTGAAAAAAACCAAGTTTTTTAATATTTTTAATGAAAAAATTCATTAAATAGGGTGCATTTTTTTTAAAGGATTCTTTTTTGGCAAAAATGGTTTTTGGTTCTATGCTAAGATTATAAGCACTTAAATGAGTGATTAAGGGTTTAATTTTTTTCAAATTAAAAAGTTCGAATTCAAGCATTTTTTTATTATCCATTTTTGTATCATAAATAAGATCTAGATTTATATTTTTAAAATTTGCCTTATTTGCATTTTCTAATACTTTAAAAATCATATCTTGGCTATGAATTCTTCCAAGAAATTTTAATTTTTCTGGGTGAAAGCTTTGAGCTCCAAAAGAAATACGATTAAGACCGAAATTTTTCATTTCTTTAAGCCATTCTAAAGAAGTTGAATTTGGATTTGCTTCACAAGTATTTTCTGAATTTTTAGCTAAAAAAGGTTCTAAAATTTTAAAAATTTCTTCATAATATTTAGCTTGTATGATGCTTGGAGTTCCTCCTCCTATAAAAACAGTTTTAATCGATTTTTTCTTTATGTTAAAAAAATTAAGTTGAAAATCTAAATCTTTTTTTAAAGCATTGAAATAACTATCTTCGTAATTCTTTTTTTTTAAAGAGGTAAAAGAACAATAATAACATTTGCTTTCACAAAAGGGGATATGGATATATAAATGCATATGTATTTTCTCTACAAATTTAAAATTTTTGCAAATTTTAATAAAAAATTGATTTGAAATAAGTTAAAATAATTTAATGAAAGAAGAAAATAAAATAAAACGATATAGACCTAATGTTGCAGCAATTATACTTTCAAGTTCATATCCTTTAAAATGTAAAATTTTTATAGCAAAAAGAAACGATATGGAAAATATTTGGCAATTTCCACAAGGTGGGATTGATAAAGGAGAAAATGCCAAAAATGCTTTATTTAGAGAACTTAAAGAAGAGATTGGAACAGATGATATTGAGATTATTGCTGAATATCCTAAATGGTTAAGCTACGATTTTCCAGATAAAATAGCACAAAAAATGCATCCTTATAACGGACAAATTCAAAAGTATTTTTTAGTGCGTTTAAAGGATGATACTAAGGTTAATATAAATACTAAATTTCCTGAGTTTAGTGCTTATGAATTTGTAGAGCTAAAACAGATTTTTAAAATGATTAATCATTTTAAAAAAGATATTTATATTACTGTGATTAAGTACTTTAAAGAGAAAGGTTATATTTAATGCTAATAGTTCAAAAATATGGTGGAACAAGTGTTGGAAATTTAGAACGCATTGAGGCGGTTGCAAATAGGGTGATACAAAGTGTCAAAGAGGGTAATAAGCTTGTTGTTGTAGTGTCTGCTATGAGTGGAGTTACAAATGAGCTTATTGAATATGCTAATTTTTTTAGCAAAGAACCAAAAGCTAATGATTTAGATATGCTTTTAAGTAGTGGCGAAAGGGTGACTTCAGCACTTTTGTCTATAGCATTAAATGAAAAAGGTTTTAAGGCTATTTCTTTTTCTGGAAGAAAAGCTGGGATTATTACTAACAGTGTTTTCACCAAAGCCAAAATTAAATATATTGATCCTAGTGCTATTGAAAATGAATTAAATAACGGAAAAATAGTTATCGTAGCTGGTTTTCAAGGAGTAAATGAAAAAGGAGAAGTAACGACTTTAGGACGCGGTGGTAGTGATTTAAGCGCTGTAGCACTTGCAGGAGCTTTAAATGCTGATTTGTGTGAAATTTATACTGATGTAGATGGAGTTTATACGACCGATCCAAGGATTGAACCTAAGGCTAAAAAGCTTGATAGAATTTCTTATGAAGAGATGTTGGAGCTTGCAAGTTTGGGAGCTAAGGTTTTGCAAAACAGATCAGTTGAACTTGCGAAAAAATTAAATGTTAAATTAGTAACAAGAAATAGTTTTAATGATAATGAGGGGACAATGATTATACAAGAAAATGGAATGGAACAGGCTTTAGTTAGCGGTATAGCTATGGACAAAAATCAAGCTAGAATTATTTTAAGAAATATACAAGATAAACCAGGTATTGCAGCTGAAATTTTTTCAAGCATTGCAAAAGAAAATATCAATGTTGATATGATTATACAAAATGTAGGCATTGATGGGACAACAAATCTTGGTTTTACAGTTCCAGAAAACGAATTAGAATTAACAAAAAAAGCTATGAAAGAAATTTTAGATTCTAATATTATTATAGAAACAGATAGTGCTGTGGTAAAAGTTTCTATTGTAGGAGTTGGTATGAAATCTCATTCAGGTGTTGCTTCAATGGCTTTTAAAGCTTTGGCAAATGAAGGTATTAATATAGAAATGATTTCAACAAGTGAAATTAAAATTTCAATGATAGTTCAAGAAAAATATGGAGAACTTGCAGTAAGAGCATTGCATGAAGTTTATGGACTTGATAAATAATGAGTGATTTTCTTAGTTTTACTTTAGAAAATATTAGAAATGGTGGGACTTTTTTAAATTGGATGGAAAGTCGCCGTTTAGAATGGGCTCCGCTTATGGCAGCAAGACTTAAGCATCTTTTAGAGGGACGCACTTTTATACTAATGTGTGATGAACAAAGGTCTTGGTATGAACATTATTTTTTAAAAAATATTAATTCTAAAAATTCAAGACCTATGCTTCCTTTTGTATCTTTGGATTGTCTTTATAAGAAAAAGATACAAAATACTGAAGATATATTTTTGCTTAATGATTTATTAGATCTTACTTTTCCTAATGGCTATGTCTATTTTTATATAGGAAGCACCACGGATAAAAAATCTTTAATTGCCAAATCTAAAGATGATAGTTTACTTTGGCTTTTTGATGAACAACTTCAAAATAGTTTTTACTTAAATTCTAAAGATAAAGATTTAGATGCTAAGCTTATTTCTTTGTTTAAGCTCTTAGATTTAAGCATAGATGCCATTTTATTTTCTAAGGTTGTTCTTTAAATGTCTTTTGTAAGTAAAATCATCATTAGTAATGATTTTGATGGAATTAAAACTAAAATGATAGAAGATTTTGGTTTTAAAAATTTAAGATTTATTCCAAAAGAAGTTGCTAATGAATTTTTGCTTGATGATGCAAGAGCTGTTGAAAAAGAAAGTTATATTGCTGAAACTCAAGAAAAAATCATTATTTTAATGGCTTATTCTTTTAGAATAGAAGCACAAAATTTTTTATTAAAACTTTTAGAAGAGCCTCCAAGAAATATTAAATTTCTTATAGTAACTCCTTCCAAGAATCTTCTTTTACCAACAATTAAATCGCGTCTTATATGCCAAAAAGATAAAATTATAAAAGAAGAAATTGATCTTAAAATAGACCTTAAAAAACTTGATTTAAAGATGATTTTTGAATTTATTAAAGAAAATGAAAATTTAGATAAAGTAGAACTTATGCAAAAAATCTCTCTTCTTGCTCAAGAATGCTTAAAAGTTAAAAAGTTTAAAGAAGAAGAACTCGATTTTTTTTATAAGGCGTATGAACTTGCAAAATTAAACTCAAAAGCAAGTTTATTGTTTGCAACTTTATTATTAAATGTTTATGAGGCTTAATGAAATTTTTTAAAATTAATCCTAAGACAGATTTTAATCTTCTTTGTGGCTTTATAAATCCTCATAAACTCGGGCAAAAAATTATGTCCAATAAAAAAGAAATTCATTTTATTTTTATTAAAGATATAAGTGTTCCAGCAGCAAATATTTTAAAGCAAGATGCTTTGAGAGTTGGGGCTGAACTTATAACTCATAAAGAAGTGATCACAGCTAAAATTTCACATTCAAATGCTCTTTTAATGGCTACAAAAGATCAAATTCAAAAACTTATAGATAAAGAAAAATTGCAAGATTTTAAACTTAAAAATTTAGCTTCTTTTTTGCAAAATAATTTCTTAAAACCCAAAAACGCAAAATTAATGGCAGTTATTAATATAAACAACGATAGTTTTAATGAGCAAAGTCGTGTTAGTGAGTTGGATTTTGAAAGAAAGCTTATTGAGACTTTATCTTTAAAACCTGAATTTATAGATATAGGAGCGGTAAGTTCAAGACCTGGAAGTGAGTATTGTGGAGAAGAAGAAGAATTTAAAAGGCTTAAAAATATACTTGATTTAATCTATGCTAAAAATTATTATAAAGAAAGTATTTTTAGTTTAGATAGTTTTGATGAGTATTGTTTAGAATATGCTCTAAATAAAGGTTTTAAACTTATCAATGATATAACAGGTTTAAAAAATGAAAATTTAGCCAAACTCGCTGCGAGTTATCAATCATCGTATTGTTTAATGCATATACAAGGAATTCCAAAAACTATGCAAAATGATCCAAAATATGAAGATTTATTATATGAAGTAAGCGAATTTTTTAAAGAAAAATTACAAATTTTAGAAAATTATGGAGTAAAAGATAGTATTTTAGATGTAGGTATTGGTTTTGGAAAAAGCGCAGAGCATAATTTGATTTTAATTAAACATTTAGAACATTTTTTACAATTTAATAAGCCTTTATTGGTAGGAGCAAGTCGTAAAAGTGTAATTAATGCATATTTTAAAAGCGAGGTTAAAGATCGTTTAGCAGGAAGTTTATATTTGCATTTAAAAGCTTTTGAAAATGGGGCAAGTATCATAAGAACTCATGATTTATACGAACATAAACAACTTTTTAAGCTTAATGAAGCAATGCAAGAGGTAGTATTATGACTAAAGAAGAATATTTAGAAAAAGTAAAATTAGCAAATCTTTGGATGAGGGCTTATTATGAAAAAGATGAGCCTTTGGCGAGTGATGAAGAATATGATAATTTAATCAAAGAGCTTAAAAAATTTGAAAGCGAAAATCCTAATTTATTACTTAAAGACTCTCCTACACAAAAAATCGCTCCAACCATACAAAGTGAGTTTAAAAAAATTTCTCATTTAAGCCCTATGTGGTCAATGGAAGATGTTTTTAACGAAGATGAATTAAAAGCATGGGCAAAAAGAGCAAGAAGTGAAAATAATTTTTTTATAGAGCCTAAATTTGATGGAGCAAGTTTAAATTTGGTTTATGAAAATGGCAAATTAATAAGTGGAGCTACAAGAGGAGATGGAAAAATAGGAGAAGATATAACGCTAAATGTTTTAGAAATTGATAGTATTCCAAAAAATATTCCTTATTTAGAAAAGATAGAAATTCGTGGTGAAGTAGTAATTTTAAAAGATGATTTTGAAAAGATTAATGAAAAAAGAGCAAATTTAAATCAAAGCTTGTTTGCAAATCCTAGAAATGCAGCAAGTGGGAGTTTAAGACAGCTTGATACAAGTATTACCAAAGAAAGAAATTTAAAATTTTATCCTTGGGGAGTAGGGCAAAACAGTCTTAAATTTAGCAAACATTCAGAGATTATGGAATTTGTAAGAAATCTTGGTTTTTTAAAAGATGATTTTGTAAGGCTTTGTAAGGATTTAAATGAAGTAATGATTGCTTATAGAGAGCTTTTAAATTTAAGAGATAAAAAACCTATGATGATGGATGGTATGGTCGTAAGGGTTGATGACTTAAATCTTTGCAATGAGCTTGGATATACAGTGAAATTTCCTAGATTTATGGCAGCTTTTAAATTCCCTGCACTTGAAAAAACCACGCGTTTAATAGGTGTAAATTTGCAAGTGGGAAGAAGTGGGGTTATAACACCTGTGGCGATTTTAGAGCCTGTAAATTTAGATGGGGTTATAGTTAAATCCGCAACACTTCATAATTTTGATGAAATAGCAAGACTTGATGTAAAAATTAATGATTATGTAAGTATTATAAGAAGTGGTGATGTTATACCTAAGATTACTAAGGTTTTTAAAGAGCGTCGAGATGGTTTAGAACTTAATATTTTGCGTCCAAAAATTTGTCCTACATGTCAAAGTGAGCTTTTAGATGAGGGTGCTTTGATAAAATGTCAAAATATTGATTGCGAGGATAGACTTTTAAATTCAATCATTCATTTTGTCTCTAAAAAATGTTTAAATATAGACGGACTTGGAGAAAGTATAGTAGAGCTTTTATATAAAAATAA
Source organism: Campylobacter novaezeelandiae (assembly GCF_004323845.1). Classification (GTDB taxonomy): domain Bacteria; phylum Campylobacterota; class Campylobacteria; order Campylobacterales; family Campylobacteraceae; genus Campylobacter_D; species Campylobacter_D novaezeelandiae. The sequence goes on along the minus strand of NZ_QPGR01000016.1, from coordinate 4,058 downwards.
AAAAATTACTACAATTGAGAGTATTTTTTATTTAAAATTTAGCGATTTTGAAGGTTTAGAGGGTTTTAGGGAAAAAAAGATTAACAATATATTAAATGCCATTGAGAATGCAAAAAACTGCGATCTTTACCGTTTTATTACAGCTTTAGGTATTGAGCATATTGGAGAAGTAGCGGCTAAAAAATTAAGTCTTAGTTTTGGATTTGATTGGCATAAACAAAGCTTAGAAAGTTATGAAAATTTAGAAGGCTTTGGAAATCAAATGGCTTTAAGTCTTTGTGAATTTATACGTGTTAATCATCAAAGAATTGATAATTTTTATAAAATTTTAAATTTAAGATTGGATCAAAATGAAATACAAAATGATAGTAAAATTATAGGTAAAACTTTTGTTATTACGGGAACACTTTCACGTCCTAGAGATGAATTTAAAGCTTTAATAGAAAGTTTAGGTGGTAAGGTGAGTAGTTCTGTTTCTAAAAAAACAAATTTTGTTCTTTATGGAGAAGAGGCTGGCTCTAAACTAGATAAAGCAAGGGAGCTTAATATAACTTGTATAGATGAAAATGCCTTTAATGAGCTTATAAAATGATAGCTTTATTAGCTCTTTTTGCTTTTATTTTGACTTGGCAATACTCGAATTTTTCTTTGATCTTTTTGCCTTTAATTTTTTATGGTTTAGCTAGAGAATTTTTTGTTTTTTTAAAATTTAGAAAAAATATCATAAAAGAAGCCACTATTGTAAAAAATAGCTTAATCTATCGTTTGAGCATGGGAGATTTTTTAATCTATATCATAAGTTTTTTTATGGCTATTTTTACTTTTTTATCTTTATTTTTAAATTTAATTACAGCTCAAAAACAAGAATTATTTTTTTTGCTTATTTTTTTACCTTTATGTTTAGTGTTTTTAAGAAAAAAATTAAATTTTCAATTTATAGATAATGCTTATAGTGATTTTAGAATCATTATCATAAGTGCATTTTTAATAGCTTTAATTTATGCAATTTTTAATTTATTTTTTAGCTCTTTAGAAGAAGTAAGGTTAGAAAATTTTAGCCAAAATGTTATACCTTATAAGATTTCTACTTTTTTTGTGTTTGATTTTATTTCTGAAATTTTGACACTTATAAAGTTTATAGAAGAATATTTTTTATCTTCTTTGGGTGTAGTTTGGTTTAAAATGATTCATTTGATTTTTGATTTTTCAAATTTTTTTATATTTTCTCTTTCTTTTGCTTATATTTATAATTTTGCTTTTAAAATAAAAAATAAGAATTATATATATATCTTTTCTTTTATGATGATTTTGGGAATATTTTTTATAAAAGAAACAAAAAATGAAAAAATAAAACCTTATCAAAAAGAATTTGCCTTATTTGTAGAAAATATAGCTCTATTAAAAGAACAAAATTTAACTTCATTAAAACAAAATAAAGATCAAATTGAAAATAATTTAAAAAAAGTTCAAGAACTCTTAAATAAAAATGCTTTTGAACTTGGAATTTGGTGGTTTTCTAAAGAAAAAGAAGATTTGCAAAAAGCTGTTAATGAAAGTTTAAAATGAGATATGATTTTTTTGTTTCTAAACGTTTAAAAATCAGCAGAAATAAAGCTACAGAGCTAATAGAAAATAAAGAGATTTTACTAAATTCTAGATTATTTAAGGCTTCTTTTGATGTGACAACTTTAATTCAAAATAAAGATTTAATTGAAGCAGAAATATTAATTTGCAAAGAGTTAAAACTGGAACTTTTAAGTAAAATTTATGTTTCTCGTGCAGCTTTTAAACTTAAATCTTTTTTAGAAAATAAAAATATTCTTATAAAAGATAGAAATTGTCTTGATATAGGTTCTAGCACAGGTGGTTTTGTCCAAATTTTATTAGAAAATGAGGCTTTAAAAATTACTGCTTTAGATGTAGGTTCTAATCAACTTCATTCAAGTTTGCGCAATAATTCTAAGATAAATTTGATAGAAAATACTGATTTAAGAACTTTTAAAAGTGATGAAAAATTTGATCTTATTACTTGTGATGTTAGTTTTATATCTTTGATACATTTGCTTTTTTATATTGATAAATTGGCTTTAAAAGATATCATTTTACTTTTTAAACCCCAATTTGAAGTAGGAAAGGATGCTAAAAGAGATAAAAAGGGCATTTTAAAGGATGAAAAGATAGTGCAAGAAGCAAGAAGAAATTTTGAAAAAGCTTGCATAAATTTAGGTTGGATTTTACAAATTAGTGAAGAATCTAAGATTAGAGGAAAAGAGGGTAATGTTGAGTATTTCTACTACTATAGTAAAAGATAAAGTGAAAAGCTTGGCTATAGGAAGTTTTGATGGAATTCATTTAGGTCATAAAAAACTTATAGATTATTTAGATGATCAAGGCATACTTTTAATCATAGATAAATTTAAAGGTAAAAAACTTTGCACTAATCAAGATAAATTTTGTTTAACAAAAAAAGAAATAGTAGAGCTTGATTTTAAAGATATTAAAACTTTAGATGGTAAAGAATTTTTACAATTTTTAAAAAAAGAATTTAGAAATTTAAAGCTTATTATCGTAGGTTATGATTTTAGTTTTGGCAAAAATAGAGCTTATAAGGCTAATGATATAGAAATGTTAAGCGGTATTAAAACAATTATTGTTGATGAATTTAGTATTAATGGAGTGGGTGTGCATACAAGCTTGATTAAAGAGTATTTAAAACAAGGTGATATAAAAAAAGCCAATTCTTTTTTAGGCAGAAATTATGGTATTAAAGGAAGGTTAATAAAAGGACAAGGTCTTGGCTCAAAAGAGCTTTTTGCTACTTTAAATTTAGAATGTAAAGATTATTTTTTGCCTAAAGATGGGGTTTATGCAACTTTTATAAAATTTAAAAATCAAAGCTATAAAAGCGTAAGTTTTATAGGAATTAGAAGTAGTGATAATAATTTTTCCATAGAAAGTCATATTTTAGAAGAATTTGATGATGAATTAAAATTACATGAAATTCTAGAATTAGAATTCGTGGATTATATCAGGGAAAATCAAAAATTTGAGGATTTAAATAAACTAAAAAATCAAATTTCAAAAGATATACAAAAAGCTAAAGAAATTTTAAAGGATGAAAAATGAAAGATGAGCTTTTTAAACAAGATTTAAAAAAACAATTTGAATTTGATAAAAATGTAGCTAGCGTTTTTGATGATATGATTAATCGATCCGTGCCTTTTTATAAAGAAAATTTAGAACTTTGTGCAAATTTAATAGCAAAAATTATATCTAAAGAAGCTATAATTTGCGATTTGGGTTGTTCTAGTGCGAATTTTTTAATTTTTTTAGCAAATTTAAGAAAAGATTTTAAGCTTTTTGGCGTAGATAACTCTCCTTCTATGCTTGATATTGCCAGATCTAAGATAAAAGCTTATGGCTTAGATGTTAAATTTTTTGAAGCTAATTTGTGCGAATTTGATTTCTTTAAAAGCGATGTTTTTGTGGCCAATTATACTTTACAATTTATTCGTCCACCTAAAAGACAAGAATTAGTTAATACAATCTATAAAAATTTAAATGAGAATGGTGTATTTATAATAAGTGAAAAAATACTTTATGAGGATGCTTTTTTGTCAAAAAATATTATAGAACTTTATGCAGACTATAAACAAAAACAAGGTTATTCTAAATTTGAAATAGCTGCAAAAAGAGAAGCTTTAGAAAATGTACTTATTCCTTATAGTGAAAATGAAAATTTTACTATGTTTAAAAATGCAGGTTTTAAGAAAGTTGAAAGTATTTTTAAATGGGCAAATTTTGAAAGCTTTATAGCGTTTAAATAAAAATTTAAGAACGGAGCGGGGGGGGGTATAATAATAATTTGTAAATATTAACCAATAAAACCTATATTAATTTAATAATTAATATAATAACCATTTTGACTTATAAAGGAACAATAATGCAAGATAATGCCTCATATAGAATAAAAAATACCCTCTCTTATAAACTTGGACTTGCTTTAATTAATTTTAATAAAAAAATAAATAATAATAGTATTCTGGGGGGGGGATTGA